>NZ_JAOYOD010000001.1:3912500-4225000 GCF_025833875.1 Reichenbachiella ulvae | reverse complement strand
TCGTCGCTTATCAACTAGGCCATACTATACCTTGTTTTTTAGTTTGATTACTCATGCTCACGAGCAAGAAGGTCTGACCAATGATCAGTTTTCTGAAGTACTCAACATCTGCCATCATGCAGTTGACCTTTACGAGAAAAATGAGATCATTACTCTCTACAAAAACATGGCTTACTTTTTCGCAGAGGGCACGCTATATCACTCTCATTACAACAAGCTTAAAAGTAAAGGAGGCACATTTACCATTGCTCTAAAAGAAGAAGCTGCAGCACCCAGCAATCCACTGACCGAAGAGGTCGTGGAAGAAGATGAGCCTGAAGAAGAATTTATTGTCGAAGATGAACCACTCCCAAATGTGGATGAAGCTGCAAATGACAGTTGGGCATCTGATGATTGGGGAAGTGACGACAGCTGGGATACAGCGGACGATTGGGGTGCGGATGATGGCTGGGGAAACGACAGCTGGGGCGGCAATGACGATTCGACCTGGGACAGTGTGGATGACGGTGGGTTTATTGAGGACGAACCAGAACAAAAAGAAACCTATGAAAGAAAGCTTTATGCTTTCGAAAAACCGGATCTAGTGGCGCTGGCTCAATCCAATGACATAGATCCGATTGTTGGAGGGCCAGTCATCGAAGTTACGGGCATGGAATTTAAAATCGCCACTCCCTATGACACACTCACCATCAAAAATGTAAAAGGTAGTTTTTTGATCAAGGATCAAAAATTCGTAGGAACCAGTGGTGAGATCGACTGGCCAGATGATCTTCAAGGTACCGATGGCGCTGTAGTTAAACTCAATGGCTTTTCTTTTGACACAAACAAGCCTGCCATCAAAACAGCAAGAGCTGAAATGACCTATCCTCAGATGTTTGACAATCCTGTGCCAGGTGTTTTTTACTTCAAAAGTGGAAAAAGAAGAAAAACGGATGAGAAAATGTATCCCGTATTTACTTCGAATAAAGCAGATATTGAGTTAAAGCTTCCTGGAGACAACATCAAGTATGTAGGAGGATTTGCCATGAAAGGAGCTCGTAAATATGGAAGATCTATCTCCAAGGATCTGTCCACCCTGACTGTGACTGCCCCGGAAGACCGTAGTTTTACAAGTAGATCCTATGAGTACGAATTTCAAGATTCATTGATCACCGCCAATCGGTCCTCCATTGTGCTATATCACCAATCTGATTCTATTTATCATCCGGCAGTGGGAGTCAATTATGATGCAGCCATTTCGAAATTGACCCTGCTAAAAGATCCAGGAGGATATAAACATACTTACTATTATTCGTCCTTCTTCAAAATGGAATTCCAAACGGACATGATTCAGTGGAACCTGGACTCTTCCTATCTGGACCTAAAGATTCTCAATGCTGCTAACCGTGTACCTGCTCTTTTCGAATCAGAGGATTACTTCAACGAAATACGATACAAAAAAATGACCGGTTTATTTGGTTTCCACCCCATCATGCTGGTCGTCCAATATTCGCGTAAGATCCAGGATTCGAAATTCAATGTTCTGGAGCTGGTAGATGCCTACCAAATCAAATTGGAATTGGCTGATGCAGCTGCAGTGTTTCTAGAGCAAAACCAATATATCACCTATGACAAGGAATCGGGTCAGATCACCGTACTCCGAAAGGCCTATCACTACCAAATGTCATACAATAAGTTGAAAGACTATGACAGCTTCTTGATCAGCTCAGTTTCGCCTTCCAAAGGATCGAATGCCACGCTACATTTTGATGAGGGAGTAATGGACGTAAGAGGCGTTCGCCGAGTCAACATCACTCCAGATACAGAGGTATACATCGAACCGGATAGCAGTCTTTTGTCTTTGACCAAAAACAAAGGGATGAAGTTCAACGGTATGGTCAATGCGGGTACCTATCGTTACCATGGTAAAGAAACCAGCTTTAACTATGATGCCTATCTGGTAGAGATGCCCCACATCGATTCGATCAATATTCAGGTTGATTTTCATGAAAAGAACAACTCGCAAAAAGAAGAGCTAAGTAACCACTTGGAATTGACCTCTGGTACGCTCTATATCAACCATCCAAAAAATAAGGCGGGATTAAGGAAGTACAGTCAATACCCCTACTTTGTATCCGACTCTGAGGCCATCGTATATTTCGACAAAAAGGACATTCTGAATGGGGCATACGACCGATCTATTTATTTCATTGTACCTCCATTCGAAATGGATAGTAGTAATCTAGGTGAAGTAAGCGCCATTGGTTTCGAAGGTGATTTCTATTCAGGAGGGTTCTTTCCGACCTTCAAGGAGACCCTTAGAATCATGCCCGATAAATCTCTGGGGTTTGAACACCAAATCCCCGAAGAAGGATACCAATTGTATCAGGGTGAAGGAAAGCTCTATGGATCCATCACTCTCAATTCGGGAGGTTTAAGAGCATCAGGCCGAATCGATTTTAGAACTACTACTGTCTATTCTGACGAATTCATTTTTTACATGGATTCTGTTTCTGCAGTAGGTCAAGATGGGCTCATTCGAGAAGGTCAGGTAGAAGAAGCCAGCTATCCTGAAGCTAAACTCACAAATTTTAAAATGCTATGGCGACCCAGAAAGGACAGTATGTATGTCGAAAATACGGCCGCTCCATTTGAGTTTTACAATGCCACAGCCACACTCGATGGTAAGGCCAACATTACCCTTAATGGGGTATATGGTTCGGGTGAAATGCTAACCAGAGGGTCGAAGACCGAATCTGAAGAATTTCAGTTTAGTCAATATGAATACTTCGGGCAGCATTCAGATTTCGAGATTTTAACAGATAATCCCGAAAAGCCTGCGATGGCTGGTAGTGATCTCGACGTTCATTTCGATTTGGTAAAAAACATTGCCAACGTGCACCCAGAGGTGCAAGGTGTAGCTGCGATCAGCTTTCCCTACGCGCAGATGAAAACTTCCATACCTGATGCTGTTTGGTATCTGGACTCTGCTAAAGTAGTCATGTCGAAACCTGACTATATCGATATCGATCACTCCTATTTTTACACTACCCGAGAAGAATTGGATTCACTTGCCTTTAGTGCTACAGAAGCTATCTATCATATGGATAGCTATGATCTCAACATCAAAGGGATTCCATTCATTAGAGTAGCAGATGCCGAGATCATTCCGGACAACAACGAAACAACCATCCTGGAAAATGCGGTTTTGCAACCCTTCAACAACGCCAAACTGAAAATCGATACACTCAATGGTTATCACAATCTCTTCGATGGGAACTTAACCGTGATCTCAAGAAATAAATTTACTGGTAGCGCTACTTACGAATTGGTAAACACCGCTAAGGACACCTTTGCCATTGAATTCGCGAGTTTCGACTTGAAGGAGCTGAAACGACCAGATGGAAAAATTAAAACCATGACAGTTTCAGGTGGTACCATTACTGATGGTGAAAACATCCGAATCTCCCCCGGTTTCTATTTCAAAGGTGATGTGACCATGTATGCAGATCAAAAATCTTTGGCCAAAAAGGGTTTTGTGAGTCTGGATATGGAAAGTCAGGGCCGATATGATTATTGGATCAGCTACGAAACGCCCGGAGACACAGCAGATGTCGAGCTGAAAATAGAGGACTCCAGAACAGAGCAAGGTGAAGATGTAACTGCGGGTCTATTAATAGATGAAACTACTTCGGATATCTATATGGCCATCGGAAGGCCCAGAAACAATTTGGAAGACGAATATTTCTTTCCGGCCAAAGGTATTCTGTCCTATGACCTGGATAAGAAAGAATTCAAAATTCAGCAAGCCAATAGAAGAAGCCTGAAAGGTTTTTCAGGTAAATCCTTCGTCTATAACGATCGAACAGGTCAGTTAAATTTTGATGGAAAACTAGATTTGATCAGAAATAGGGACAAATTCAATTTGACCACTTCGATAGTTGGGGAAGGTTTACCGGACTCCAGCACCTATGAAATGAATGCCATGATAGGAATTCATATGGATCTGCACAAGGAGTTGATTGCCACGATGACATCTGATATCCTGGATATGATTGAGCGTCTGGGGCCTCATGCTGCACACAACAACGATGAATCATTGATGATCAAGTTAGCCAATATAGTCGGAGATCAAGCAGCTCTCAATTATGAAGAAAAATTGCTCAACGACTATACACCACTGTATAGTGCCAGTCATAGTCTTTTGAAAACACTGCTGATTTCTGATATTGATCTCAAATGGTCTTCTGACTATCACGCTTGGTACAATACGTCTATGATTGGTTTGTCGAACATTCAAGATGTGGACCTCAATGCAGCGACTGAAGGTTTTATGGAAATCACTAAAGATGAGGAAGGGGAGGACGTAGTACAGCTTTTCTTCCAGTTTTCGCCATCTACCTGGTATTACTTCAGCTACAAAGGGGGTCGACTATTGCTATATTCCGCCAATGAGGAATTCAACAATCTAGTGGCTGAACACTCCACTGTGGCTAAGATAGGATTTGGCGAATACACGACCGTATTGGGAGATGAATTTGAGGTAACAGACTTTATAGATGGTTTCCGAAGAAAATATTATAACATAGACGATCAATACAATTTGTCCTTCCCTGATGGAGCACATCTGGAAGTACAGGAGGAAGAGAGCTATGAAACCATCGAAGACGAAACCGAGGACCTAAATACCTTCGAAGAAGAACACGCCGATACCTTTGATGAAATAATAGAAGAAGACACGCCTCCGAATGAGGAAGAAAAAGACGATGAGGAAGAAGATGACGGATTCTGATAAGAATCCGTTTTCTCCTATCTTATTTTGATAGCTTTTCCCTTTTTGAACAAGTACTGATACCAAATGGTAGATACAAAGGGCAAACACTCACCAGACTAGTCAGAATAAAAATCACTGACAGACCAATCAGAATGGTAGCCCAAATACCTGAGATAACTCCAAAGTAGTACAAGATGCCCAGCACCAATGCCACGACAATTCGAATGACCCTATCCAGGGTTCCCATGTTAGATTTCATTGTTTTGAGATTTAAGTGAACAATGATTCAATCTAGCAGGATTTCGAACCGATAAAAGTGATAATTGTTACACAAAGAAGGCCAGAAAGATGATCTTAATCATCTTCCGGCTCCCATGAACCAAATAGCCAATTTCCCAAAGCTTCTTGCTTGTTGCTTCGGAAGAATTGATCCACTGAGCGAACTAACTCATCATGAGAGATTTTCCCATCTTTGTTATCATCCAAGGCACGAAAAGCCTTCGGTGCAAAACGAACTTCTATTCTAAGACCTATAAAAAGATCTATGTATTCATTTTGAGAAATGTAACCATCATCGTTCAAATCAAAGAGTTTGAACAAGGTAGAGGTGAAATTCAACACATACTTTTTGTATGTTTCTATGTTGCTAGGATCTAACAGGGAAGACATGAATTTGAGCCACTGATCCAGAGTACCATGGTCTCCTTCCACAAAGGGAAGCAAATGACCCCAGATCGATGTGGTCATTCCCATCACCGTATCGTAGGCCTCTGTATCCATATCAAAATCTCTAACGATACAGAGATTTTCACCTATGGCTTCAAAGTCTTCTTTTTCTATAGTACCACTGCGATCAAAGTCTAGAATGTTGAAAAAATGTGTTTGCTTCTCAATTTGTAATGGACTTAACATAATTGCTTGATTAAAGATTTTTAAGAATCTTACTTACTGTAGCACGCTTTTTATAATCGGGATCATAAAAAGCAAATAAAATGCTACCGTCGGAATTAATAATATATGTAGCGGGTACAGGTAGATAAGTACCATTGTCTCCATTAGTCTGGGCTACATCGAGACCGTTTCTTTTGTATTTTTTGACCAAAGCATCTTCCATTTTATAAGCCACCCCAAAAGATTTCATGATTTGTAAATCCTTATCGTGGATGATTTTGAATGAAGCATCGGTTTGATTGACCGTCTCTTCTATATACTCTGGTTGTTCTGGGGTCACTGCTACCACAGCTCCTCCTCTTTCGCTGATAAATTTTAAGGAATCCTGCATTTCAGAGAGTTGCTTGTTGCAATAGGGACACCAATAACCTCTGTAAAACATGAGAACGACAGGCCCTTTTTCTAATTGCTCCGAAAGCATAAAATCATTCCCAAATTGATCTACTCCTGTGAAGTTCGGGACTTGATCTCCAACACTAAATGTCGACTCATCTGCCTGTGCATAAAGCACATACTGACAGAGGTTCAACAGGATAAACAAACCAAATGGAACAATTTTTTTCATTAATAAATAACTGATTGAATACTAAGATACACTGAATCACCAGAATAAACGAACTGAAATCAAATAGTTCATTTTACTCTTAATATATCTTTCATATGAAAGATGAAGTTTTGAAGGGCTTCCTCCCATGTCAAATCCGCATCCCATTTGAGACCCACATACACATCTTTGGTGAAGACATGCTGCACATAATATTTGCTAACTACAGCATCTACAGGAAGGGGATAGGTATATGATCCCCCAAGCCCAGCCTTAAGTGTAACATAGTCCGTCTCTCCCGTATTGGTCTCATACCCTAAGGATTCACGAATCATTTTTCCTGTGCCATCTATTCGCATTAGAGCAAATTGGTGTCCGTCGTTGTAGATGGCCTTTGCAGTCACTTCGTCTGTCAATTTATACTTTAGGGGACTGTAAGTCTCCATGATCTGTTCCAGTTTTCGATTTTTTCGATCCACTTCACGATTGTATTTTGCCACCTCAGATAGGTAAGCCTGGTCTACAGAAGAGCTGTCCTCTACCATCAGCTTTTTGAATCGGGGTACTACTAGGGTCTCCACCTTCAAATCCATGGCATAAGTCGGAATGCGTCTACCACCAATGATATTAGTAGAATTAAAAAACTCTGGAAACTCTGGGATCAAATAGTTAGACATCTCCATCTCTGCCCTGACTACATCTTTGTTCATCTCGATCAGCAAATCCATGAGATTATAGCCTTCTATTTTCCATGCGTTTTGACCTTGCGAAACGAAGCTTGATTCATCATTGAACGAAGTGACCGTAATCCTGTAATAATTGGTGGTACCACTATCCAATTCCACTCTTTTTTGATCCAAGAGAATCAAATATTTGATCTCTCTTTCGGCCATCTCAGTATAAAAGATTTCATTTTGGCGCACATTGGCAAATACATCATCCAGATAGTAATAGGCAATCGCATCAATTTTCATTTGTCGAAAATACTTATGCGCAAACTCAGAAAGTTCCTTCCAATTGGAACGCAACCTTGGATCCTCCTCCGATCTCGGGGTGGAGACCAGCACAGCAGTTTTGGTAGAAAGTAAGTATTTAGGAAGATTGTCGTGATAAACTAGCTCCTTGAACTGCATAGCGTCTGCACCTACCATCTGAGCCTCAACCTGGCCATAGCTGCTTAAGAGCAGACCAAGGGTCATGAATAAAAAGAAGTGAAATTTTTGTTTCATCAGCAGGCCAAAGAGAATGATTTTCTTTCGAAATTGAAACTTAGATCTATTGAAATTAAAGTACCAGAGATAAACACTCTACAAATGTGTAAAAAAAGATGCGGCTGGGCGGAGAACTCTTTTGAGGCTTATGAAAAATACCACGATGAGGAATGGGGAGTCCCTGTACACGATGACAAAACGCACTTCGAATTTCTCATCTTAGAAGGTGCACAGGCGGGTCTCAGCTGGAGTACAATTATTAAGAAAAGGGAAGGGTACCGTCAGGCCTTCGCTGATTTCGATGTAGAAAAGGTAGCTAAATTCTCAGAAGAGAAGATTCAAGAACTCATTCAATACGAAGGAATCGTCAGAAACAAACTGAAAATAAGGAGTGCCGTCACCAATGCACGATGCTTTCTTGAGATACAAAAGGAATTTGGGTCCTTCGACAACTATATATGGGGCTTTGTAAATCATAAGGTAATCGTAGGACATTGGAAATCTATGAGCGAAGTGCCTGCAACTACCGCCGAATCAGATGCTCTGAGCAAAGATCTAAAAAAGCGGGGGTTCAAATTTGTCGGTAGTACGATCATCTATGCCCATATGCAAGCGACTGGTCTGGTCAACGATCATTCGATAGATTGCTTTCGCTATACCGAACTTTTAAAGTGATCTTTTAAAGGATTTGTAGATTCTTCTTTAACTTCGCCTTAGAAATAAAACTAGAGCATTATGTTAAATCCAGCGGTTACAGACGGAGTAAACCTTTTTGTCAACATTTTTATTTGCATTGTTGCCTTCGGTGCAGCAGTTTCTTTCATCGATTTTAAAAAGACGCAAGAAGAAGAATAATCATACCTTGATTAAAAGAACTTGTAACCCCTAGATCATTCTCAGGGGTTTTTTTGATGCATACATCTGGATTTATGTTTTTTGGCCAGATGATGAAATGATAATCACCCTTCTTTCAAATTCAATTGGCTTTTGGATAAATTCACACCTACACTAAAAAAGCCAAAGTCCAATTGGAAAACCAAAGCACCGACACTACCAACAATACAGAAAATATCTATTACGATAGGGACCTGAGTTGGCTCACTTTCAACTATAGGGTGCTCAAAGAAGCCCAAAGCCCGGACGTTCCCCTGTTCGAGCGGCTTAAGTTTTTAGCCATATATTCTTCCAATCAAGATGAGTTTTTTCGTGTGAGAGTAGCCAACCTTCGTAGCTACATCAAACTCGATAAAAAGAAAATCAACAAGGCGCTGGACTATGATCCAAAAGATCTTTTAAAAGATATCCACCTTCGGGTTCAAGAGCACCTGAAAGAGTTTACCGAGACACTTCGCTATAAAGTATTGCTCGAATTAGAAAAAAATGGTGTGTTCATATTGTCACCTGAGCAACTCAATGATGACCAAAAGTCAGCCTGTCTTTATTATTTCAAGACCAAAGTGCTCTCATTTCTTCAGCCTTATATTTTTGGGATTTCAAGCCGAGATGCCTTTCTAAACAATCGGGAGCTTTATTTTGCCCTCCGCATTCAAAACAAATTTTCTGGCAACATTGATTTTGCTTGTTTGAATATCCCCTCAAATAGGCTCTCCAGGTTTTTTCAACTCCCGTCTCCTAACGTCCAATTTCATTATATCTTTTTGGATGACATTATTCGAATGAATCTGGATTTCATTTTTCCTGATTATGATATACTGGAATGCCAAAGCATCAAGATGAACAAAGATGCTGATTTGAATATTGAAGATGAGTTTAGCGGAGATCTGGTCGAAAAAATTCAACGACAAATAGAAAAGAGAAACCTGGGGGTCCCTTCTAGATTTCTCTATGACAGAAACATGTCCAAAGATCTACTGGAATATCTGAAGTCAGCCTTTGATTTGATGGACGAGGATCTGGTATCTGGTGCACATTATCATAGTCTTTTTGACTTCTTTCAGTTACCCAATCCAATAGGAAGAAGCATAGAGTTTGAACCTTTAAAACCTCTTCGCAATCGAAAGATTGACCGTCACCGTTCTATCTTTTCGGCCATCGATGAGGAGGATCATATGCTGCATTTTCCTTACCACAGCTATAACTACATCCTGCAGTTTTTTAATCAAGCTGCCATCGATCCTCACGTGAGTGAAATCAAAGTTACCTTCTACCGTATGGCTTCCGATTCTTTTATTGGAAATGCCCTAATGAGTGCCGCCAGAAATGAGAAGAAGGTGACGGTATTTATGGAACTGAAGGCACGATTTGATGAAGAAAATAACCTACGCTGGGCAGAAAGAATGCAAAAAGCTGGTGTTAAAATCATCTACAGCATCCCAGGATTGAAGGTTCATGCCAAGGTAGCCCTAGTCAAAAAGAAGACTGAAACGGGGATGATCAAAAATTATTGCTTCTTCGGGACAGGCAACTTGAATGAAAAAACAGCCTCTATCTATGCAGATCATGGCCTTTTGACCTGTGATAAGGATATGGGAGAAGAACTTGATGACCTGTTCAAATTTCTGTACAAAAGAAAAGAGCCAGGAAAATTCAATTCTCTGCTTGTCTCCCAATTCAATATTATTGATGGTTTTGTGGCACGAATAGATCGGGAGATCGCTCATGCAAAAAATGGAAACGAGGCTCGAATCATTGTCAAACTCAACAACCTGGAGGAACGTGGCATGATCGATAAGCTGTATGAAGCGAGTCGAGCAGGCGTAAAAATTGATATGATCATCCGGAGTGTTTGCTGTTTAGTCCCAGGAGTGCCTGGTATGAGTGAGAACATTCGAATCCGTAGAATCGTGGGTCGATTCTTGGAGCATAGCCGCATCGTTTGGTTCCAAAATAACGGTGACGATGAATTGTATATGGGCTCAGCTGACTGGATGAAGCGTAACTTAAAAAGTCGTATCGAAGTGAAATTTCCTATTAGAAATGAGGAACTTAAAAACCAGGTGAAAGAACTACTAAAGATTCAGTTGAAGGACAATACCAAAGCCGTCATGCTGGACCAGGATATTAACAACATCCCCATCAAAAAAGTAAAAGGTCAGCGATTGTACAATGCCCAGATTGATGCTTATGAAATCATCAAAAGATGGGAAGAAATGAGCTAGGCACTTTCCGCGACATCCTTTCGTTCTAAAAATGTATTATCATTGAGGTCGGAAGTCAATTCCAAACAACTTTAACACCAAACTATGAAGCAATTCCAATATACCATTTGGTCGATAGTGGTACTATGCCTAATTGTCTCATGCAAAAACCAAAAGCCACCAAGCCAGAAAGAAACTACCTTACAAAGCTCTATTGAAGCAATACTAGGGGTAAGCTATCAGGAATTTTACAATCAGGACAGTACTTTTTTACTCTGTAGTACCACAATAACATCACCTCGTCCAGTCGTTACCAAATTTGTTGTTTGTCAAACCGATAAACAGGAAATTATTTTTCAATCATCTGTAAAGGATGGTTTTGTCAAGTGGTATTCTGATTCGAAGTTGCTGATCAAGGACCAGCCTGGCATAGAAATGAAGGAACCTACCAATCACACCTACCTCATCGATTTAAGCACAAAAAGAAAAACTGCCTACAACCCAAAAAACAATGAATAAACATTTACTACTTATTGGTTTTAGCCTTTTCACTCTGAGCATTGCTGTCTACTTTTTGAATCAGTCCTGTGGAGTAATGCAAGAAAATTCGAATCCATCTCTAACTGGACAGGAGATATGGAACAACGAATATGAGGCCAAGAAGAAAAAACATCAGGACCCAAATTTTAAAAAGGCTGACAAGCCCAATAAATATTTAGCCCTGAAACAAGCCCTGAAAACAAGGGAAGGTGAGAGTGGACCTGGTTACAAAATGAACTACTTGCAAAGTGAGTTAAATAAGACTCAAATGAACAAGCAGGTATTTGCTGCCAGAACAAAAGCCGCCCCCTATGATTTCGATGAGAGAGGGCCCGGAAACGTACCGGGAAGAACACGGGCCTTTGTAATTGACCCTGATGACCCGAATCATTGGATTGCGGGAGCAGTCGGAGGGGGAATATGGATCAGTGAAAATGCTGGTGAATCATGGAGAAGTGCCTCCACTGGAATGACCAATCTAGCCATATCCAGTATGGCTTTTGCAGCTTCCAATCCCAATATAATTTATGCCGGAACAGGTGAAGGATGGGGTGCCTCTGGAGGAATGATCAAAGGCAATGGAATCTATAAATCCATTGATAGAGGGGAAAGTTGGACACAACTTGCTTCAACTGCTTCAAATGAAGACTTTCAAATGGTAAACAGAATAGTGGTGGATCCAAACGATGAAAACACATTGCTGTGTGCCAATAGCAATGATCCGCTTTACGCCTCCTCTTTCAACTCTGGGGTTTTCAAATCTACTGACGGGGGTGCTAATTGGACTAAGGTACTCACTACGGATCGATACGCTCAACAAATTATCGCGGACCCGACCAATTTCGATATTTTATATGTTGCTGTTAGAGGCAGTGGCGTTTGGAAATCTATAGACAAAGGTAATAACTGGACAAACGCAAGTGTAGGTTTGCTTGCTGATGGAAGAATAGAATTGGCAATATCTCCAGTTGACCCCAATAGAATTTTTGCTTCAGTAGAAGGATCTGTCTCTGGTACCGGTGCTGATCTATATATTTCGGATGATGCCGCTGACAACTGGAATGTGATGACAGAAGTCACTTTATCAGATGTAGATTTCCTCGGTGGTCAAGGCTGGTACGACAATACGCTAATGGCTCACCCATTTGACAAAGACAAGGTATATGTAGGAGGCGTCAATCTATTCTTGTTCGATGTGGAAGAGGGAGTTGAGTCTGGTGACCCACAGTTTTTGGGAGCAAACGAAAATAACACATCATCATTCTTCGATTTAACCAGTTTTGATAGCGGAGACGTATATGACGGAAAAATTGCTTTTGGTTCTGTTGGTGGTTCCGATTTGGTTTCTATTGAAGTTCGGTTTGGAAACGGGGCTAGTCAAATGGCTCATCGATTTGAAGTCCCAGTTGGAGAAGGGGCTGGTGTACCTGCGGCTAATTATAGTTATAAAGACTATGTCGAAGTACCCTTCGAAGTATGGGATACAGACAACAACCAACAGTTAATGGTGTCTTTTAGAGATCAGCAACGAGATGGTAAGTTCAATTTGATCGAGCAAAATACTGATGGGGATGCCAGTAGTCATTCCAGAGAATACCTATATGTTCATAAAGTCAATTATAACGCGACTACACCTTCAGCAGAAATCGCAGTAAATGGCGGACATGAAATTCAGGATATGTACTTTTTTTGGCCTTTCCTAGCTGCCGGTGGAACTTGGGACCCAAACAATCTTCCTGAATCTTCATTTGAATTGACGTTTGATAAAATAACGAAAAGGTTTAAATCACGACAGAATTTAACAGATGCCTATCAGCAATACTCTGGTAAAAACCAGTTTAGCCAAACTCAGGGAGCCACAGTTACTGAAGGTGTTCATCCTGATAACCACAACATACAAGCGATCATCACTGACGAGGCAAATCAGGAGTTTCAAATCATCATTGCCAACGATGGAGGCCTTTATAAATCTGGGGTTGGTACCAATCCTGGTTTTATCGATGGCGATTGGGATTTTGCCGGGTCAGGCTATAATACCACGCAATTTTATGCGGTAGACAAGGCGCCAGGTGAAAGTCGGTACATAGGGGGAGCTCAAGATAATGGGACCTGGATGACCAGAAGTGGACAAGAGGGAAGCAGCACAGCTGCATACGCCCGTGCCAATGGAGGTGATGGATTTGGAGTAGTCTGGAACTACGTAGATCCAGAATTACTATTAAGCTCTGTGTATAGCAATTATATTGATCGCTCTACAAACGGCGGGGCAAGTTTCAGTCAATCTACCTCAGGGCTTACGGATATAGAAGATGACGCCCCTTTTATTACCAAACTGGAAAATGTAAAATCTGACCCTTACACCGTATATACAGTGGGTGCCTCAGGAGTTTGGAAGTCCAACAACTTCGGAGCAAGTTGGGCTCTCTCCCCAATTTCAGATCAGTGGTCCTTACGAACCTTTATTGATGTGAAAATTTCAAAAGCCAACAATAACATCGTCTGGGCAGGGTCCGCCATGACCAGTGGTGAAAGCTTACATGTATCTGTGGATGGTGGAGAAACTTTTACTCCTACTTCTATATATGATGAGATGTTGGGTCAAATCTCCGGACTCGCAACCCATCCAACTGAAGATTCGACAGCATTTGTACTTTTTTCATTCGCAGATGATCCGAAAATTCTTAAAACAGAAGATTTGGGACAAAGCTGGATCGATATTTCAGGATTTGGGTTGAATGAAGAGAGTAATTCAGGTTTTCCTGATGTAGCGGTTTATGACTTGCTCGTATTACCTCACGAAACATCTACCCTCTGGGCTGGAACTGAAATCGGCATATTTGAGTCAACGGATGATGGAAGCAGCTGGCATATTTTAGATTCTGATTTTCCACCCGTATCGGTTTGGGAAATTCGAAATATTGATGATCAGATTGTAGTGGGAACGCATGGTCGAGGTATTTGGTCTGTCACCATGGATGACCTGCCTCGACAAGGCTTTAATCCTGTCATCGACCAATTGAGTTTTTCTTTGGATGGTAGCTCTTTCAATATGGATTATACGCTTTCATCTGAGGTAGATTCCATTTTTGTCATGATCGATGGAAATGCACTGGATAAGGAGACTCAGCCTAAAAATCCAGGTGGTTTCGAATGGAGTTTATCAGGTAATTTATCTTTAGATAGCAAGCTTAATCTGGTTAGCTATCTCGATGGCCAACCCTATGTTTCAGATTATTTTGCCATTGAAATCCCGACTTTTGTAACAGCTCTTACTGGTTATTCCAATGACTTTGATGACTTCTCGGATGATTTCTTTGGGAATGGTTTTACGATCTCCGGTGCTGGGCTTAGAGGAAGATCGATGTGGACCTTTGGAGACTATGACAATGATGCTAAGTACAGCTATACACTCAATAGTCCAATCATTGTTAGCTCAGACCCGGTTTTGAATAAAATCGAATTTGATGAAATCGTATTGATCGAACCAATCAACGACTATGCAGTAGTGGAAGCCTCAATCGATGGGGTGGATTGGGTAGAGATAACCGAAAGGTATGATGCTTCTAAAGATGCGGATTGGCAAGCACTATTCGATGCTGGTACGACACCTACCAGTGCTGCCCTGAAACGTCGCAGCATTACGCTCACCGATTTTTTCTCCCCCGGAGATCAAATCATAATTCGATTCAAACTGGTGAGTAATGAAAGTGTAACTGGATGGGGATGGGCCATCGACAACCTAAGAATACAGGAAGAGGAAGTATTATCTGCAACTCCATCGAAACCTAAGGAGAAACTGCTGGTATACCCTAACCCAATGGTCAATGGTCAATTGCATTTGACTCTTGCAAATGCTGCTTCAAGTCCTGTTGATTTGGAAATCAGAAACCATGCAGGACAGCTAGTTTATGAATCGGAAATTAACCCTCGCCAATTCACAAAAAATTCTGTAGAGCTTGACTTAAGCTCAGCCAGTCTATCAAAAGGGATTTACTTCATACATGTTAATCAAAAGGGTATGGGGCTACAATCGACTAAGTTCATTGTGAATTAATCCCTACAAGAACCCAACTGGTTTGAATGAATCAGTTGGGTTTTTTATTGCAACACCTCTCTTAACACGTTGTAGTCACTGTCGCTACACCTTACATAACCTTCGATCGAATAAAGCTCATTCATTGCCTTTTTTCCAACCTCGGTTTCCATAAACTTGATGATGGCAAGAGAAATATCAAAACTCATCTGCTTGCTGATGTGTTTGGCAAAAACCACCGGATCGTTCGGAATAGGATCAGTCACTTGCAGGATTTTAACTTTTGATTCTACATCGGGATACTCCTCGACCAATCGAGATCTGGCATCTCTGATTGTTCCATCAGTCGCAGGTTCAGAATAGTAGGTAGCTCCAGCATCTGCTATTCCTTTATACACCATTTTGATCACTCGATCGTGTGTCCCAGCAAATGCGACATTGCCTAACTCTATTTCATTCTTTTCGATAATATTTTTAGGAAACAAATATCCAGAGGCAGATAAGGTATCGGTATACACCATAGATTTCCCTGCCAGGTCTTTTATGGATGAGATTCCCTTGTCTGCATTGGCAACTATTTGTCCAAAATAACTGGATCGACCGTAGCGGACAGCTCTTAGTTTAGCCTGGGCGCCATAGAGATCATGCGCTTTGATATAACTGGATGAATTCATCAAGGCTACATCCCCTTCATTAGAAGAAAAAGATTCCAGCATCTCCTCGTAGTTTTCGGGTACTTTCAATCGAAAAGTATAAGAGGTTTCTTTCTCAAGAAAATCTATCAACAACCGTCCGGTTTCCTGAACAAGTTCTTCGCTTCTAGAAGGAGTCAAATAAAAATCAAGAACAGCTACTTCTTGCGTTTCATTTGTTTCTATCTTTTCTGTGGGTTTGGAAGAAAGACTAGTTGGCTCCTGAACCGTCTTTTCATTGATTTCAGTATCTGATAAGTTGGAGGCTTGATTGGTCTGGCAGGAATACAAAAATAGGATGACACATAGCCCTCCTATTGATTTTAGGATTAGTTCAATCTTCATGCTTATTGAATTGGTTAAGTTACTAATTGTAAAACTACACCTGTACATGACAAAATGAATACCTAAAGTGAAGAATTTTGTTCAGTTTCTTTATGGCTTATCCGAATGGACTATTTTTATATCCATTAAAAACCATGCCTCAAAAATGAAATACCTGCTCAGCTTATTGACTATTATTTTTCTTTGGCAACCAGTGGCAAAAGCACAAGATGCCCACTACTGGACCGAACAATTTGGGAACAAGTCCATGCTTCTGGGAGGCAATGTCATCGGCAGTGTGGACGATCTAGGTGCTACTTTCTATAACCCTGCCAGATTGGCTTTGCAAGATGACCCTACCTTTTTGATCAGTGCCAAGGCTTACCAATACAGTTCACTTAGAGTTAAAGATGGAGTTGAAAAAGCCGATTTGGATCAATCTGTATTTGGTAATGCTCCAACACTAGCAGCCGGGAGTTTCAAAGTGCCTTTTCTCCCTAATCACAAGTTTGCCTACGCCTTTCTTTCCCGCCAGCAAATGAGTTATAGTCTGGGTATGAAATCTGAACTCCAATATGAGTATACCAATAGTTGGCCCGGGGAAGAGACCTTATATGTGGATTTTGTCACTAGCAAAAGTATCTCAGACGAATGGATGGGTGGCTCCTGGGCCTATGCAATCAACGAAAAATTCAGCGTGGGTTTATCCTCTTTTGCTTCTGTATTCAATCAAAAGAGAGTCTATCAATTGTTTGAAGATGGGATGAGTAATGACAGCAGCGAAGTGGCCAGCTATGAACGTACACGTAAGAAAGACCTCTCTGCCACAAGTTTGGTTTTCAAATTGGGAGCGAGCTACGAACATAAGAATTTAAGTGTCGGTTTGACAGTAACTACACCTTATATCAATCTCATCTCCAGTGGTAAATCAGAATTCGATGAGGTTCTGGCAGGTTTTGATCTAGACGAGGATGGCGACAACACCAATGACAGCCGCTTAATCAAAAACAGTACCTCAGATATTGAAACGAAATATCGTACTCCCTGGTCGATAGGTGTAGGTGCAGCCTATGATCTTGGGGCTGTAACGATACATGCCAGTGCTGAGTGGTTCGATAAAATTGACAAGTATTACATGATGGTTCCAGAACCCTTCGAGGCACAAAAGTCTCCCACCACCAGTCGAACTTTAGTGGTTAGAGATCGCCTATTTGATGAACGCTCCTCTGTCATCAATTGGGGCGTGGGAGTCCAGTTTTCCATTCTGGACAAATTAAAAGGCTACCTAAGTAGCTCCAGCGATCATTCCACACTAGACCAAGTTTCTAATAACAGCCTGGGATTAGTTACAGACAATTTTGAGAACTCCATTTTTAGCTCCAATGTTTATCACTATGGAGGAGGGTTCATGCTCAATCTTGATAAAATAGAGGTCACTATAGGATCTGTATATTCTAGAGGTACCCAGTCGATTGGCAAAGTGGTAAATCTGCCAGGAGATGATACAAATGAGGCAGAGAGAGTGGATGTAATATGGGAGCGCTGGAGATTTCTGGTAGGATTTTCCTTGCCTTTCTATAAGTTTGGCTGATCGAAAAATAAACCATAAATGAGTAAAACTATTTCGCTAGTGCTGGGAAGTGGAGGTGCACGAGGGCTGGCCCATATCGGCATCATACACTGGTTAGAAGAACATGGCTATGAGATCAAATCCATTTCATCTTGTTCGATCGGTGCTGCAGTTGGGGGGGCATATGCAGCCGGTCAACTTCAGGGTTTTGAAACCTGGATTCGAAGCTTTGATCGCAAAGATGTTTTTTCTATGATGGACTTTGTGCTATCCAAGGATGGATTTGTCAAAGGAGATAAAATCATGTCGGCGATCAATGAAATCATTGGTAGTAAAAATATCGAAGAACTAGATATCAAGTTTACAGCTGTGGCGGCTGATATAGCCAAGGAAGAGGAAGTTTGGATCAACTCTGGCCCCATCAATGATGCGATTCGTGCTTCTATATCATTACCCTTGTTTTTTACTCCCTTCGAACATAGCGGTAGGCCATTGATAGATGGAGGGATACTCAATCCCACTCCG
This sequence comes from Reichenbachiella ulvae, assembly GCF_025833875.1. Lineage (NCBI taxonomy): Bacteria > Pseudomonadati > Bacteroidota > Cytophagia > Cytophagales > Reichenbachiellaceae > Reichenbachiella > Reichenbachiella ulvae. The sequence goes on along the minus strand of NZ_JAOYOD010000001.1, from coordinate 4,206,759 downwards.
ACAGAGCCTGTGGCAAATGATGAGACAGATATGATGATCGCTGTTAATCTTGGAGGTAAACCCCTCCCAGAATTAGATGATAAAGAAGAGGATGAAGATGAAGACTCTTTCTTTTTCAAAAAATACAACGAATTCCTCGAGAGGCTGGATTGGGGTAAAAAAGAAACCAAGAAAGAGTGGGACCTTTACTATATTCTAGATCAGTCCTTCAATTCCATGCAAAACACCATCGCAGCACAAAAGATGAAAATCCATCGCCCCGATATTCTGATCGATATCCCTAGAAACAAGTGCGGCACATTAGAATTTGATCGTGCCAACGAAATGATCGACTATGGATATGAAATGGCTGAAAAGGTTCTGGAAGAGAAGCTCTCAAAATTATCTTGATTATCTAAAATCCTAATTGGTTAAGGCAGGTAGAGACAATTTGAAGAAGGATAATGGCCGGATTTTTGATATATTGAGACCAGTACACTTAGTATTTCATCATTCTGAAATTAATGGCATGCCCAGAATTAGTTATTTGATATTTATCGCATGGTTAGGCATACAGGTCACTTATGCCCAGCCTACCAGCTATGATCAGGATTTGGGCAAAAGAGGATCTGCCGAAGTAGAATTGATGCTGGGTGTCTATGAAGATGAAAAACTCAATGCCTATCTAGATGAAATTGGGGAAAGGTTGACTGACCATCTACACAGCAATCCCTTCCAATACCAATTCAAAATATTGGACGATCCCATTCCGAATGCTTTCGCTCTGCCAGGGGGCTATGTGTATGTGACCCGCGGTTTGCTGGCTTTGGTCAACAATGTGGACGAACTCGCTTGCGTGATCAGTCACGAAATTATACACGTCCAAAAAAGACACTCCATTCGACAGATGAAAAGAAAAATGATTCCTGCCCTACTTCAGATTCCGGGAATGGTGATTGGTGCTGTTGCAGGAGAACAAGTCGGTCGAATAATCAATGCACCTATAGCCATTGGCTCTAGCTTTTTTGTCTCTAAGTACAGCAGAAAACACGAATCAGAAGCCGATCAACTAGGAGCTAGACTGGCAGCACGAGCTGGTTTTGATCCCAATGCACTTAGCCCTATTCTGGCACGAATTAGCGAGTGGGAGTCTCTTCGAACTGAGGAGGAAGAAAAGAAAGATTATTTCAGCTCGCATCCTTATACACCCGATCGAGTTCGTGACCTGTCTCACATAGTAGATGCTTTGGATTGGAGCCAAAATGAAATGCATAAACAGCCCATATTGCCTCTTTTGGAGGGGTTGACTTTTGACGAAAATCCAGATAAGGGCCTATTTGTCGATAGCTTATTCTTACATCCTACCATTGATTTTAGCATTGTTTTTCCCGCCAACTACGAGTATCTCAATCAATACAATGCAGTTGGAGCCAAAGATCAGGAAAAAGAATCCTACTTGTTTCTAACAATAGAGGATACCACATCCACACCCGAAGAGTATGGAGTTCGCTACTTAGAACGTGTCAAATCCAACAGTCGAATCTCTGCCGTAAAAGGAGAGGAAATAAAAGTCAATCAACATTCAGCCTTTATGGTATCTACGATCGAAGACTATAAAGGGGAAAGAACCTTTAGTTATTATCTATGGATCGCCATGAATGATCAGGTATATAAAATCATAGGAATTCATCCTGAGGACTTCAAAGAAGAAGTAAAATCAACAGCCCTCTCGCTTCACCAGTTGACAGAAAAAGAGAAAAGTCTAGTAAACAAAAAAGTGATTTCCATATTGGCAGCTAAGGATGAAGAAAACCTAAAGGACCTGGCCAAACGAAGTGGCAACCAGATCGATTTGGAAAAGCTTTATTCCCTAAATGGAGTAGAATCAGAAAAGTCAACTATCAAAGACAAGAGCATCAAAGTAGTGAAATCTGTCGGCTATTTTGATTAGTCCTTCAACTGATCTCTCACTAGCCCTTTCCATATCTTATATCCCTTAGGATTTAGGTGCAGCATATCATCCACGAAAAGATCCGTTCTCGGCCTGCCATCTGCAGTAAGCATATGCGAATAGATTTCTATCCAATGCATGAATTCATTTTCATCCACGTATTCTTTTAGCAGCTCGTTGGTTGCTATGATCTTATTCAGCAGATATTCTCGACTTGGGCTAGGTTTAACGGAGATCACCGTCACACTTGCACCTGGACTATGTTGCTTGATTTTTTCGACTAACAAAGAAAAATTCATCAGCACATCTTCCGGTGACTGACCGTTGCTCAGATCATTGTCTCCACCATATAGCACATAGGACTTTGGATAGAAGTTTTCGAAGAGTCTGTCAAAATAGAAAAGACACCACTGGTATGAAGAGCCACCAAAGCCCAGATTTAGAGCTTTTTTGTCAGCCAGATCTGATTCTAATGTATCCCAAAGCCTAATGGTACTACTACCAAAAAAGGCCACATGTTCATTTTGCTGTTTACTATCCAATCGAGCAATCAATGCATCGATCTCATCTTCGAATAAAAATTGTACGCTTGTTTCGTTCGCTATCTGTTGTGTCAAACTTCTTGTATTACTTTTAAATCGATCTTGATATTCCATTAGGAATTCCTTGATGTCATCCTTGCCATATTCCTTCATCTTTTCACTTAGATAAAATGGCTCCTGAATCTCACAGGCAAACTTGTACGCAGTAATGCGCTTGTCAAAATTGGCCATTACTATAGGAACGATTTTCGGCTCCTTGTCCAATTTCTGGATTACTCTGAAGATTCCTGATTTGAAATGGCTAGGCGAGTGCTCCGTAGGATGAGAGCTACCTTCTGGACTGATAATGATATTTTTACCCGCATCCAGCGTTTGCTTGATTTCCTGATAGAACTTATTGTGACGTATTTTCTTCTGTTCCTTCGTTTCTATCAAAGCATCCGAGTCTGCGGTGTGTACGCTGATGAAACCCAACTTACTATAGTAGTTTTCATGGGCATATTCCTCCGACTTACCTATTCTCACTACCCGCTGGGCATGCTGACCGTAAGTTTCATAGACCAGGGCGCTCAGATAGTGCGAATCCAGTGTGATCTGAAACTGGTTAGGCAAGGTATAATAGGGCTCATTGAGCAAGTGATTGTATATAAAAATACAACCTGGCTCAGTAGGCATATTCTCCAGGCCTCTGATATAAATTGATGGAATAGAGAAAGCCTGTCGGCTCGCTTTGATACAATCCAACTGAATCTCCTCGGTAGGTTTGTCATCCGGGCTCTCTGCCACACTGCTGTAGATATCCTGAAGCGCCCGATAAAAATTCGATTCTTTCTGCGTCTGATGCAAGTTGTCCAAACAAAGGGAAGCCAGATTCTTTTCCGGCCCGATGCCTTTCAATTCCGTTTCGTGCAGGAGCTCTATTGCCTTAGGTATGGTCAGTTTATTTTCTAACAATACCGGTACGGCATGCAACGGAGAGTGCACAGTTAATTTCGTGCTGTTGCTATTGATCAACGTACTGGCTACCAGTAGTTCCTCATTGAACTGCGTAGCGATCAAGCGCGTCCGAACCGCTCGCAATTGGTTATTGATCAACCAAAGAATTCGCTTTTGAAAACTAAGAGCAAACTGCGGGTTCTCTTTACAGTGCTTTTCCAGATTGTCTTCTGGAATATAAAGGATCACCGCTTCTTTAGTGACATGAGAAGTCATGGCACTCTTGATGCCCAGCAAACTAGATGAACTGATCAGATAGCCCGGCGTAGATATTGCTCTAAATGGAACCTTATAAGTCTTATTGGTTTCTAAACTGAAATTCTTACGAGAGTACTGCACTTCGCCAGACTCCAGTAGAAAAATTCCCTTTTTGTCTTCATCCTGCTTGATGACTACTTCTCCCACGAGATATTCTCTACGCTGCATGGACTGTGCGAGTACAGCCAGATCCTTTTCGTCGAACTCTTCGAAAAAGGGAGACTGCAGCAATAGAATCACCTTATCGATTTCATCTCGCTCCATATGAGCCAGATATCCATCAGATGAAGTCTCCGTCTCCAATGACTGCAAGGCAGCCGAGGTATTAGCGAAAAGTTCGGAAGTATCTTCTACAAATTTGTGTGAGTGATTGTTGAGAAAGGTGAAGAAGGCAATTGCCAATTGGATATCTTCATCGAGAGCAGCCTGCAATACAGCCGTTTCCCACTCAATCAATCGAGCTTCATCAGACGCCACTCTTGCAGTAGTTTCATTTCTATAGGGCGCAATGAAAGCATCCATACCGATAGGCGCATAGAGGGATTGACTCATTCCTGCCAGCAATTCTTTGTCATTGCTATGGAGGCTTTGGTCAAAATGTACGGTACCCTCCAGCAGGATGTAGAATTTATCCACTCTGCTGAATTGTTTTTTAAGGATATCGCCTTTTTTACAGATTACTTCTTTTCCCCTCAGGCTAAGCCGATCCAAAGGAAATGGCAAATTATCGGTCATGTTTGCTGCATTTCAGTCCAATTGCAATATACGCAAGCATTTACTGATTCTTTTGCATATTACGCCTGCTATATCGCATATTTTTATCAATTATTCTGAAAATTGGGCCTCTTACTATAAATGCATCAAATCAGTTGAGACATAAAACAGATACTTTACATCTCTGAGTAAAAGAAGGGTCGATCGTTGATATAGTACTTGTGATCTCTGATTTCCAATGTGAAGGTGATTGATGGCAACTTGTCAAAGTCCAGAATCAACTGAGCAGGTTGCTCGGAGGTTTCATTTTTGATGGTGTAGATACCTTTCTTCTTTCCTTTGTATTTGCCTGCCGTCCCTTTAAAAATGCCGGTCCTGTCCGATTTGCTCTTAAAAGAGCAATTATAATCCAGCCATATCTTATCCTCCAGTGTAGAACTTCCCTGCCTTTCGTAAGTGAAGATCATTTTGCCAGTCAGGTTTTTTCTCCAGTCAAAAACTTCCTTTCGCTCAATAGGTTCTCTAAAAGCAAGAGCGTCCAGGAAAGCCATCTGTCTGTTCACAAATGATTTAAAATAAGCAGCTGGCGTAAACATCAGAGCTGTGATGCAATTTCCAAAATTGCCGCACTTAGCCAGCAGGTATCCTCTGGATTTCACCGAACCTGTACTGTGTACTCTTGCGTGCATTCCACTTTCAGTCGTAACGACCGAATCGGATAGTTTTACTTCCAAGCCACTTGCTAGCTCAAAACCCTTGGCCCAATTGCTTTTGATTTGCGATTCGCTCTGCTGATGTACGAAGTATAATACTGAGGCCTCCGTAGTGTCACAATCCAACCTGAATATTCCGGTTCCTCTTGCCAAATAACCATTCCAGTTTTCGGGAATCTTCAATTCCAAACCATGCTCTGGCACTATCACCCATTCGCCCGCTCCATATATTTTTGAAGGTTCCAAGATTTTTTGAGCCACTGAATTCAAACTGACTATTGATAAAAGGGTGATGAAAAATATTTTATACATAATTAAAACACCTCGTTGATTCCAAAATAAAAACCTGTAGCTCCATACTCACCAAAAGCAAAATCAATGTTGAGATTAGACCTTGACGCTTCGCTAATCATAAACCTGAAGCCTACACCATAACCCACATCCAAATAGTCAAACAAGTCAATATTTCCTAGTCGATTACTCGCGGAGGTGGTATTAACGAATGCAACTGCACCAAAACGCTCTTTATCCCTTTGCAAGGGCACACGGTATTCCACCTCGGCATACACAATATCTTCACCCCTAAATCTACCTTGGGTATATGCTCTGCCAGACCTACCGAACTGATCCCAGCCCAGAGCAGGCAAATTCATGTAGGGCACATCGCCCGACGTTACGAACCAGCCATAGGTCCAAACTGCGATCATGTGCCTGGGTCTATTCTTATTCAAACTGAAATAATCTCTATACTCTAACCATAGCAGAGAAGAATTTTTGGCACTGCCTAACCATTCATAATTGGCCCGAATATTAGCAAATGCATAGCGTCCACTGTAAGGATTGATAGCATTGTCTCGACTGTCATAAAGTGCGTTGACCGAAAAACCTGAAAGGCTGTAATTTTCTGTAGAAATACCTTTAACGGAATTATAAGAATAATGACTGGTGTAAAGTGGAGGATTGGCTCCTACATCCAAAAGGTTATCTTCTATCCTATTATGATTATCAAAGTGATACCCTAATCCAGTATAGAAATAAGAATCTTGTATTCTTTTTAGTAGCGTCTCATGAAACCTGAAAAAATTGAACTCCATCATCTGAGCATCGGATATAGGTTTACTAAAAAGCCCATCCTCATATTCTATTCCTGTACCTATGGGTTTTCCTGATTGCGGGCCAGTACCCAGACCATAGGTGGGTTGTGAGGTAATAAAAAATCGCCAATCTCCCAGCAAGTTCCAGGAATCACCATCTAAAAAGACATTACTTTTTGCTGTCAGAATCCATTGATTCTTGGTGGTATATATCAAGGAACCCAGAGCACTAGAAATTCTTGTATTGGATTTTTCTCCCATATACCAGCTGGCACTGGGCGCGAGACCAAATAACAAACCACTAGTCGGGTTGTAAGCGATCGCCGGAAGAGGAACAATGGTCAATTCGCTTTTACTGTCTTTTGACTTAATAGTTGGAATGTTTTGACCCCATGATGGTGCGCTAATTAAACAAGCCAATAAAAGTAGAAGTCTTCCGCACTTATGCATTGTAAAATTAAAAGGTAGATAAATCAAGATCAATTTAATCAATGAAGGTGATTATTAACAATCTTGTCTGAGCATTGTTAAGATTTGCCAAATAGTAACCTTAACAAAAAGAGAAACCTTGTCAGATTAGATTATGATCAAACTTTTTGTAAGTTTATATCAAACAAAATCAATGCAAGATGAAGACCTACCTTATTGCTTTACTATTAGTAATTACTACTACAATAATCCACGGACAAGCACTTGAAAGTTCCGCATATGGGGGATACATGTTTAGCGGAAAAGCTAAATTTTATGATGGAGAAATAGATGTAAAGAATGGACCAGTATGGGGATTGACGTTGGGTTATGACACTGGCTTGGGTACTCAAATCCAATTCTTATATAACAATACATTTACGGTTACTGAAACCATCGAATATGGATCCAATATCAATTATCACAAATTCGATTTGATGATTCAACACTTCCATTTGGGGGTTGAAAAATCTATGGCATACGATCAATTAATTAGACCGTTTGGGTCTTTTGGAATGGGACTTACCAGTTATAACCCACAATCCAATGAGTTCAATAACCAAATGAGGTTCTCAATTGGTCTAGGAGGAGGAATAAAAATCTTTCCAACAGATCGAATAGGGTTTAAAGCACAAGCCAAATTATTCATGCCATTATTATTCAATGGGGCAGGTATTTATTGTGGTACTGGCGGTTGTGGTGGTGGTTCCTCATTCCGGATACCTATCATACATGCGGAACTCAGCGGAGGAGTGGTGTTTAGATTAGAAAAAGATGAATAAACGTGTATAGAAGTGCATTTCTACTTTCCATATTTTTATTCCTCGCTAAGGTAAACCTGTGTCTGGCTCAGAAAATTGAAAAGCAACTAGACCCAGTCAAAGTAGATAGCATTCAGATCAAGGGAGAAAGATTTCTCTTCCTTGGTGATGACGTTTATTACATCCCCAGAGATACAACCATCGCCATCGCCGATACTACGGACTACTACGTCAGAAAGGAAAGCCTGGGCAAATCAGAATCCTTTTACGATTCGCTAGAAATGAAAATGTCCAGAAACAAAATGGCCAGCATGGTTTATGATGCCATCTTTGTGGACCCAAACAAAGAAAATAAAGTAAGAGATGAAGAGGTCAGCGAAATGCGCTTCATGGCTTTCGAAGACCATGTTGCCTCTCCGGTTCACTACAAAAGGCTGGCGGTATTCGGCACCAGTTTCAACGACACCACCAAATATGATGTCGATATTTTTACCGGAACTTTCAATAAACTGCATATAAGTACCCAACGATGGGTAATAAAGAGAAACCTGACCTTTAAGGAGGGGGATTACATCGATCCTCAAGAAATGATTGATTCAGAACGTCTACTTCGTTCACGCAGGTTTATCCGAGATGCCAGAATCATCATAGCACCAGAGCATCAACTGGACTCAGCCAAGGTAATCGTGATAAGCCGTGACGTATTTCCATGGGCCGTATCCATCCGGCCCAACAATGGCAACCGAGCCCTATTTGGCCTCAGCACAGCCAATCTGGCCGGACTAGGTCACGAACTAGAATATAACTATATATCAGGTAATGATGGAGGCAGTGAAATTTTCTACAGAGTCAACAACATATTTGGTTTGTATACAGACTTGAATATAGATCTGGCCAGCTTTTTTAGAAAAACAGGTGCAGGATTGATTATCAACAGAGCCTTTCTAACGCAAGAAACCAAATATGCTGGAGGTCTTGAAATTAGCAGTTATAAATATGGGGAGTACAGTTATGATCCAATTTCGGATATTACCTCTCAGTTTAACTATAACACCGAACGATTCTTATGTTGGTTAGGCCGATCATTTCAGATGGATCTACATCGAAATGTTTTGGGTTTTAAAGGGGAAGCGAACTTCACCGTCACCGCTTCTTTTGACGATATCAATATCATAGACAAGCCAGAAGTCCGAATCGATACCAACTATGCCTATCATGATCGTAGACAGTACCTCACAGAGTTTGGGTTAACATCCAGAAACTACTATAAGGATAAGTTTGTCATCAATTATGGTAGAACGGAAGATATCCCTACCGGATCGGCGATTGGGATGGTGACTGGCTATGAGCAACGAGAATTTGAAAATAGAGCCTATATCGGATTCAATTTTGCCAAAGGGGGATACAATAAACAATTGGGTTATCTCAATGGCATTGTCTCACTGGGCTCGTTTCATGATGGTAGGCGATTCGAGGATGGTGTGTTCAATGTGGGACTGGACTATTTCTCTAACCTCAGGACCATAGGTCGATTTCGGTGGCGACAGTTTATCAACCTTTCCTTTTCTCATCTGCTAAGGCCTACAGAGGATATTTTCATTCGTGGGCAAAATGATATAGGAATCAGGGGGCTGAACAGCTATTATCTCCGCGGTACCTCTTTAACCAATATGAGATTTGAAACCATGTTTTTTACTCCCTTCAATGCCCTCAGTTTTAGGATGGCGGTATTCGGATTTTTTGATGGATCAATTGTGGGCAACAATATGAATTCTCTGATTAAAACCGAAATGTACTCGGGATTCGGATTAGGCCTCCGCTTCAGTAATGATAACCTGGCCGTTTCGACGCTGACTGTACGTCTCACCTACTTTCCCAATACGCCAATCAATGCACAACCTGAACCTATACAGCTCTCCACATCCAATCGACTCAACTTCAGAGATTTTGATATCGAACAACCTGGTATCATCTCTTTCAGGTAGGAGCATCGCACAACTAAACACTTAGTTATACGATGCAAAAAAATATTACTCTGATCCGTAACCAACCACTACCATCTCTTCCATGTTCTCAGAAGAGTGATCCTCTGGTTTATCATCATCTAGTTTACCCAGTTTCTTCTCTGAGTCGCCCAGCTTAAAAGTGATTGGTAGAACCATACGAACTTTAACAGCCTGACCATCCTGCTTTCCAGGTTTCCATGGAGCTGCGCTACGGATGACTCTGACAGCTTCCTGGTCACAACCTGATCCTATACCTTTTACAGGTCTAACATCCGATAAATTTCCTTCCTCGTCTATGATAAACTGAACGTATACACGGCCTTCCACTCCGGCTTCTCTCGCTTGAGTAGGATATGTCATGTTTTGACCTATAAACTCATAGAATGCAGGCATGCCATTTATTGGTTCAGGTCTTTCTTCCACAACATCATAAACACCATCAGCAGACTTTTTGTACTCAACCAATCGTTTGAAGTTTTCATTTGCTACTAGAATGAGACCTATGTAACCTTCATTTTTGTTTACACCCATCCATTGTACTGTTTCTGGATCGATGTCCAAGTCGTTTAATGATAGTTGACTATCCGTTGGCGCAAGAATCTCAAGATAGTTAAATCTTTCATTTGGATACTCCTTCCTCAATTTATCTAGCTCCTTTTGGGCTCCAGGCGGGATATCAGCAACCATCTGTGCAGAATCCACCATCGTGATTACATCCTCGTTGCAGGCCAGTACGGTTGCCATCAGCAGCATACTCCCCAGCGCCACGCCGATTCTGAACCGGTTGGGCCTTTTTAGTTTTTCATTCATCATATTTATTCGTTTTAAAGTTTGACTTTTTGCGAAATAGCTGCCTGTCCGATAATAAGGACTCAGTGTCATCTTGGCCAAAAGGGCCTGATAGGCAGACTTGTCCTCCTGCTGAATCATCTGCTGATCCACCAGATATTCGTGCGTTTCTTGCTGGGCGGTTTTGAAAAACCAGGCCACAGGATTGAACCAGAACAGGGCTCTGGACAGATAGAGCAAAACCATATCTGCACTGTGCCACTGCGCCACATGGATTCGCTCATGGGCTATGATTTTGTCTCGCTCCTCAGGATGAGAAAGCGTGTCTTCATTAACAAAGATGTATCCGAAAAAGGAAAAGGACGGAATAGAACCATCTACTTGATATATCGCAGAGCTATCCGAATTTTGACCTGATCGGGTCAATTTCCAGATCATCAAAAGCTGATACAAAAAAGCACCTAAGGCTATAGAACTAATAGACACATAGGCATAAAAAGCCCATTGCCACCAATCGATAGAGGCAGCCTCGGATGGCAAATCGCCCGTGCCTATAGTAAATGTGGGTAAGTAGATCACCGGAGAGCCTTCCTGTACTCCAGAGCTACTGCTAAGCGTAAAATCCATCAAGGGAATCAACAAGGCCGCAACTGTACTGAACAAAACAAAGAACCTCCTCAACTGAAAATGATGTTCTCTTTGGAGCAAAAGGAAATAAACGAGCCCCGCCAGCAGCAACACTACATTAGCCTCTACCAGATAGTTGATCATCTCACTTCTCATCTTCTTTCATGTTTTTTTTGACATAGTTCATCAGCTCATCCAGGTCCTGAGCATCCATATTTTCCTCTTTGGCAAAGAAGGACACCAGATTCTTGAAAGACCCACCAAAATAACCTCCCAGAAAATTGTTCAGAAACTGCTTGCTGTATTCTTCTTTAGCTACCAGGGGATGATATTCGTGCGTCTTTCCATGGGCCGTGTAGCCCACAAACTCTTTTTTCACCAGGATACGAACGATGGTCGATACGGTATTGTAGGCGGGTTTAGGGTTGGGCATCTTCTCAATGATATCGTGTACAAAACCCTTCTCTATGTCCCAGAGGATCTGCATCACTTGCTGCTCTGCTTTGGTCAATTCTTTCATAACTAATTATTTAGTTAACGGATAGAAAAATAATGCCGAAGTACTCATTCGACTTAGCTAATGTAAAACTAAATAATTAGTTAAACAACTTTTCTCCTGATAAACAAGAAGTTGGACATGGTTAGATCATTGACTATGGTTCTTCAGAATATCCCTTTAGGATCAAAACAAATAATTCCAATTAGATAGTGACTTAAAATCAGGGCACTTGCTTCTGCAGCGCTCCTACACATGCTATCATAAGAGCTCAAACACAATTCTTCTTTAGTAACGGCACAAAAAAACCCCAGCCATTCGACTGAGGTTCTGTAATCATGCTTAGGTTATTGTTTATAGTACAATACCGATAAATGACTTAAATGCTATGCCCATCAGACCAGTCAAGATCATGGTGATACCTAGACCTTTTAGTCCGTTAGGAACATGGCTATATTTTAGTTTTTCGCGTATGGCAGCAAGTGCTATGATGGCCAAGAACCATCCAAACCCAGAACCTGAACCATATGCAGTTGCTTCAATGATTGTATAATCTCTCTGAACCATGAAAAGAGAAGCTCCCAAAATCGCACAGTTTACAGCGATCAAAGGCAAGAAAATACCTAGTGATCCGTAAAGTGCAGGAGATACTTTTTCGATGATCATCTCTACCAACTGTACCATCGCCGCGATAATCGCGATGAACATGATAAAGGTCAAAAAGCTAAGGTCAATGCTAGCGAAATCCTCACCTAACCAAACCAAAGCACCTTCTTTCAACACGTACTCTTGAAGTAGCCAGTTGATAGGCACAGTCATCGTCAATACGAAGATAACGGCAGCTCCTAAACCCAATGCAGTAGAAACTTTCTTTGACACAGCAAGGAACGAACACATACCCAGGAAGTATGCGAAGACCATGTTGTCAATAAATGCGCTTTTTATGAATATATTAAATGCTTCCATTTCTCTTAGTGTTCTACGTACCCGTTTTTAGTTCTCTGTACCCAAATAATGATACCCAATACCATAAATGCTCCGATTGAATCTACCATCAAACCATTGGTTTGAATCGCTATACCTGTCAGATTCTCGATGGTTCCATACACAGGAAAGTCAAATACTGATCCTGAACCGAAGAGCTCTCTGAAGAAAGCCACTGTCAAGATAATCCAGGCATATCCGAATCCACTTCCCAAACCGTCCAGTACCGAATCGTAAGCTTTGTTCGCCATAGCGAAAGCCTCCAAACGACCCATCACGATACAGTTGGTAATGATCAGACCTACGAAAGCACCCAATACCTTGTACATATCGAAAAGGTAGGCTTTCAAAAATTCACTTACCAGCGTTACCAAAGTAGCGATTACTGCAAGTTGAACGATAATCCTTACACGACTCGGGATCAAATTTCTCATTAGAGAAATGATCAAGTTCGAAAACACAATCACAAATACTACGGCAATTGACATTACCAGAGTAGGTTGCATTTTGACCGTTACCGCCAGCGCAGAACAGATACCCAATACTTGAATCGTAATCGGGTTATCGTCATTCAATGGATCGGTAATGAATTTCTTTCTTCTTTTGGAGAGTAATGGTTCCGATGGCGCTTTAACTACCGGTTGTTCCAAAGTTTCTGTACTCATTTCTTATCTATTTTAAGAAGCCAAGGCTCCATTCAATATCGATTAAATATTTTGCTCTTCTGCAGCAGGCTGCTCTACAGTTGCGGTGTTTTTGCTACCAGACTTTACTTTCTCTATATAGTTAGAGTAGTAGCCTAAATATTGCTTCAACATCGCATTCACACCTTTACCAGTCAAAGTCGCCCCTGACATACCATCGATGTGGTGAGGATCCAAAGGTTCACCTTTTTCACCCTTGACCATAGATACAGATACCAACTTTCCCTCTTCGTTGAAGATTTGCTTGCCCTTGTATCTGTCCTGTACCACGTCAGTAGTAATTCTAGCACCCAAACCAGGTGTTTCAGATTTGTGGTCAAAAGCAACCCCTCTTACGGTGTTCAAGTTAGAATCCAATGCTACAAAACCTGAGATCCAATCCCAAAGACCTGCGCCAAACATTGGCAAAATGTAAGCATCTACCGTATCAGACCCCTCTCCTGTAAACATAAATACTGGGTAAGGTCTTGTTTGTGGGTCTCTCTTATGGTTTTTCTGAAAATCAATTTTCTCTGCTACGATAGGATTTCCCTTCTCGTCAGTAGTCATTGGATCTCCATTGATATCCACTACAGTAGACTTTACTCTTTCAGAATAAAGCTTAAGGATTTCGTTTGGATCTTTGATATCGGAGATGTCCATCACAGCACCCAAGATCTTCTTTTTGGTATCTAGCTCCACCTGCTTTTGCTGCAGTGGTTTTAGAATAACCGATGTTCCTGATAGCAATCCTCCCAGTATGATTGTCAATACTGCTGAGAATACGACGATGTATAAATTAGACCGTTGCACGTTTCAACCTCCTTTTCTTGTTTGCTGCTACCACGTAAAAATCGATAAGTGGAGCGAATACGTTCATTAATAATATTGCAAGCATGATCCCTTCAGGATATGCAGGATTAAATACTCTGATGATAATGGTAAGGATACCGATCAAGAAACCGTAGATCCATTTACCTGTTTCAGTCTGAGCGGCGGTTACAGGATCAGAAGCCATGAAAACAGCTCCGAAAGCCAATCCACCGATCACCAAATGATAGTGTGCTGGCAGCAACATGTATTCGTTAGCCCCGATCAGGTTACACAGAGTCGCCATACCGAATGCTCCGGCAAATACACTGAAAATAATTTTCCAGCTACCGACTCCTGTGAAGATCAATATAGCAGCACCTATCAAACACATCAAAGTAGATGTCTCTCCAATAGATCCCGGCATGATTCCAATGAACATGTTCCAGAAACTAAAGAGGCCTTCCGACCAGCTGTTGTTGAGCATCTCCACCATCGGTGTAGTACCCTCTACTGCTGAAGCACCCACTGCTAGAGGAGTAGCTCCAGAAAATCCAGCTACTGCCTGACCGTCTCCTATGTAAGACCAAACATCACCAGATATCTGTGATGGATAAGCAAAGTACAAGAACGCTCTGGCAGTCAATGCCACGTTCAGGATATTCATCCCTGTACCACCGAATACTTCTTTACCAATGATCACTGCAAATGCGGTCGCAAGACCTACCTGCCACAATGGAATAGAAGCTGGCATCACCAAAGGAATCAACATACCCGTTACCAGGAATCCTTCGTTTACTTCATGCCTGTTGATCGTAGCGAAGGTAAATTCGATACCCAAACCAACTGCATAAGAAACAATGATAATTGGCACAACCAAAATAGCTCCTGTCAACAATTTGTCAACCAAAGTAGCTACTTCGCCTACTGCCAAATAGTGCTGATGACCTGCATTCCAGATACCAAAAAGTAAACAAGGTACCATGGCGATGATCACAGTCATCATCATTCTCTTCATATCTACTGCATCACGAACCTGAACTCCAGTAGGACCTGTGGTACTATTAGGAGCTAAGAAAAGTGTTTCGTGCGCTTCATATACATAGTAAAACTTCTCCCACTTACCTCCTTTTTCGAAGTTAGGGCGAACTTTTGCAAAAATGTCTTCTATAAACTTCATCTATGCGCTTAACTATTTTTTACTAAATCAATTCCTTCTCTCAGTATCGCCTGGATGTCATTCTTCGATACATCGATGAATTCGCAAAGAGCCAAATCCTCCTCGATCACTTCGAAGATTCCCAGTCCTTCCATATCATCAAAATCCTCCGCAAGAATCGCTTTGATCAGGTGCGTAGGTAGCACATCCATAGGAACTACTTTCTCAAAAGCCCCAGTCTGAACAAATGCTCTGTGCTGACCTCTGGTATTAGTATCCAAAACATACTCCTTTTTACTTCCTCCCAAGAAAGAAAGCAGTCCGAATGCTCTGTGGAAACTCAACTTTTTAGTAGTAGGAGTAATCCAACCAAAGAACTCGTAGTAGTCACCTTCAGGGATCACAGTCATTTGATTGTGATAATATCCAAGGTATCCTGTAGAGTTGATTTGTGTTCCTGTCAGTACGTTTCCAGAAATAAATCTAACATGACCATTTTCTTTGATGGTTCCTTCTGTCAGTTTGTTGACACATGCACCGATGAAGGTCTTATAATATTGTGGAGTCTTTACTTCAGATCCTGTCAATGCTATCACTTTAGAAGCATCGTATTTTCCTTCAAGGAATAATTTACCGATCTGAGCCACACCGTATGGGTGAACCGTCCAAGTCACTTCTCCTTTGTTGATCGCATCGATGTGGTGAATCTGCACACCTACGTTACCCGCAGGGTGAGGGCCACTCACTGTGTTGATCTGAGCTTTGCTGCTCTTGAAGAAATCAGCCGAATCGCTGTTCACATTGATATGAACTTTGCCTTCTGTCAATTTTGACAAGATTTCTACTCCTGCCTCAAAATATTTGGCGTCAGCCTCCAAAATGAAGTTCATATCTGGAGCCAATGGATGCGTATCGAAAGCAGAGATGAAAATCGCCTTAGGCGTATCCTCTGTGCTAGCTACTACTCCATATGGTCTCTGGATGATGTTTGGCCAAACACCGCCTTTTTTCATTTGGTCGATGGCCGCTTCTCTAGAGATGCCGCTGACATCCGCGTGCTTTTCGAAAGTCTCATACTCAACCTCCTTGTCAGCAAGGATTCTGATCTCTAAGATTTTCCTTTTCGCTCCTCTTACAACTTCTGCTATTTCGCCACTCACAGGGGCAGAGTACATCACATCCTCCACCTGCTTGTCAATCATGATTGGGGTTCCTGCCTTTACAGACTCACCTTCCTTGACCAAAAGTTTTGGTCTGCTCATACCAACAAAATCTGTGGGCTTGATCGCAAAAGTCTCTGGCTGAGAGAGCTCCGCAATTTTCTTTTCAGCTTTTCCAGCAAGGTTGATGTCAAAACCTTTCTTAAGCTTGATATTCTGAGACATATTTTATTACAATAAATCTTGTTTTTGAAAACTTTGCAAAAGTAACAAAAAATCGATCAAAAGCAGTTTTACCCAGAATTATCATCGAACTATCGTGGCGATGTGTCAGCCAGGCATCTGAGGGCGCTATCTAAGTAGTTTTTTGTTGATAAATTGTGCCGAATTATGACAAAAAAATTATTACAAATCAGTCTACTGGCATTTGCACTGCTAGCAATCAAACCAGATGTTTTTGCTCAAGGCGTATCCATGTCCTTTATTATTCCAAAGAACGGTTACTTTTCTGCACCAGTTAGTCCACTATCAGTTCGTGGCTTGGGATACAAATGGGGAGCGGTTGGATTTGCTACGGGGGGCTCGCTCTACAACATGCCGGGCTTACCCCTATCCGATTTGCCCTTCGAATCTGACAAACCTCTGGTCGGGCCCTTTTGGTCTGTGCTGGTACCGCTACAGTTGACTCTTGGGATCGAAGGAGATTTCATGTCCTTTCAGGTTTTGGGTGGAGGATTCGGGATGTGGCACTTGAGTCCAAGGCTCAACTACGGCAACATGGACCGAGCCATTGCCAACTACGAAGGCTGGGATGTCGCCAATGCTGATCTGGATTTCAAAAACAAATTGGGCTATGGGTGGATGGCCGGAGTGGAGATGCGTTTCCATGTCAACCGCCAATATTCGCTCACCATGGAGGTAGAATACCTTTCGGGCTCATCTGCCTTACCTATTAGAGGAGAGTATACTGGGGGTAGCACCGGGGGAACATTGGAAACCAAAAATGTAGACTACCAGAATTCTGGTATTTTACTTGAGGGCCTTGAGATTTCTTTAGGAGTGGTTTTTCATGGAAGGTAATTTGTACTAGAATTGTGCATGTTTCAACCAGCAATCATGACAAGGGGTAACCTTTGTGCCTTTGTATTTCTATTTTCCATTTTATTAAGTTTTAAGGTTTCGGCTCAAGACTCGTTTGGAATCTCGGTAGAGATCGGTACAGTAGTCGGTATTCAATCCTCAAAAGACAACACTCCTGAACCGGGCTTGTTAATGTCTGCGGGCCCAAGGTTGGGGATCTTTGATAATAAGTTCTACCTGAAGCCAACAGGAACTATAAGGTTGATTAATAGCAAAGTTGAAAACACATATCCCACACACGAGAGAATTTTAGATTTAGGAATCGGCACTGAACTATTAGCTCGTTTTGGGGAATTCAACGAATTACAAGTTTACCCTCTCATTGGATTTAAAACAGGGTACAATTTTTTTCTTCTTGCTGGAGAATTACAAGACGATTCTGATGAAGGAGTAATGAAATCAACAGGATGGTCTTTTGATTACATTATTGGAGCATACCTTGAGTACCAAAGCTTTTACTTCAAACCCGGGGTTTCATTCTTAACTACAAAGCAAACCCCTACCAAAGTTTTCAAAGATTCTGAATATTTCATTCCAAATGAAAATGTTGATTATAACGTAATATCCCTAATTCTTCAAGTTGGTTATACACTAGGCAGAAAATAATATGAGACTCCTTTCATTAATGTTCATTTGTACAAGTTTCAGTTCCTGGGCTCAGGATAGTTTTAATAAATCTGAAGTTTTTGAGGCAAAGGAAATTTATTTCTATGGGTGTAATTTCGACTTTGTAGAATTAGCTGAACCAAGAAAATTTGAGGAGCCACATCGAGCTGCTGTTTATGGCTGGGAGAACTTTTTTATGATGAAAAAATCACCCTATATATTGGCTGATCGCATGAGTAAAAAGAAGTTTCATTTTAGAACCACCAATAGTGCAGCTAGAATAAGCAATATTGATCCGGATTCGGTAATTACATTTTTCAAAGAAGTAACTCCGAATGAAACGTTGTTAAAGGAAGTTAAAGGATTAAATATTGATGAAACTGACGGATTAGGTTTAATTCTGTTCGTGGATTATTTCGAAACAAGAAAAGAAGAGAGTCTCGTACACTATGTATTCTTCGATATTCGGAGTAGGGAAGTATTATGGTTAGAAAGCTTAATTACTCATGCCATGGGAGGAGGCAGAATTGTTTCAGAATGGGGTTATGCCTTAGACCATAATTTCAATTATTTCATTGATAAATTATACTATCCTCAGAATAAAAAACACACAAGAAAAACTCGTAAAAATGGCTAAAATCATCCCTATTGGTATAATTGCAACTCTATTTTTCATTGTTTCAGAAAAGGCTTTTGCTCAATTTATTGTTCCTTCTGATCAACAAATATTCGAAACAAAGGAAATTACCTTTTATGGTTTTGATTTTACTCAATTCGAACTAGTGGACCAAAAAAGAGAAGGACAGGACATAAAACGTTTTATGTATGTTTGGCAAGATTTCTTGCTAAAACATATTGATGAAAAAAGGCTCTCTAAAGTTCTAGAAAAAGAACAAGTAATTTTCGATTTCACACCAACTTTAATTGCAAATCGAAAGCTGTTATCAATTGACCTAATCTCTATAGAGGAACTCTGTCCTGAAGTCGACTCATTACAAATTCAAAAAAGCATAGGATCCTATAAACTCGAAAAGGATGATGGAATTGGATTTGTCATGCACCCTGTATGTTTTCACAAGGCCAACAAAACAGTAACAATATTTTTCACCTTCTTTGATATTTCAACCAAGGAGGTAATCTGGTCGGAGCGCATCGAATCATTCAACGGTAATCAATACAATAGAGTAGTTGATTGGGGTATAGCAACCCATGTCGCTTTTATGGAGAGGTATATTGAGATATATAAAAGTAAAATGAAGAACTATGAACAAATACCCAACTAAACTGTAACTGGGTCGAACTTTTCAAGAATAAAATCTCTCACTCGCTCCATCAGCCACATAGGGGTAGAGGTCGCACCGCAGATACCAACACTGTCTTCGGGTTGGATCCAATCCAGATCCAGTTCCTCTTCACTACCGATAAAGTAGCTGCGCTCGTTAAAATTTTTGCAAACTCCATATAGCGCTCTACCATTAGAGCTTTTCTTACCACTGACGAAAATGATCACATCGTGCTTTTGAGAAAATTTCTCCATGCTTGGCTCACGATTGGAGACCTGACGACAAATACTATCGTTGGCCTTGAAGTCTGTGACTTCTAGTGACCCTTTCTCCTTTTCTATTCGCTCTTCGATCATAGCCTTCAAGCGATAGAAACCTTTTGTACTTTTAGTAGTCTGGCTGTATAAGGTAACCGGTCGGGAAAAGTCAATTTGTTCCAAATCTTCATCCTCCATCACTATGATGGCTTTTTCCTTAGTTTGGCCAGTCAGCCCAATGACCTCCGCATGACCGGGCTTTCCATATATTACGATTTGGCCCTCGCGCTCTTCCATTTGATCGAAGGAGCCCTTCACTCGGTTTTGAAGCTTGAGCACAACCGGACATGAGGCATCTATCAATTCAATATTGTTCTCGATAGCCAATTTGTAAGTTTCTGGCGGTTCGCCGTGGGCACGGATCAGAACCTTACAATCATGAAGGTCTTTCATGTCCTCACGATCGATGATTTTGAGACCCAGAGCAGCCAGTCGCTCCACTTCCATGTGGTTGTGCACGATGTCTCCCAGGCAGTATAGGCTACCGCTGTCTTTTAGTTCATCTTCGGCCATTTCGATGGCATATTCCACACCGAAACAATATCCTGAATTGCTATCAATTTCTATTTCCATGAGTAGATGGCTCTTTGCTGCAAAATTATAGTAAATATTGTCAAGACGCTGCTTGATTACGGACTTGAAGATAGATCATGACAGGATAGGACACAAAAAAACCGTCAGAGAATCTCGTGACGGTTTTTTTTGATTATTTCCTTAATTCTTAGAAGGCATTGACAATCGCAAGAAAATCATCAGCGTTAAGAGAAGCTCCTCCGATCAATCCCCCATCTACATCTGCTTGTGAAAATAGTTCCTTAGCATTTCCAGGCTTACAGCTACCACCATAAAGAATAGGGCAAGCATCGGCTGCCTCCTGACCAAACTTAGAAGCTAAGTGATCTCTCAATTCTTTGTGCATTTCTTGTGCCTGCTCTGAAGAAGCCGTTTTACCTGTACCGATCGCCCAGATAGGCTCGTATGCGATGGTAATTTTAGCAAAGTCCTCAGCTGACAAATGGAACAAGCTTTCTGTCAATTGCTCCTTTACAAACTCGTACATAGTTCCAGCCTCACGGATTTCTAATGGCTCACCACAGCAGAAGATAGGAGTCAACCCATTTTCCAAAGCGATATCGACCTTAGCAGCCAATAGCTCATTGCTTTCGCTGAAGTATTCTCTTCTTTCACTGTGTCCCAAAATCACATAATTCGCTCCGGTAGATTTTACCATCGACGCAGAAATTTCTCCTGTATATGCACCAGAAGCTTTATCGCTACAGTTTTGTGCAGCTATTTCGATTCCATTTTTTCCAGCTACATCCGCAGCTACAGCTGTCAGGTGAATGTATGGCGTACCTAATACAATCTGAGCTTTCTCAGATCCAGTAGATTTTTCTAATACCTCCAAAGCCAGTTTTTTACCCGCTTCCAGGTCATTGTTCATTTTCCAGTTACCCGCTACGATTTTTTGTCTCATTATTATGTGTTTTTTAAGGAATCGAAATTTTGATTGCACAAAGTTGTAAAAACTATGGCAAAAGTTGATGAATTTTCATCATTTTAGCAATAAGATTGAATGGCTCACACTCCCCCTAATTGTCAGTTTAATCACATGATTTTGAAAGCGTTTTTCTCACATTCATAAATACAATTAATTATGAGTAGGCACACCTATGATTTTGGAGTAATAGGCAATTGCGCATTTAGCGCGCACATCAAGACGGATACTAATATCGCCTGGATGTGTTGGCCGAGGTTTGATAGTTCGTTCATTTTTGGTAAAATGGTGGACGAAGAGAAGGGAGGAGAGTATTCCGTACTGCCTGCTGAGGGAGAGTTCAACACCAAACAATACTATGTAGAAAACACCAACGTACTTTGTACAGAGATAGAATGCTCTGATGGAGCAAAATACAAAGTCACTGATTTTGCTCCTCGTTTCGAGCAATACGAAAGACATTATAAACCGCTGATGCTCATCAGAAAGATCGAGCCTATCAACGGACATGCTACGATCAAAGTCAACTGCAACCCAGTAGGCGACTATGGCAAAAACATTCCTGAAAAAAGCATAGGGAGTAACCACATCCGATACATCGGTTTGGATGCTCAGGTTCGGTTGACCACTAACATCTCGATGAACTACATCATCAACGACCAGGAGTTTGTTCTCAACGAAACCAAATATTGCGTACTTACTTATGGACAGCCCATGGAGGCGGAGCTTAAAGAAACCTGTGAGACTTTCTTGAGCAGAACCGTAAGGTATTGGAGAAATTGGGTCAAAACCGCCAGTATCAACCATTTCCAGCAAAAAGCAGCCATTCGCTCAGCTTTGATCCTAAAGATCCATCAGTATGAAGATACAGGCGCCATCGTAGCAGCACTGACGACAAGTTTGCCAGAAGCACCAAAATCTACCCGAAACTGGGACTATCGCTTCTGCTGGATGCGCGATACCTATTATACACTCAACGCCTTCAATAACATCGGTCACTTCGAAGAATTGGAGCAGTACTTCCATTACATCATGAATATCACCAGCGCGGAAACCGAAAGGTATCAACCGCTAGTGGGAATCGGTGGAGAGAAGAAGTTGATCGAAATAGAATCAGACCTGAGCGGATATCAGGGCGAGAATCGACCCGTCCGTATCGGAAACCAGGCCTACGAACACATCCAAAATGATGTCTATGGTCAAGTACTCGTTTCACTGCTACCTTTGTATTATGATCAGCGTATCATCTTTACAGAAAAATTTGACAGTGGTGATTTGATTTTCAAGACACTGGGACTGATCGAAAAAACCATGGAGCAGAAAGATGCCGGACTGTGGGAATTCAGAAACCTACAGCAATATCACTGCTATACTTACCTGTTCCACTGGGCGGGATGTTTGGCTGCCAAAAAAATCGCAGCAGTGATCAAGGACGAAGAAATGGACAAGCTGGCGACCAGGCTCGGAAAAATCGCTCAGGAGAAAATCGAAAAGTGCTATAGCCCAGAGAAAAAAGGCTACAGTCAGGCAATTGGTACGGACCGAATGGATGCCAGCTGTCTGCAGCTGATCAACATGGGCTACCTCGATCCAAAAAGCGATCGAGCGAAAGAGCATTTGATCGCTATGGAAAGAGACCTGAAGGCAAGCAATGGTTTGTTCTACAGATACAAACATCAGGACGACTTTGGTGAACCAGAAACAACCTTTATGATCTGCGCCTTCTGGTATGTCGAAGCATTAGCTTGTGTAGGACGTGTAGACGAAGCGATTCAATATTTCGAACATCTGGTGAGTCAGTCCAACCATGTCGGATTGTTGAGCGAGGATGTCAATGAGCACGATGGTAGCATGTGGGGCAATTTCCCTCAGGCATATAGCCACGTAGGACTGCTCAACGCAGCTGAAAGAATAGCTCGTAAATTGGACATTGCAGATTTCAACTATTAATGATACAAAAGCGCATCTCCAGCGGCTCTACTTTCGAAGAGCTCATCGGCTATTCCAGAGCCGTTGTAGATGAGCACTATGTACATGTATCTGGTACTACGGGCTATGACTACAGCCAGATGACCATCTCAGACGATGTGGTCGAGCAGTGTCGCCAATGCATGGTCAATATCCAAAATGCCTTAAAAGAAGCGGACAGCTCGCTCGAAAAAGTGGTTCGCGTACAGTACATCCTTCCAGTTAGAGAAGATTTTGAACCGTGCTGGCCAGTATTGCGAGAGTTTTTTGGCGAAATACGTCCAGCAGCTACTATGATAGCAGCCGGCTTGGCCGACCCAGCCATGAAAATAGAAATAGAGGTGACAGCTGGACGTTGATAATCTGTTCCTCACTCAGAGAAGAATAGAAAACCCAAACAAATGTAATGAAGAGCCTAACCTGATTTAAATTGTATGCCGTATATTTATGGTATGCAAGTTGAAAGGTCAGATAAAGAGATAGTAGTTAGAATAACAGAAAACCTGGACTCCAAGAGACTTCAAGGGATTCTTGACTTAATTCGCTATGGTGAATTGACCGCAAAAAGTGAAGCTACTCAAGCAGAAGCCGACGAACTTGCCTCTTCTATCAACAAATCCTGGTGGGCTAAAAATAAGTCTAGATTTACTCAATGAAGGTCATCGTCGACACCAATATTGTGTTCAGCGCGATCTTAAATACAAATGGTAAAATAGCTCAAATACTATCCGAGCCAAATGTAACATTCCTTTCACCCTCCTACCTTTTAACAGAATTGGTTGAGCACCAAAATAAACTAATTAAACTACTCAAATCAGACCAGACAAAACTCACCGAGCTCAAGCAACTTGTGATTCGAAATATTCACTTTCTTCCAGAAGAGCAGATTTCTCCTCAACACTGGATCAGAGCAGAAGAATTAACTCTTGATGTGGATCATGACGACATTGCTTTTGTCGCATTGGCGTTAGAGCAAGACTGCCCTATCTGGACGGGCGACAAAAAACTCAGAAAAGGAATAAAACAAGTAGTAATGCTAGACACGAATGAAATAGTTGAATTGATCACAAATCAATGATTGTTTGGTGCAAATTGCACAACCCATGCGCTTCGACTACTTTTGGTTACTCAATTCGACTTTGATCTAAGAAAATGGAAGAAAAACTAATATATGGCATCCAACAAATGGGAGTGGGTGTCGACGATGCAGAAAAGGGGTTTCAATGGTATGCGACTAGGCTAGGTGCTGATGCCTGTATCTTCGATGACAACAATGAGGCAACCTACATGGCTCCCTATATGGGGGGTGAACCAAGAAAAAAAAGAGCCATACTTGCCATGAACCTACAGGGAGGAAGTGGCTATGAAATCTGGCAACACACGGGCCGCACTCCACTCAAAATGGAAAGCCCGCTTGATTTCGGTGATTTGGGAATCAATATGGCGAAGATCAAGTCCGTTGACATTCAAAGAAGCTTTGATCGACTCAAACATTTGGGTGTGGAGTTTTTGACCGAAATGGTCACAGACCCAGACGGATGTAAAAGTTTTTATATCCAGGATCCATGGGACAACATACTACAAATCAAAGAATCCGACTCCTGGTACGACGTAAAGAGCCATGACCTGGGAGGAGTGTTCGGCGCTACACTAGGTGTGTCGAACATAGACGAAACCATGAAGCTGTTCGCTGGTGTGCTAGGTTACGACCAAGTGGTATATGACAAAACTGAGGTCTTTGAAGACCTGGCCAGCTTAAATAAAGGAAAAGAAAAATTCCGCCGAGTTCTCCTCACTCACAAAAAGGACAGAATTGGAGGATTCACAGCGCTCTTCGGTGACAGCCAGATCGAATTGGTAGAGCGCCTGGATTCTACTCCTAAGAAATTGTTCGAAGGGCGATTCTGGGGTGATATTGGATTCATTCACTTGTGCTTCGATATCAAAAACATGAAGAAGATGGTGGAAGATTGCAAAGCTGCAGGCTTCCCATTTACTGTCTTGAGCAACGAGGATTTTGACATGGGAGATGCCAACGGTCACTGGGGATATCTGGAAGATCCCGACGGTACCTTGATCGAATTTGTAGAAACACACAAGGTTCCAGTTTTGAAGGCATTGGGCCTCAATATCAATTTGAAAAATAGGGATCCAAAAAAACCGCTTCCCAACTGGCTCATCAAAGCCATGAGAATCAAACGTAAGAAGTTCTAAGATTTTAACTAGTTTAGGCAATCACATCAGACCAGTGTCCACATGAGATTGCCTTCACTACACTACCTCAGCCAAAAAGCACTTGAGGGATTTCGTCTCTTTCCTCTTTCTATTTTATCTGGAATAGCTGCCTCTAGTGTAGCCATATATCTCGTAGAATATGAAAAAGACATTGAGAATTTCTTTCCCTATGTCAACTTTCTTCTTACTGCCGCACTCGGGATACCTCTCTATTTTTGTGTGTCTATTCTCATCAGACACTATTCTTTCAATAGATCAACCGCTTCTATTGCCTGGGTAGCTTCTACTGTTTTTCTGTTGTTGATCTATTTTTCACTTCCAGATGAAGAGTCTACGCATAACACGACCATTCCCTATGTCAGGTATGCCATTTTCAATGTAATCATACACCTGTTGGTCGCAATTATTCCCTATATAAAAGGCCATCATCTCAACGGGTTTTGGAACTATAACAAACTACTGTTCCTGCGCATATTAACCTCCCTGTTGTATTCAGGGTTCTTGTATGTGGGACTTTGTCTTGCCATTTTGTCTCTGGATCTTCTTTTCGATGTAGAAATAGAAGGGAAAATTTATTTCGAATTGTATATCTGGGTGCAAGGAGTTTTCAACACATGGTTTTTTGTGGCAGGAATTCCTAAAGATCTGAAACCTCAAGATGCAATCTATGAATACCCCAGAGGTCTAAAAATCTTCACTCAGTACATCCTGATGCCACTGCTGATTTTGTATCTGATCATACTCTATGCCTATGGATTAAAGATTGTAGGACTTTGGGATTGGCCCAGAGGTATTGTTGCCTATTTGATCACCTGTGTTTCTGTCCTGGGAATTCTTTGCCTTCTCCTGATGTATCCCTACAGTCAATCCGACAAAGGCAATGAATGGATGCAGCGCTTTTCCAAATTCTATTATTACGCGCTCATCCCTTTGATCGCTTTACTCTTTCTAGCCATACATATTAGGATAGCTGATTATGGCCTAACCATCAATCGCTACCTGCTGGTATTGATGGGGATATGGTTGAGTATCGTTTCGATATATTTTATGATCGGGCGTAGCAACATCAAATTCATTCCCATCTCACTGGCCGCCATATTATTGCTATGCTCCTTTGGTCCCTGGGGGGTGTTTTCGTGGAGCGAAAGAAGTCAGGTTAATCGACTTAAATACTATTGGGAAACCTATGGTGTACTCAAAGACGAACAGATCCAAAACGAAGTGATGTGGAACCTGGACAGCCTGCCCGACTTTTATACTTCTAAAGAACTCACCAACAATCACCTAATGCCTGACTCTATCCACAATGAGGTATTGTCAATCATGGAATATCTGGACGAAAACCATGGGATGAAGGCCATTCGGTCCTGGTATACCCAAAACCTAGATTCGATGGCATGGGTCCATGAAAAAGAAAACAAGTATGGCAAAAATGAAGCGGATCTGTATCTGGAATCGGCCGGAATCGAACCCTATCATAGATATAAAAGTGACTACATTTATTATGACTTTGATTGTTCCGAAAAGGAAATAATAAACATCGAGGGCTATGATCACATGCTATTCTTTCAAGACAATTTTTACAACAAAACTGGCAAAACCCATAGTTATCAAGTGGCAGATACGCTAATAAATGTATCGATCGATCAATCCGTGGGTGAAGGGGTCGTCATTCAATTCAATGATCGAAAGGACAGCATTTCACTCAGTAAAAAAACGAATGAACTGCGAAATAACTATGGCGAAAACTATGCAAAGGTTCCCCTTAAAGAAATGACCATCGATTATGAAAACGAAGGAATGCGTTATCGTCTGATAATTAATCAACTGCGCATGAATGGTGAAGGGGAAGAGGTAGAAATTTCCTATCTTGACTTTTCCTTGATGTGGCGAAATACCAACTAGCTACACATATGATTCGTTAGCAAAAATTTTAAAGGTAAATTCGCCATTCAAAAACCTCAATAATCTTAATTTTTTGAAGCTTTACACTCACATACATGACGGCCTGATGCACTTTGGATTAGTGGTCGCTACACTGCTCTTTGCTCAAGGTAGGTTGTATGCACAAAGTGAGTATGATAGCAGAGGTGGTATATCAGAGGGCCTAATTAGCGTCAGATCAGAGACTACCCATCTTTGGGGTTTTGTAGATAGCGATGATCAGCTGGTCATCCCCTGCAAATACGACATAGTGGAACCATTCGAAAATGACCGGGCGATAGTTCAATTCAGAGGGTTTTTTGGAGTAATCAATCGGCAAGATAGTTTGATCGTCGAACCTATGTACGACGATATACGATCCAAAGGTAATCTGGCATTTACTGTGCAATTGAGAGGTAAAGAAGGGCTGGTCGACCGATTTGGCAATGTTCTGTTACCTATCGAATATGAAAAAGTAATCGCCTTAAGTAGTGATTTAATTATCATCAAAAAAGAGGAAAACTGGGCTGTATCCAACAATCAAGGAGATATTCTTTCCGATTTTATCTATCGACAGATCTATCCGATGCGAGAAGGTATGATCAAAGTCAAAGTTGGAAGAAAATACGGTTATCTAAATCGTAAAGGAGAAATGACGATCCTACCGGAGTTTGATGACCTCAAGTACTTTTCTCAGGGCCTATCACCTGCCGAAAAAAACGACCGATGGGGAGCCATTGACATAAAAGGTCAGACCATTATTGACTATCGGTATGATAATATGGAACCCTTTCATTTTGAATTGGCTCAAGTAAGGCTCAAAAGTAAGTATGGTCTCATAGACAAAACTGGAAATCCTGTAATCGACATCAACTATAGAAGTGTCGAGGTGCTAGATCAAAATTTGTTTTATGCAGAAGACCTCATCGGCATATTGCTATTCGATATCAAAGGAAATCTACTCTCAGACAAGCACTATGACAAACCAGAATCCGCAGGTTTTAGGTATCAGGTCAGCGATGAAAAAATACTGGTTTCTCGTCAAGGGCTATTGGGCTATCTGGACAGTGATGGGGGCGAATTTGTCGCATGTCAATACGATGAAGCTGAGCCTTTTTCTAATGGGACTGCACGAGTGAAAGCCAATGGAAAATGGGGGCTTCTCAACAAACAGGGAATCCTCATCCTAGATACTGAATATGATGAAATCTCCAGATTCAACAATGATCTGGCCATCGTACATCAAGACGGCATGAAAGGGATTGTAAATCGATCAGGCAGACCGATTACCAGAGTGGTTTATTCTAACATCGAAAGTACTCACGACGATCAATTCATCGTTCGTCAAAATGGAAAATATGGAATGCTCAATCATTTTGGGACTCCTTTTGTGGATATTAAATATGACAGCCTGATCAAAAATCTTCATAGCCCTGGATACTACATGAAACTCAATGGTAAATGGGGCTACATGGATGAAAGCGGAAAAATGCTGCTACTATGTGAGTATGACGACCTGGATGTTCATGACAATGGCGAAACAGTCGTGGCGCTAAAAAAGGGAAAAGCTGCTATTATGAATCTGGACATGATCTACAAAATCCCTTTTGTATATGACAAAATCACCCTGACTACAGATGGATATGCCATCATAGAAAAAAAAGGGAAGGTAGGGCTTGCCACAGTTTCTGGTCAGATATTAATCAAACCTAACTACGAAGACATTCGAAACATTTCATTCAATTCGGCTGAAGTAGCCAAGAGGGGGCATTGGAGCATCAAAGAATATTAGGCTCGGTTGAGCAAAAAGCTCATGGTAGTTCCTTCATTGGGCTGGCTGATTACTTCCAGATTCGACTTGTGTGCCTGTATCAAAGCCCGGCAGATTTTTAACCCAAGTCCCATTCCCTTCTCTTTTCTGGTTCCTAGTTTGGTATTAAAGGTATTTTTAAGCTTCGCCAATTCATCAGCAGTCATCCCCATACCATGATCGCGAACCGATATTCTCACCTTGCTCCCTTCGGGCCTGGATTCTAATACTATCGCAGTTCCCTTATCCGAAAACTTGATGGCGTTGCTAATAAAGTTTCTTAGAATCGTCTTGATCATATCGGGTTGACCATATACATTATCAATCGTCAAACTCACCTTAAACTCAATCTGCTTTTCTTCAAATGCATCTAAAAACAAGAATTTCAAATCCTCTATAATACTTGACAAGTTCACCGGTCCTTTTTCAAAATCTGCTTCATCACTCTGACTCTTAATCCAAATCAAAATGTCATTGACCAAAAAATTGACCGTAGATACCTGCTGCTCTACTTTTTCCAAATATTCACGGCTTTCCTCTGGGCTCAAGCTTCCACTTTTCGTCAAAGACAAAACACCCTGCAAACTCGCCAACGGGGATCTCACATCATGAGCCAATATGGCGATCAAATCCCTCCTCATTTCACTAAGAGCATTGATTCGCAGATAGCTTTCCTTGATGTCCTTTTCGTCAGACATCAATGAGGCAGCTCGATTATAACTCAACCTCCGCTGTCTTTCGATCTGGTATTTGGTAAGAAGCGATGCGCATATGGCCATAGTATAAATCAGCGATACATTGATGATACGAACCAATGGCAGCTCAAAAAGAAACACCAGAAATATGATCAAGACCACAAGAACGAATGGCACGATACCTAGCATCTGACGATAGAGTATGCCTGAAAAAATAAAGGAGCCGAATATGGCAATCAATACGATGCTATCGAGTCCCTTACCATTGTCCCCATTGAGGTATAACATGCATAGTTGGGAAACGATGGTAAATACACACAAAAAAACTGCAAAGGAGTAGAAAGAAAAATTCTGAAATAGATGCTTGAAGCGGTTGGTATATACACTCATTGCCACATATACTGGCAGAATGAAAAACACCTGAAACTGTAATGATATCAGGTCACGCTGTTCCGTAAAATAAAAGTCTTTCGCAGCATATATTGCGTTGAAACCGATCAGCATCAGTAGAAATATCTTTACCAATCTAGATTCAAACTGAATATTATCCAACCTGAAACTTTCTTCAATCTCTTCATCATGAAAATGAAGACTCCACGTATTTATAAAAGACTTAGACATTCACTATTAACCCGCTTCTCCCAGTAATATAATGAGTTAGTCATTGACTTAAAAAGAAAATGCAAGCATTCAGAGTGCTTGCATTTTCTATTAAGACTGTTTTCGAATCTTCGTTTATTGTTTCGGCAATTCCCTTAGCAAATCCCTGACCATATCCGGACCTAAAATACTATACTTGGCAGCAGACTGATTACCACCTACTTTGATGGTGTGCGCTGTTTTCGGCATAGCCTTGAAGGTATCCTCATCTGTCCAGTCGTCACCGATAGCCATCACAAAGTCTGCATTATATCTCTTGATCCAATTCGCTGCGGCACGGCCTTTATTCACTTCCGTACTCTTAATCTCAATCACCATATCCCCTTCTAAAACCTGAAGGTTTTGGTTAGAGGCCAAATATTTTAAGTGGCTCATGAGCTCTCGGGTTCTGAGTTCTCCCAGACCTGTCTCTACCTTTCTGTAGTGCCATACCAGCGAATAGTCTTTTTCTTCGATGAAAGAACCTGGTGTTCTATTCACATAGCTCTCCAGTACATCCTTGATATCGGCTTTCCAAGAGTCAGTCAGATCCGTGATCGTTTCCCAGGTAGCACCAGACTTTCTCAACCAAACGCCATGTTCAGCTATTAAGTCCATTTTACGATTTCCAAACCATTTCTCAAGCGTATTTTTTCCTCTACCACTGATGATCACAATATGTGTGTTTTCTTCCAGAAGGAGGTTGTTCAGAATCGTGTATAGGTCATCGTTAGGCAATGCCATCAACGGATCTGGATGGAAGCCTGTCAACGTACCATCATAATCCAGGAAGAGTAGCTTTTCTTTCGCAGATTTGAAATCCTTCTTGATCTTCTTGATGGTCTTTTCATCTATATTCTTAGTCTTCTGAGCCAGCTGCTGATTTTTTACATGATCCAGACGATTCATGAATAGGTCTACCCAATGATAGATATTATATCTTTTCAGGGTTTCCTGCATCACAGACAAACGAGCGATTTGCTCTTCTTCTTCCATTTCCAGGGCCTCCTTAATCGCCTCTACCATCTGCTTTTGATTGTTTGGATTGACCAAAATCGCTTCTGATAGCTCTTTAGATGCACCAGCCATTTCACTCAGAATCAGCACACCTTTTTTCTCCAGCTTACTGGCGATGAATTCTTTAGCCACCAGATTCATACCATCTCTCAATGGACTCACAAAACCGACATGGGCTATTCTATAAAATGCCGATAAAGAATGAAGCGGATAAGACCTAAAGAAATAGTGAACAGGTGTCCAGCTCAATCGTCCAAAGCAACCATTGATCCTACCTACCAACAAATCAATTTCTTCTTTCAGCTCTTTATATTTTCCAACTTGATATCTGGAAGGAACCACGATCATAACCAGGGAAACCTTCTGCTGATATTCAGGATATTGCTCCAGGAACTTTTCAAAGGCCTTCACTCGTTGAGGTATACCTTTAGAATAGTCCAATCGGTCAATGGACAGCATCACTTTTGGACTACCGATGGCCGTACGATATTCTACCTCCTTTTGCAGTGTCTCTGGCAATGAAGCTGTACTATGATATTTGTCATAGTCGATCCCCATTGGCAATGAGTCTGCCATGATCTGACGATTGTTGTAGTTGATGATACCATGGTTGTTTCCTATACCTGCCAATCTGTTGACAGAAGAAAGGAAGTGACGTGTATCATCGTAGGTATGGAAACCTAAGAAATCCGCTCCCAGCATACCTAATAGAATCTCTCTTCGGAAAGGAAGGATTCTAAAGGATTCGTACGAAGGGAAAGGAATATGTAGAAAGAAACCTATTTTCAAATCTGGCTTTTTCTGTCTCAAAAGTGCTGGCACCAATAGCAATTGGTAATCGTGCACCCATATCGTATCGTTCTTATTTGCCTGAGACAAAATCGCATCGGCAAATTTTTGATTCACTTGTTTGTAAGACTCCCAGGTATCCTCATTGAAAATCGAATACTGGTTGAAATAGTGAAAGTTGGGCCAAAGGGTCTCATTAGAAAAACCTTCGTAGTAAAGCTCCAAATCCTCGTCAGTGAGGAATACAGGATACATACTCTGTGAGGTTAATATCTCTAAGGTGGTTTTTTCCTCAGCCTTAGATTCTAAAGTCGCCCCGGGCCAACCGATCCAAACATTGTTTCCGCTTTTGTAGATGGAGCCCAGGCCTGTGGCGAGCCCTCCTTCTGTAGGTTGAAAATCCAGTCCTTCCTCATTGCGGACAACTTTTACAGGAAGACGGTTTGAAACTATAATGGTTTTGGGGTCGGGTTTACTTGACATTTGCAATATTTTCGTGATCTATAAGCTTAAAATAGCTGGCTCAAAATTAGTGATTATCGGGTAGACGCTGTGGTGCTGCTCAATACAATAACATGTCTTTTCGCATGTTATGAAATGATTCCAATCCCTGATTCTCTATTTCTTCCAGCTTTTGAAAATCCCCATTCGACTCTACCCAATGACGAATCTGATCCGTTCCATTGAGGATATCGATGGGTAGCAATTTCTCTTCATATTCATATGGCGGCTGTTTCCAGACAAAGTTTTCACCCAAGTGGTGATAGAAACTTTGGCACAACAACTGACCTACTCGCCAGGGCTTGAACAAGGCAAAATCTGTAACATGGATCTGATATCCGTGACAAGGCACACCGGCATGTTTCTGAAAGGTAGGCAAAAAACTAACAGGCCGCAGGATAAAACCCCGAAGATTTGCCTTTTCAAAGCCTATTTGTAAGCTTTCCAACAAATCATAGTTTTTGATTTTTGGATGACCGACAGTCTCCAGGCTCTTAGTGGTCCCTCTTCCTTCCGACACATTCGTTCCTTCAAAAAGCACCGTTCCCACGAAAGGAAAGGCCGATTCCGGATTGGGCAAATTGGGAGAAGGAAGCACCCACGGCAGTCCTGTTTCCAGAAATGTCATCGATCTTTCCCAGCCATCCATCTTGATGATCCTTAATTCACAATTCAGGTCCCATTGACTTTTGGCCATGACCGCCACCTCTCCGATAGTGAGCCCGTGTCTCATGGGTAATGGATAGCGACCTACGAAAGATCTAAAGCTCATATCCAACACATTGCCTTCCACAGCCACTCCTCCGATAGGGTTGGGTCTATCGAGTACGATTACCTCCACACCGTTTTCGGCACAGGCCTCCATCATATAGGTCAGGGTATATATATAGGTATATACTCTCGTACCCACATCCTGAAGATCGACAATCACATGGTCGATACCTTCCAGCATCTCTGCGCTTGGCTTTCTGGTTTCTGAATAGAGACTGTAAACAGGCAGTTGAAAATGGGAATGAAAAAAATGGTCGCTCTCGACCATATTGTCCTGCACATCGGCGAACAAACCGTGCTGCGGCGAAAAGAGTTTTTTTAAACGATCGCCAAAAAGTGACTTGATTTTATAAATTCCATGACGATAGTTTTCATCGACAGATGCCGCATGACAGAGATAGGCGACATTGCCTTTGATCTCCTGCACATGGCTATCGAGCTTCATCAGCCCCGTTTTTACTTTCATGAATCAAATATAGAAAGCAATCGTCATGCTGAAAGGCTAAGCCTTAGTTTTATAAGGCCACAAATGCTGAATGACCTAATAGTAAATGATGCTAAAACATTGGCTTTTACAAATACGTCATTGGTAGAGGTACTAGAGGCACGAAAATAATCAAAGTGGTATTGTAGAAATAAAACCTCGAATATGCACTAGAGTTCTTAACGACACTTTTACATCGAAATACTCCGAATGGTTGACGCAACTTTAGTTTGAAAAATCGCCGATTCAACCCATTAGGTAGTTTCTAATGCGTAGCATTGGATGCTAGTGAATTTCTACCTGAAGTAATAATTAGCAATCTGGCTAAACTAGGTTCATTCGATTTTTAAACAAATCCAACTCCTATTAACCTAATAACCATTAACTCCGGCTTTTGCTCATGCATAAAGCAGGTTATAGTTTCTCCCGGAGATACTCAGCTGTATAATTATCCTTCAGCTTCACCATTTCTTCCGGAGTCCCTTCAAAGCAGATCTGTCCCCCTTGATCACCTCCGTCAGGTCCCAGATCGATAATCCAATCCGAAGATTTGATGATTTCCATATTGTGCTCGATGATGATGGCAGTATTGCCCTGGTCTACCAGGGCATTGATGGATGCCAGCAATTTCTCTATATCCTTGAAGTGAAGGCCAGTCGTCGGCTCGTCAAAAATGAAAAGAATCTTTTCCTTTTGTGCTGCCTGACCTCTGCCTAAGAATGAAGCTAGCTTCACACGCTGAGCCTCACCACCACTGAGTGAATTAGAGCTTTGGCCTAGCTTGACATAACCGAGCCCAACATCGAATAGCGGTTGCAACTTGGATACGATGGCCTTCTGATCTTCGAAAAATTCCAAACTCTCCTCGATACTTAGGTCCAAAATATCCGCAATGTTCTTATTCTTATATTCTATGGCCAGCACTTCCTCTTTGAATCGCTTGCCTTTGCATTCGTCGCAAGTCAGGTGTAGATCGGCCATGAACTGCATTTCGATTTTCACCTCGCCTTCTCCCTGGCAGGTTTCACATCGACCTCCCTCTACGTTGAAGGAGAAATGTGCTGGTTTCAAACCTCGCTGTTTGGCCAATGGCTGATCTGAATAAAGCGAACGAATCGCATCATAGGCTTTGACATAGGTGACTGGGTTCGACCTTGAGCTTCTACCCAAAGGATTCTGATCGATCATCTCCAGCTTTTGGATCATTTTGTAATCACCATCCAGGCCAGAAAATCTACCTGTTTCTTCTCCTGTCACCCCAAAGATCTTACCCAATGCCGGGTACAATATTTTACGAATCAACGTCGACTTGCCCGAACCACTGACGCCCGTTACCACTGTCAAAACTTCCAAAGGAATTTTGACATCCAGCTCCTTCAAGTTGTTTTCTCTGGCACCATATAGATCGATGCTATATTTCCAGGGTCTTCTCCTCGTAGGAACTGGAATGGTTTCGGTCCCATTCAGGAATCTGGCGGTGATAGAATTCTGCTCTTTTTGAATGTCATCCCATCCCCCCTGAAAAACCAACTCTCCACCATGGATACCAGCCGCAGGCCCAATATCGATGATCTGATCTGCGCGGCGCATCACCTCTTCCTCGTGCTCTACGACTACTACCGTATTGCCCAAATTCCGTAGTGTACTCAACACATTGCCCAATCGAGCGGTATCTCTAGGATGCAGACCGATACTCGGCTCATCCAAAATGTACATCGAACCCACCAGAGCACTTCCCAGAGAGGTAGCCAGTTTAATTCTTTGGTACTCCCCACCTGAGAGGGTAGAAGTCAGTCGGTTCAAGGTCAAATATCCAAGGCCAACCTCCTGCATGTAGGCCAATCGGTTTTGTATCTCTTTCAGTATGCGTTTAGCCACCTTGGCCTGGTACTCATTCAGTTCCAGTTCTTCAAAAAATTGGTATGCTTCACCGAGCGGCATCAAAACCAGTTCAGAAATCGATTTGCCACCAATTTTCACATAGTTGGCGTCTTTTCTCAGACGTGTCCCTTTACAATCCGGACAGGTAGTTTTTCCTCTGTATCGAGAGAGCAACACACGATACTGAATCTTGTGCAGTTGCGATTCTATGAATTTGAAAAAGGCATTGATGCCCTCAAATTTTCCTTTTCCTTCCCAGAGCAATTCGATCTGCTCTTCGGTCAATTCTTTGACCGGCCTATGAATAGGAAAATCAATTTTATGTGCCATGTCTAGCAAAGGCTTCAACCATTTCTTCATGGTTTCACTTCTCCAGGGCACGATGGCATTTTCGTAAACCGATAGATTCTTGTCTGCAATCACCAAATCTGGGTCGATGCCTAATACTTTACCAAAACCCTCGCATTTGCGACATGCCCCATAGGGGTTATTAAAGCTGAATAGGTTGACACTTGGCTCTTCGAATTCCATTCCGTCTAGTTCGAAGCGATCCGAATATCGAACGACATCCTCTTCACGAAAATGCACGTGACAAGAACCATGGCTCTCAAAGAAAGCCGTCTGTACCGAGTCGGCCAATCTGAAATTGGCATCTTCATCTTCTCGATTGACACTCAGTCGATCAATTAATATTTCCACCTCAGAAGGGTCCAGCTTTTGCGCATCCAGCTCCTCGATGTATTGCATGTCACCTTTTACCAATACTCGGGTAAAGCCCTTGCTCAGTAGGATGTTGAGTTCTTCTTCGAGCGTTCGCTCCTCATGCAAGGCCAAAGGAGCAGCAATCATAAATTTCGACCCTTCCTCTTTGGCATTGATTGCATTTACTACTGTGGCGACCGTATCTCTTTTGACTACCTCACCGCTGATAGGCGAAATCGTTTCCCCTATTCGAGCAAAAAGCAATTTGATGTAATCATAAATTTCCGTGGTGGTTCCGACGGTTGATCGTGGGTTTCGATTATTTACTTTTTGCTCGATGGCTACAGCCGGCGATATGCCTTTGATGTAATCCACCTCAGGTTTTTCCATCCGGCCGAGAAACTGACGCGCATAGGAGCTCAGACTTTCCACATATTTTCTTTGACCCTCCGCAAAGAGCGTATCAAAGGCCAGCGAAGATTTTCCCGATCCAGACAGACCTGTGACTACTACCAATTTGTTTCTGGGAATAGCCACGCTCAAGTTTTTGAGATTATTGACTCGAGCTCCTTTGATTAGAATAAAATGTTTAGGATCTAATTCGTCAATATTAGCTTCTGCCATTGTACTTTGTTTTTTGGCCATTTTGGGATGTGGAAATTTATAATCTGCCTGCCTATTGGCAAACGCGCTTGTCTGTTCAACAGGCAGGCCTGTCTGCCGACAGGCAGGCAAAAATAGACATACGAAGATGATTTACCGCTGATTAAAAAAAATTGAAAAGTTTTTTCTGCTTTTTGTCACAAACCCGAATTGACATTGTCTTATAGGAAACCGAAACAACGGAGAATTATGGAAATTTTAATATTTATGTTGGTGATGTGGTACGGAGGATTGTTCTTCCAGACCTTCTTCTTGCACAGGTATTCTGCACACCAGTCCTTCACCATGTCCAAATTTGGTGAAAAATTGACTTTTATTTTAACATGGGTCTTTCAGGGTTCAAACTACCTGAGCGCCTATGGCTATGGTGTAATGCACCGTATGCACCATGCCTATGCTGATACCGAAAAGGATCCGCATTCGCCAAAATACGACGACAACATGTTCTCGATGATGTGGAGAACAAAAAACACTTACTCAGCTATCACTGCTAAACAAGTAGAGGTTGAGCCAAGATTTACTGAAAACGTACCTGAGTGGCCATTGTTTGACAAATTCGCCAGATCTTGGGTATCTAGATTGATGTGGGGTGCATTGTACACCTTGTTTTTCTATCAATTTGCAACTGCATGGTGGCAGTGGGCATTCCTTCCAGTAGCATTTTTGATGGCGCCTATCCACGGTGCAATTATCAACTGGTTTGCTCATATCTATGGTTATGTCAATTTCAAAGTTGGCGATACTTCTAAGAACCTGTTGCCAGTAGACATCCTAATGATGGGAGAAGGCTATCACAACAATCACCACAAGCATGGCAACAGAGCCAACTTCGGTGGAGTGAGATGGCACGAAGTAGATCCTACCTATGTGATCATGTGGGTAATGGACAAACTCGGAATGATTCACATCAAGAGACTGGAAGTTTCTGTGAAACGAGAAAATCTTAAAAAAGCAGCCTAAGCACTGCATTATGAAAAATTAAAACCCTGATCATTTACGATCAGGGTTTTTTTATGTCTGAGTTTTTGACCACTCATCATTTTTTGATTTGACTTCTCCTCATTCTCCAGCTATCTTGTCTATATGAAATCATTAGCCCTTACATTGACCCTTTGCTTGAGTTTATTTTCTCTTTTACTCCAGGCACAACCCGATGATTATTTACCGATGGACTTTCATGCCGAAAGAAGGCAGGCCCTAAGAGACAAAATGCCCGACAACTCAGTCGCAGTTTTTTTCTCTAATCCCATCCGCAACCGTGCCAATGATGTAGACTACATCTATCATCAAGACCCTAACTTCATGTATTTGACAGGGCATAGAGAGCCACATTCCGTTTTGCTCATTTTCAAAGAAGAGCAAAAAGTAGAAGGAAAGAGGTTCGACGAAATTCTCTTCGTTAGATCAAAAAATGCACTGGCCGAATTGTACGATGGCTATCGCTTAGGAAAAGATGGGGCCAAAGACAAATTGAAAATGGAGGTGGTTTTCGAAACACCCAGATTCGAATCCTTCAATCTGGATTTTTCCAAATTCGACAAAGTACTGTTCTATGATTTCATGAACGATGTAAGGCAGACCGAAGAAGAAGGTGATCTTTATGATCTAATTGCGCAGTTCAAAGACAAGGTCAACTACAACCAGAACGATCTCAACATCGAACCACAATCCAACAATCTGGATGTTGTATTGCTCGACCTATATATGACCGAACTCCGTGAGATCAAAACAGAAGCAGAGCTAGACCTACTCCGCAAAGCAGTAAGTATATCTGCCATTGGCCAGGTAGAAGTAATGAAAGCCATGAAACCTGGTATGTCCGAAACCGAAGTGCAGGGCATGCACGAATTCATTTTCAAAAAATACCAGGCCGAATACGAAGGTTATCCCAGTATAGTAGGAGCAGGTCACAATGGATGTGTCCTTCACTACATCGACAACTACAAGCCAGCCATAGAAGATGGCGAACTGATACTCATGGATTTAGGAGCAGAGTATCACGGATATACTGCGGACGTTACTCGTACGATTCCCGTCAATGGAAAATTTACTGAGGAACAAAAACTCATTTACGACCTGGTCTATGAGGCACAGCAGGCAGCCGCAGATTCTTGCCAGATTGGGTTGCCCTTCTCGACACTCTACGATATCACCGCCAAAATCGTAAACGAAGGTCTGGTGGAATTGGGAATCTATAAAAGCACAAAGGAGATAGACATCATCAACCCCGACACAGGTCGCAACCGCTACTACCCTCATGGCTGCTGTCACCATATAGGGCTAGATGTACACGACAAGGGGATTTACGATCGATTGGAAAAAAATATGGTGATCACCATCGAACCAGGCATTTATATTCCGGAAGGAAGCCCAGCCGCCAAAAAATGGTGGAATATCCCAGTGCGCATCGAGGATGATTACCTTGTGACAGAAGATGGGTGTGAAAACTTATCGATTAGAGCCCCAAGACAATCAGAAGAAATAGAAAAAATGATGGCAGAGCCTAGTATGTTTACTGACTACACACTTCCAGATTTGGATTAAAAATCTGCATCAATTCTATAACAAGAAGGTTTTTGGGCTTTTATCCAAAGGGAGGTAAATTGAAATATGAAAACCTTCCAATTAGTTTTAATAGTTCTATTCTTCTCAGCTTGCCAAAATGAATCACATGAAGAAATAGTCAGGCAGCAAAAATTGCGTGTGCTCAAATTTGAAGTACAGGCACTTATCCACCAAAATCAAGAATTGAGTCGAATTCTTTATAAAATGAATTCGAACCATCATTCCTTAAGGCCCTATGTTGACCAACAAATCGACAGATTAGAAACTGTAAAAACTAAGATTCTCGATATCTCAATCGATTCTTTGCAACCCAATCCAACATCAGCCAAACATCATTGGTCAATAAAAAACACCTATTACCCTCATACCTTCAAATTTAGAAATCGAAATGTCACTAAAAATTGACCCAATTGGTACATGATTGTTTAGAAACCTATGACCAACATCTCCTTACGGATAGTCATCTCGTAGAAGATTTCTTCAACCAGAATATTCCAGACAACACAGACAAAAAACACCTCTTTGATAATCTAAACAATGTTGAATCCATCCAACTACTCGAAATGGCTCAAATATCTATTCTTTTGGAAGAAAACAGGTATTTGCTTTCCCATTTTGATCATGCCATCAACCGGATGTATTTAAAGATGTAGATTAGAAACATGAAAAAGATTTTTCTACTTAGCATGCTCATGGGATCTATGATCTCATCACAGACCCAAATAATTTACAACCAATCATTCGAAAATTGGAACCACGGGGACAGCTATACTTCGGCTCACTTAAAAAAAGACGGCTTTTCATTTGATTGGACAGCTGGGTTTGACGAATCAAGAGTGATAGTTGACAGCACCCAGGCGCACACGGGTAAATTTTCCATTCGAGTCAAATATCCGAAAGATGCAGTCGGACCGAGTCAGGGTGGTGCACAGGTTCCACTGAATTTTGAGGGTAAAAAAGAAGTCTACATTTCCTATTGGCTTTATTTCAGTGACAATTTCGATTGGGGTGGCAAACACGAAGGAGGGAAGCTCCCCGGTCTGGCTACTGGGGATAATTGCAGCGGTGGACAAACTTGCGACGGAACCAACGGCTTCACTGCAAGGCTGATGTGGCGAAAGGGCGGAGAGGCAGTACTCTATCTCTATCACATGGACAAGCCAGGAAAGTATGGGGAGGACATTCCTCTAATGAATGGCGAACAGCAAGTGGTATTCGAAAAAGGCCAATGGTATCAGGTCACCGAACGAGTCAAAATCAATTCTGACAATAACAAGGATGGTGAAGTCGAAATTTGGATCAATAGAAATCCAGCACTACTAAAAACAGGAATCCAATTTGTCAATGATGGCAGCCTGATTGATAACTTTTACATCTCTACCTTTCATGGTGGAGCAGATATCGAGTGGGCTCCAGGGGAAGATTGTTATATATGGATGGATGACTGGATCGTCTCTACTGATAAAGCAGATGTTCTCTAAAACTATATCATTACAAAGAGTTGGTCCGCCTCCCACAATAGTTCATATCGTTTCAAATCCCTACAGCGACTGTCAGCCTCCTCGCCACTTGCCATATTGAATCGATAGTCGTGCCAGGGGCAGACCACTTCGCCCAGTGGATTGATACGGCCTTTGCCCAAGTCCTCGCTCATATGCGGGCATTTTTCTTCAAAGGCATAAAATTCACCTCCTCTCCGAGCCAGACAGATACGCTGGTCATCGATCTGTAGCTTTACAATTTTATTCGCCGCTACCGTCTTTTCTGCTTTTTCTTTGCTATCGAAAATGAGTACTTTATTCATAGGAGTTCATTTAGAAGATCATTATTCCTAGATTTAATGTTTTCGGCTATAGCAGTCTCCAATTCATCGAATTGATCATTTCCAACACTATTTTTTATCCTCCCCTTTTCCAAATGATGAATCCAATCGCAAACACGAGTGAGACTTTGGATGATATGGGAGGTTACAATGACGGTCTTTTTCTTTTTGAGCCTTTCGAGTATCATTTGTAAAATTTGGGCTGATTCCATGTCTAGGCCATTGTACGGCTCGTCCAGCATAATTACCTCTTTGTCTTGGCCGATGATTGCTAGCAGTGACAGCTTCTTTTTCATACCAGTAGAATATGTTTCCACTCTCTCATCCAGAGGTAAATGAAACAATTCTTTCCATTTGTCCAATTCAAAATGAGCCGTTTTGAACAAGCTTAAATACTCTCGGCCCGTGATATAA
Organism: Reichenbachiella ulvae; assembly: GCF_025833875.1. Lineage (NCBI taxonomy): Bacteria > Pseudomonadati > Bacteroidota > Cytophagia > Cytophagales > Reichenbachiellaceae > Reichenbachiella > Reichenbachiella ulvae. The sequence goes on along the minus strand of NZ_JAOYOD010000001.1, from coordinate 4,164,846 downwards.
GAATAGTAGAAGTTTTCTGTGGGAAGAAACGAGCAAGACTCTTTTGTCATAGGTTGTCCATTGAACAAAACAGAACCAGAACCTGATTTTGTCAGTCCAAACAAGGTGTTCAGTAAGGTTGTTTTTCCCGAGCCATTGACTCCCACTAAGCCATGCACACAGCCAGCTTCAAGATCAAGCGACAGGTCATCCAGCACGGGTTGGTCATATTTCACTTTCAGGTTTTTAATCGAAATCATCTATATAAATGGATAAGTTGGACAGGGATTTTCTGCAAAAGTAAATGCTCAAAATCCATATCAATAGAAGTAATGGTGGCAAGAAAAAACTACCTAAACCCAACGCTGCAAAAAGTGGAGGTACTTTATCCGAAGGATTGCTTTTGTAAAATGCATATTTCAGCAACACAGTATAATTGAAGACAAATAAAAAAATCAACCATTCGATAACTACAATGTACCAAAGCGAGCTATGCATCCAAACAAAGGCCAAAACCAAAGGCGCAATGAGTACTGAAAACTGCAAAACAACCTGTGTTACTTTTAACCAAAGAAAGGCACTTGGCCTTCTTTCAAAAACGATTAGTAAAGCATAGTGTTCCGATTTTTCGTAGAAGCCATAAACAATCAAACCGATCAGAAAGATAGCCAGTGGAACACTAAACAAGAAAAAAGAAGCCCCTAAACCTATTAATACCAGCAATAGTAGTAAATAGCCGAACTTTCTTACGCCAGCTTTCCATTCAAAACTGGTACCCAATACTGCTTGAGGCAAGGGGTTGCGAATCTTCGAAAGGGGATTTGATTCTGAAGGAACCAGAGAGATAACGAGAGCAAAAGAGATCAGTACTAGCATGGACAGCCACCAACCATAAACTGCAAGCATGATCAATAGAGGGAGCAGCAACACAATATATTCCAGCAAAAGAATGACAAAAGTTCGAGCTGAAATCAAGTGAAGAAAAACTATATCCGACCTTTTGTAATGAAGACCGGATAGCAAGGTCATGGTGATCCCGAGTACATAGTACACATTCGGCTTTTGACTAAGACTGATGAAGGCAAAAACTGAAACGCAGGCAACAATCATTACCAACAAAATTGTCCTCCATAAGCCCGCTTCTGTCAAAAGCCGAATCATTTGCTTAAACCTTATTTTTATGAGATGTAGTACCAGCAAAGCTTACTAAGTTTACAAATGTCAATTTGAATAGAGCCAAGATACAATATAATCCTTGCCCAAAATGAAATGCCAAAAAAGCAAATTCCTGCTTAACAAGAAATACGCTTATCTCAACTGCGCCTACATGGCTCCCTTGCTGAAAAAAGCCGAAAAGGCCGGCAGAAAGGGAATCGCCAAAAAGCGTCAACCTAACTTGATCTCACCAGATGATTTCTTCCACGATCTGGACACGATCAAGCTGCTTTATTCACAATTGATTAATGCAGAAAAGGAAAGAATCACGATGATTCCCTCTGTATCCTATGGTATGGCACAGGTGGTGCACAATCTCGATCTGTTAAAAGATGAAAACATTGTTGTATGCGGAGACCAATTCCCCAGCAATGTCTATCCCTGGATGACGGCTTGCAAAAACGCCGATGCAGAGCTGAAAATCATCGAAGTACCCGATACTACCGAAAACAGGGGCAAGCAATGGAATGAAAAAATATTAGAAGCAATCGATCAGAAAACCAAAGTGATAGCACTCGGCCATACCCACTGGGCAGACGGTACCTTGTTCGATCTGATGGCGATCCGCAAACGCTGCGATGAGGTCGATGCACTGTTGATCATTGACGGTACCCAGTCCATCGGTGCGCTGCCTTTCGATGTGCAGGAGATCAAGCCGGATGCACTCGTGGTTGCGGCCTACAAGTGGTTGCTTGGGCCATACAGCATTGGCATAGCCTACTATGGAGAGAAATTCGATCAGGCCGAACCCATAGAGCAAAACTGGATCAATCGTCGCGACAGTGAGGATTTTACCGGATTGGTCAACTACAAAGACGACTACCAGCCAGGAGCCGATCGATTTGGCGTAGGAGAGAAAAGCAATTTCATCCTCAACCCCATACTAATAGAATCCCTCAAGCAAGTGATTCGCTGGCAACCAGCAGAAATTCAAACCTATTGCAGTGAGTTGATGGCTCCTGCCATAGAAGAAATCCAGTCAATGGGCTACTATATAGAAAAGGATGAAGATCGATCGGCACACCTTTTCGGTATTTTGATACCAAAAGAAAAGCAGGCCGCTATAGCCACGGCACTCAAAGTAAACAAAGTGAGCGTATCCATGCGTGGCTCATTCATGCGTGTGTCTCCTCATGTGTACAACGACGAGCGAGATGTCAATAAGTTATTGCGAGCGTTTCGGTCTGTGTGTTAAAACTCCGAAACCTCCACACCCTTCCAAAAGGCAATATATCCTTCGATCGGTTTGGCCATGTCCTTAGTTTGAGGATAATACCACGCCGCATCCGGATTGGTTTCCCCTTTTATCTCTAAAGTATAGTAATTGGCTTGACCTTTCCAAGGGCAGGTACTGTGCGTTGTACTCTCTTTGAAATACTCACGTTTGATCGATGCTGGAGGGAAATAATGGTTCCCTTCTATCACTTTTGTATCATCACTTTCTGCGATAACTGTTTCATTCCAAATGGCTTTCATAGGATTTTTCGGTTTTATTATTGAACTCCTTTGGGGGTAGAATAGTTCCATTATTGTCTATTAATCGAACGAACATAATCACTGATCGAAAGTTTTAGCGAGTGGCCTGAGTGAATTTTACTTTCACTAAACGAAACCAGGAAACTCACGCTATGAATACATTCGGAAAGAAAAACACCTATAATCCCAAGATTCAAGACAAAACCAAGCAATATGAACTGAATAGTTACGTTAAAAGCTCAGGTAAAATGAACAAAGAGGGTGTTAGTGATAGCCAATTGGTATCACGTTACAAAAATGGAAATGAAGCGGCATTTGAGGAATTAGTCTTAAGACACAAATCCAGAGTGTTTACCACAATCTACTTGATCGTCAAAGACAAGTACATTGCAGAAGATTTACTGCAAGACACTTTTATTAAAGTGGTCAAAACAGTGAAATCAGGTAAATACAACGAAGAAGGAAAATTTCTTCCCTGGGTTTTACGCATAGCACACAACCTTGCTATAGACTTTTTCCGTAAAGAGAAGAGGTATCCAAAAATTGTAATGGAAGATGGCACTGGAGTATTCAATACTCTGGACTTTGCCGAAGATTCTGTAGAGTCGCTACAGATCAAAGACGATACCAATGCACTTTTGAAGAATCTGGTTCAGGAATTGCCAGAAACACAGAAGGAAGTGCTAATCATGAGACACTATATGCAAATGAGTTTTCAGGACATAGCTGATACGACTAATGTCAGTATCAACACAGCACTCGGCAGAATGCGCTATGCTTTGATTAATTTGCGTAAAAAGATGCAAAAACGTAACATTGAGTATGATCAAACCATATACCGAGACTGACCTGATCCGCTACATTTATGGCGAAACCTCATCCACCGAAGATGATGAGATAGAAAAAGAAGTCCTCAACAATCCGGAGCTCAAGGAAAAGCTCTCGAGTTTTATGGGGGATACGACAGTCTTGGATCGGTTGCTATTGACCCCTTCCGAAAACAGTTTGGGTCGCATATTCGAATATTCCCTTCAATATCGCGACGATCAAAAATCCTCTCAATAAGTCTTTAATACCACGGTTTAATTAATTTCGAAACGTGAAATTAGTTTTGAAAAAACGAATCCCATGACCAAAAAGGAGAGGTATCAATTCTTTGTTGAGTATTTCAGCCAAAACAGCCCAGAAGCCGAAACAGAACTTCACTACGAAAACCCATATCAACTGATCGTAGCAGTTGCCCTCAGTGCGCAGTGCACAGACAAACGCGTAAACATGGTAACGCCAGCCATTTTCGAAACTTTCCCAACAGTCGAAGATCTGGCCAATTCTAATTTCGACGAATTATTTCCTTACATTAGATCCATTTCCTACCCCAACAACAAAACCAAGCATCTCTTAGGAATGGCCAAGATGCTAGTAGAAGACTTCAATTCAGAAGTGCCTTCGGATACCAAAGATTTGGTCAAATTGCCCGGTGTTGGAAGAAAAACTGCCAATGTTATCACTTCAGTGGTTTTCAATCAGCCTTCTATGGCAGTAGACACGCATGTTTTCCGAGTTTCGAAACGCCTGGGACTTGTAACTCAAAATGCCAAAATTCCACTGGAAGTGGAAAAACAGTTGGTAAAACATATACCCGAAGAGCATATCGCCAAAGCGCACCATTGGCTCATTCTTCACGGAAGATATACTTGCCTGGCACGGAAACCGAATTGCAAAGATTGCAAAATTACGCTCATGTGTAGGTATTTTGAAAAGCAACAAAAAGAAGTTCAAGGATAATTCACTATCTTGAATCCGTAGACTGTAAAAGCATCGTATATATCCTCAATCAGCCATTCGAGAAAGACATCCGCAAATGAAAAAGCTCAAACCATACCTATATGGAATTTATATCCTCTACTTCTTATTCTGTCTTTTTATAGCTGTCACCTACGAAAACCTCGTGCTGCATTGGACTTGGGATCCCATAGATACATGGGTGAGCCTTATGCGCCTCGTTTTAAAATTGGCCGGGATTGGTATCATATTATTTGGTTCAGTATTGATTATTGAAAACATTCATATCAAAAAACTGAAGAAGAGAATTACCAAACTCAATAAAAAAATTGCCGACTTGGAGTCTGGCAGCCATGAATAAGTAGCACGAATCTGCTATACTTGTATGAGCAGCGTATTGAGAATTTCTTAATCCCAGAAGAAAAGCGAATGCTAGCAAAAACCTACGGAAGTGCAGTATATGGTGTGGATGCCCATATCATCACCATTGAAGTCAACGTCAGCACAGGAACTAAATTTTTTATGGTCGGTCTACCCGACTCGGCGGTCAAAGAAAGTGAACATCGCGTGGAGTCTGCCCTCAAGCAAAACGGGTTCAGCATGCCACGCCAAAAAGTGATCGTCAACCTAGCCCCTGCTGATATCAAAAAAGAAGGTTCGTCCTATGACCTGCCTATAGCTATCGGCATCTTGGCTGCCTCCGCTCAAATAGACGTTCCTAATCTGGAAGAATATCTAATCATGGGGGAGCTAGCACTGGACGGAAGCATCCGGCCGATCAAAGGTGCGCTTCCGATTGCCATTGAGGCAAGAAAAAAAGGCTTCAAAGGCTTGATACTGCCAAAAGAAAATGCCTCCGAAGCAGCCATCGTAGACAACTTACAAGTTCTGGGAGCAGACAATCTATTACAGGCCGTTCGACACCTCACTGGGTTTGAATTGATAGAACCACTGGAATATGACACTCGTGATATGTTCCAAACTCACATCAACGAATATGAAGCAGACTTTGCTAATGTTCAGGGACAGGAAAACATCAAGCGATCACTCGAGATAGCTGCAGCCGGCGGGCACAACGTAATCATGATCGGACCTCCAGGCGCGGGCAAAACGATGCTGGCAAAAAGACTGCCGTCCATTCTCCCTCCGCTGAGTCTGCAAGAATCTCTGGAAACCACAAAAATCCATTCGGTAGCAGGCCATCTCAAAGAGCACGCCTCGTTAATTGCCTCTCGACCATTCCGTGCGCCACATCATACGATCAGTGACGTTGCTTTAGTCGGAGGTGGGGGTATCCCACAGCCCGGTGAAATTTCTCTGGCCAACAATGGGGTTCTTTTTCTGGATGAATTACCGGAATTTAAGCGAGCAGTTCTAGAGGTGATGCGACAGCCTTTGGAAGAAAGAAAAGTCACCATTTCCAGAGCTAAAATCTCGATTGATTTCCCCGCCAACTTTATGCTGATCGCCAGTATGAACCCTTGCCCCTGTGGCTACTACAATCACCCCGAAAAAGAATGTGTCTGTGCTCCGGGAGTAGTACAAAAATACCTAAACAAAGTCAGCGGCCCCTTGCTGGACAGAATTGATCTTCATGTAGAAGTCACTCCCGTATCTTTCGATCAACTAAGTGCTGACCGAAAAACTGAAAGCAGCGAAGAAATTCGAAAGCGAGTCATTGAAGCCCGATTGATACAGGAAGAAAGATTCAAAGACCAACCCGAGATCTACAACAATGCGATGATGAATTCGCAAATGGTCAAATCCATGTGTCAGATCAATCAAGCAGGCAAGGCGCTACTCAAAACTGCCATGGAAAAACTCGGCCTATCAGCCAGAGCCTACGATCGCATCCTTAAAGTATCCAGAACCATCGCAGACCTAGCCGGAAAGGAGGACATCCAAATCGAACATCTCGCAGAGGCCATCCAATACAGAAGCCTCGACCGTGATGGATGGGCGAGTTGATAAGGCTGGATTCCATTAATCCTCCAACCCATAAATCATAGAAACTGGTTTTCCTTTTTTGTTCATGTAGCCGCGAAACATACCGGGTGTGTTGAATGTCATCGTAATGTTTCCCTCCTGGTCTAAGCCTATGATTCCACCTGCTCCTTCGATTTTCTTCAGTTTTTGTATGACTACCTCATTTGCAGCCTGAAACAAACTAATATTCTGATATTTCATTTTCGCGGCAATATCATAGGCCACCACATTGCGCATGAAGAACTCTCCATGACCTGTAGCAGAAATTCCGCAAGATTCATTTTCAGCAAAGGTGCCAGCCCCTATGATCGGAGAATCACCGATTCTCCCGAATTTTTTCATCATCATACCTCCTGTAGAAGTACCTGCCGCGATGTTTCCATTTCTATCAAGTGCTACGGCTCCTACCGTTCCCATTTTGGTGTCTTCCCAGTTTTTGATAGAGCCTTCTGCTTTTTCCAATTGTTCTTTCTTCATTCTTTCCCATTGGGCTATGCGCTTGTCGGTGACGAAATAATCCGGATCCACCATTTCCAATCCTTGAGTCTCGGCAAATTTTTCGGCACCCTCCCGAGCCATCATCACGTGTGGTGATTGATCTTTAACAGCCATGGCTCCCAATATCGGGCTTTTGATTCGGCTGACACCTGCCACTGCACCGGCTGATCCATCTGCACCATTCATAATAGAGGCATCCAGTTCTGCTTTTCCTTCTTCCGTCAACACTGCACCTACACCAGAGTTGAATAACGGAGAAGCTTCCAGAATTTGAATTGCAGCAACTACTGCCTCTTCGGCAGATGCTCCCTGATCCAGTTTTTCATATCCTGCTTTTAGGGCCTCTTCCAATTTGGCTCGATAGTCTTTTTCTTGTTCAGGACTGAGATTTGGACGTTGTATATATCCCGCCCCACCATGAATCACGATGGCTATGTCTCCTTTTCCAGGTATATTCTGAGCAAATGCTGGAAAAATACTGAAGCAAGAGGCAACAAATAAGATGATAATCAAGTAATACTTTTTCATATTGGGTTTCGTTTAATATTTTAAAGATAAAAGTTAAGTAGTCAGAAGCAAGAGAATAACTTGTGGATAATAATTGAAAAGCCAGCTATTTATCACTTTACTTTTTAGATGTGTTGAACTAGATTAGCGCAACCAATCTGTTAAAAACCATTATTATGAGCGAAAGAGAGAAAACACGTTATTCTGCCGATGAGCTGAAGGAGTTTGAAGAACTAATCAACAACAAGTTGGAGAAGGCGTGGAACGAACTAAACTACATCAAGGAGTCGATTACCAGAAGTAAAGACTCAGGGACTGATAGCTCGTATGGGAATGTGAAAACACTGGAAGACGGTGCAGATACAGCTGAAAAAGAAAGCTTGAATCAATTGGCAGCCAGACAACAGAAATTCATTACCAATCTGGAAAATGCTTTGATCCGAATCAAAAATGGTACCTATGGTATCTGCAAGGAGAGCGGAAAACTGATAAGCAAAGAAAGATTAAGAGCGGTACCTCATACGACGCTTTCGATAGATTCTAAACTGAAGCAGAATAGCTAATTGGACTTTTTGTCCAACCATATCGAGGCGTTGATATTTTGTTCGCCTAAACCCATTACGGACAAGGAGATTAGAAACTGCTTGTCCGAAATGTTTGAAGCGGACGTCCCTATGAAAGATATAGAGGAAGCCATAGTTTCTATAGAGGAAAAATACGCCTCGGAAGAGTTCTCTTTCGAGCCGGTCAAAAGTGGGGGCGGTTATCAATTTTTGACTAAACCTGCCTACCAGACCAGCATCAGCATCCTGCTGAAACAGCAATCCAAAAAAAGACTTTCGAATTCCGCTCTGGAAACCCTGGCGATCATTGCCTACAAGCAGCCCGTTACCAAAGGGGACATGGAGCAAATCCGAGGTGTCAACTGTGACTACTCGGTTCAAAAGTTGCTGGAAAAGGAGTTGATCGAGATCAAAGGCAAATCAGAAGCGGTTGGGAGACCCCTCCTCTATGGCACCAGTCAAAACTTCATTGATTATTTCGGAATCAACAATCTCAATGAACTTCCGACGCTCAAAGATTTCGAGCAAAAGGACAACGAAATCGGGGAATCTCAAGATTAGCAGTCGCTTCTGCTGTTTCAATTTGCTTATTGCCTAGCTTTGCAGGATTAAGATTAAGCCATGCAAAGAAGAAACAAGCCCCAAAAGTCCAAAACCACTCCATATAAATCGATTTCCTACCCTATCCGAATCAATAAATATATTGCCAACTCTGGTATTTGTTCCAGACGAGACGCAGACAAATTGATTCAGGAAGGAAGAATCAAAGTCAATGATCAAGTGGTCACCGAAATGGGGATGCAAATCGAACGCAAGGATGAGGTGAAATACAACAACAAAGTCATAAGCCCTCAAAACTTTGTCTATGTGCTACTGAATAAACCCAAGGACTACATCAGTACGATGGAGGATCCAGAAAACCGCAGAACTGTAATGGATCTGGTCAAAAATGCATGTGACGAAAGAATCTATCCAGTTGGGCGACTGGACCGTAATACAACTGGCTTACTATTGCTAACCAACGATGGAGAGTTGTCTCAGAAAATGACTCATCCGTCATACAAGATCAAAAAGATATATCAAGTCGAATTGGATAAGCCAATTACAACTCACCACTTCGAGGACATAGCGAATGGCTTTGAACTAGAAGATGGACCTGTTCAGATCAATGATTTGGCTGTATTGGATAGCAGTAAAAAAACGATCGGCGTTCAAATCCATATCGGTAGAAACCGAATTGTTAGAAGGATCTTCGAACACTTCGGGTATGAGGTGGTCAAACTGGACCGCACCATGTATGGCCCATTGACCAAGAAAGACCTACCAAGAGGAAACTGGAGAATGCTAACAGATAAGGAAGTAATTCTATTGAAAAACCTGAGCTGATTATTTCAGCTCAGCAATAACAGTTCTTCCACCTTTGGTCTTTTGCTCCAAATCCACTTTGATTTCAGCATCCAAAGGCAAGAAAATATCCAAACGAGAGCCAAACTTGATAAAGCCATATTCCTGGCCTTGCAACAATCTGTCGCTCTCTTTGGTATACCATTTAATTCTCCTGGCGACTGCTCCGGCTATTTGACGAACGAGAACTTCCACTCCATTAGGATTTTCTACCACCATCGTGGTTCTCTCATTTTCCGTACTTGATTTGGGATGCCAGGCTACCAGGTATTTCCCAGCGTGGTATTTAAAATATTTGACCAATCCACCTACTGGTGTGCGGCAAACATGAACATTCAAAGGAGACATAAAGATGGAAATTTGTTTTCTTTCCTCTTTGAAATACTCTCCCTCCATAGTGTTTTCAATCACCACTACTTTTCCATCTGCTGGAGCCAGTACTACCCTATCATCAATCTGTATCTTAATACTGGGGTTTCTAAAAAACTGCAGGACCAAAACATAAACAACTAAACTCGCCACTAAGGTCAACTGTTGAACAATCTCTGGCTCTGGAAAATAACGTTTGACCAAATAGTTGATGGCAAATAAAACGACGAGTAGAATAAATAGAATTTTTCGTCCTTCCTTATGTAATGTCATGGCAGTAGGGTAAAAAAGGGTTCCTTAGAACCCTCCTCTGTATTTATAAGTGTTAGATACTTTATCAATTGCTACAATATATGCTGCAATCCTCAAAGATACGTTGTATTCTTCAGATACATCATATACGTGATTAAAGGATGATTTCATAATACGATCCGATCTACGGTTGACACGCTCACGTGTCCATTTGTATCCCAATCGATTTTGAACCCATTCGAAGTAGGACACCGTTACTCCACCCGCATTGGCCAGAATATCCGGAACTGCCCACACATCATTTTCTTTCAAGATGGCATCTGCCTTAGCGGATGTCGGTCCGTTGGCGCCTTCTACGATCAGTTTAGCTTTGATTTTGGCAGCATTATCTTTTGTAATTACGTCTTCCATTGCTGCAGGAATCAACACATCTACGTCGAGGTAGAGTAGTTCATCCCCTTCAATTCTTTCAGCTCCATCAAAACCTTCTAAACTTCTGTTGTTGGCATCACGGTATTCGATCGCCTTAGCGATGTTGATTCCATTGTCGTTAAAGTAAGCACCAGAGATATCGCTAATCGCTACGACTTTCACTCCACGCTCTTCTAACAGCTTAGCTGCCCAGGATCCCACATTACCAAACCCCTGAATCGCGCACTTGGCGTTGAAAGGATTGATTTGTCGTTTTTCCATAGCAGACAAAGCAGAGATCATTACTCCACGACCAGTCGCTTCGGTTCTACCCAGCGATCCGCCCAATACCAATGGCTTTCCAGTTACGACAGCATTGACGGTCATACCCTGAGATTTAGAATATTCATCCATCATCCAGGCCATCTCGCGAGGACCGGTTCCCATATCAGGAGCAGGGATATCCCTGTCCGGGCCGAATATTTCATTCAACGTCTGGGTGTATGCTCGTGTGAGTCTCTCGATTTCACCAGCAGACATTTCCCTTGGATTACATTTGATGCCCCCTTTTGCACCACCATAGGGAATATCCACCACCGCACATTTCCAGGTCATCCAGGCAGCCAGGGCTTTGACTTCATCCAGGTTTACACCCAAATCAAATCTGACACCACCTTTGGATGGACCCAAAATATTGGAATGGATCACACGATAGCCTTCGAACACTCTGATCGAACCATCATCCATGGTGACAGGAAGTGATACAATGGCTTGTTTGTAGGGAGATTTTAAAACATTATAGATTTCATCGTCCAGGCCAAGGGCTTGAGCAGCCACATTAAACCTCGACATCATAGACTCGAAAGGATTCTCTTTATCCTTAATTGGAGCAGGTTCTATGTATCCCATTTCTGTGTTTGTTGTTTGTTTGGAACAAATGTAATCATATACCCAATTATTCGCGGGTTTTCCAATCTAATAAAAATGCCTAGTACTTCATGCAGAATTTTAAGAAGATCACAATGAATGGTACGGATAACAACAAACCATCAAAACGATCTAAAAATCCTCCATGACCTGGCAGCTTCTTGCCTGAGTCCTTGATTTGCATACTTCGTTTAAACAAAGATTCGATTAGGTCTCCATAAGTTCCACAGACTACCGTGATAATAGATATCACGATCCATTGCCATCTCGCCAAATCATGAAAATAATGGGAAACACCTAAAGCGAAAAGAAGTGAAAGGATCGCTCCACCTACGCTTCCTTCCCATGATTTCTTAGGCGAAACTCTTTCGAACAATTTTCTCTTTCCAAATTGAATCCCTGCAAAATAGGCACCTGTGTCGCTAGCCCATAAAATTAAAAACAAGCCTATGATGATTTCATAACTGTAATGCCCATGAGTAAATGCTGCCACGCTCAATAGGGAGATTGGCAAAGCCACATAAAAGATCCCAAGAAAGGTAAATGCTATATTGGTAAATGGCTTTTTTTCGTCCTTCTTATAAAGCTTGATAAAATATACACCAGAGGTAAGCGGAAGAATCACATAGAACCAATCCAGGTCTGGTAAGATTCCTGATGAAGCCAGAAAAAACAAAGTGTAAATCAAAATACCCATCAGCGTGCCATAGGTACGGAGTGGTATGATGCCATTGGCTTTGATCAACTTGTAAAACTCCCACTGGGTAAGCACACTGGTAATCAAAAAAACAGCGAAGAAGCCCCACATATCATAAGCAATGGCGAAGATGACACAAAATGCGCCGATAATACCTGTGACCAAACGTTTCGCCAGATCGGCGTACTTAGTTGAAGTTGATGTCATCTTTTATAATCTTAATCGCTCTGATCACATGATCAGCCGCTACATGTACTTCGAAATGCCCCAACTGGTAGGCCGCATCTTTTTTATTGACCAGCACCGGCTGAATTCCAAAGTCCTCTAATACAGAAACGACGATATTGGCGCGATATTCGTTCTTGTCGCTATACACCTTTTGCCAGTCCGTCATGCAACCGTTTATCTTTAAATTGTTTTGTATAAAGTACAAAAAGTCCAATCCCTAAGATGGCAAATATGCCCACGCTTTCCAAGGGAATCGATTCGGTATTTTCAATATCGTAGTTGACGATTTCCTCCTGATAAAGATACATCATCAAAACGGTCAAACCATTGTTGATCAAATGACCCAGAATGGCATAAAGCAAGTTGCCAGAGAAATAAAATAAGTAACCAAACAAGGCCCCTAATAACATCCTCGGAACAAAGCCAAAAAACTGAAAATGAAAAGCGCTGAAAAGAATCGCGGTAATCCAGATCGCCACATGAGGATTTTTGAAAGCAACTGTAAAATATTTTTGAACCAGTCCACGAAACAACAATTCCTCACCTACTGCCGGCAATATGGCAACCGTAACGAATACCGCAATGAAATAGGGTAGGCTATCAATGGAGGTCAAAAATTTGGTTAACTCTGCTGCCTGCTCCTCACTTCCCTTGGCCCAAGACTGGAAAGGTTCAGGAAATTCCAAGTTCATATTCCATTCTATAATCACACTGTCCGCTACGATAAAGCAAAGTGTAACTCCAATGGCGAGCAAAAATGCAGGCGCGGTAAGCTGCTTTGAGTGAAAATCCAGAAACAAACCACGCTTTTCTTGCTGATAGATAAATGCAAAGGGTGCCAGAACAAAGCCTCCCAATGAGCTCATGAATTGAATAAATAGCAGGTGAGGTTTTAGCTCTGGATAACTGGTAATGCTAGACATAGCGCCAGTAAACTCAACCAAACCCATATCAGTAAATGGAATGATGAGAACAAAGGCAAAAAACTGAAAGACAAACAGACCAATCAAGGCATAACCAACGAGTATGATTAAACTTAAAAATGGGTTCTTCCCTTGGGGTAGTAATTCTGTCATCTTACCTAGTTGAGTTCAGTAGTTAAGCTATCTGACAATTGGCGAAAGCCAATTCTTATGATTCAAACAATATTGCAGAATACACTTAACTTTGCAGCAAAAATGTTCTGATAATTCGAATAATCAAAAAAGTATTGTTCGATTGGTCAGACAATAAAATAGTTAAGCCCAAATGGTCAAAATCGAAGACATAGAAATAGGTGAGTTTCCCTTGTTGCTTGCACCGATGGAAGATGTAAGTGACCCTCCATTCAGAGCGGTATGCAAAGAAAATGGCGCGGATCTGATGTACACAGAATTCATCTCTTCCGAAGGACTAATTCGTGATGCAGCCAAGAGCCTGCAAAAGCTGGACATCTATGACTATGAACGCCCGATTGGGATTCAGATTTTTGGTGACAAAATCGAATCAATGCGAGAAGCAGCCGCCAAAGCGGAAGAGGCTGATCCCGAAATCATTGATATCAATTATGGCTGTCCCGTCAAAAAGGTCGCATGCAAGGGAGCCGGGGCTGGTATTCTACTCGACATTCCCAAGATGGTCGAAATGACTGCCGAAATCGTGAAAAGAGTCAACAAACCAGTTACAGTTAAAACACGACTCGGATGGGATCACGATACGATCAAAATAGTTGAAGTAGCTAAAAGATTACAAGACGTAGGAATCAAAGCCCTGACCATCCATGGTCGTACACGTCAGCAGATGTACAAAGGCGAAGCAGACTGGTCTTATATCAAACAAGTGAAAGAACAACCTGATATTCACATTCCAATTTTTGGTAATGGAGATATCGACTCACCAGAAAAAGCCAAAGAATACCGGGATGTTTATGGTGTAGACGGAATTATGATTGGTAGAGCGGCCATCGGCTACCCTTGGATTTTCAACGAGATCAAGCACTATTTCAAGACAGGTGAAAAACTGCCTCCTCCGACACTGGAACAAAGAATTGATGTAGTTAAATCACACCTGAAGTTTTCAGTAGAGTGGAAGGGAGACAAAAAAGGTATTTTCGAAATGCGCCGACACTATACCAATTACTTTAGAGGAATAGCTGGAGTCAAACCATTTCGTGCTCGTTTGGTGGAGACTCCTACTTATGAAGAAACGCTACTCGTACTTGATGAACTAGGAAATGAACTGGCAGGAGCTGAATTGATGACTTCTTAACTCGGCCCCACCGCATGCAAAATAAAGATTCGCTGGCCTGGGTACTACTCGGGCTTATTTCCCTAATCTGGGGCAGTTCCTTCATTCTCATCAAAAAAGGACTGCTGGTTATGAATGCCAGCGAGGTAGGAACGCTTCGGATTTTCATGGCTTCTTTGGCATTGGCTCCATTTGGATTTCGTTCCATCAGGAAAATCCCTGTGCGAAAATTGCCCTACGTTTTTATAGTGGGATTTTTTGGCAGCTACATTCCCGCCATGCTTTTTGCGATAGCGCAAACGCAAGTTGATAGTGCCGTTACCGGAATCATCAATTCGTTCACTCCTATATTCGTCTCTCTCATTGGGGCCACATTTTTTCAGATGAGAATGACCCGGGCAGCTTCAATCGGAATCATCATTGGTTTTCTCGGTTGTGTGTTTATCATGCTTGGAGGGGCCAATTTTCAATTGGGCAAAATCAACTATTCTGGCTTTTTCATATTGGCAGCCACGGTTATGTATGGTGTCAATGCCAACGTGATCAAAACATATTTGGCAGAAGTCAAAGCGCTGCATATTACTGCCGTCTCATTCTTGCTCGTGTTGCCCATCAGTGGACTCTATTTATTTCTTGGCACGAATATTTTGGATAAAATCGGTACACAGGGTTTTGCTCTAGGGTTTACCTACATCTCCATCTTAGGAGTAATCGGTACAGCGCTTGCGATGTTCATTTTTAATAATCTGGTCAAAATCGCCACTCCAGTATTTGCTTCCTCCTGTACCTACATCATTCCGATCATTGCCATTGCCTGGGGGCTGCTGGATGGAGAGAGTTTGAACATTTACCAAAGCCTCGGCGTTGTGATTGTTTTGGTAGGTGTCTATCTTGCCAACCGTAAGTAAAGATGATAGAGAAAGAAGAATTTTCGATAGTTAGCAGAGACGGTACCCAACTCGAAGGGCATGAATATTTGGTCCCGAATCCAAAGGGATTGGTTTGCCTCATTCATGGATTGGGAGAACATGCCGGCAGGTATGAGCATGTCGCTCAGTTTTTCTGCGAGCATCAATTCAGCTTTTTTATCATTGACCTACGAGGGCATGGCTTATCTGAAGGAAAAAAAGGGCATAGCCCCAGCTACGAAGCATTGCTAGACGATGTGGAAGAACTTCTAATGTATACGCGAGCAGAATACAACGACCTGCCCATGTTCCTCTATGGTCACAGCCTCGGTGGCAATTTGGTGACCAACTACTGCTTACTTCGCAATACCAATGAGTTGAAGGGTGCAATTGTTTCCTCCCCTTGGCTTACTCTCAAAGAAGAGCCTCCAAAATGGAAAATCGGACTGGCCAGAAAAGTGGCTAAAATATGGCCTTCATTCTCCCAATCGAACGAACTGGAGATGGATCAGCTTACGAATGATCCAGCTGTGAATCAAGCTTACAGAGAAGATAATTTTGTTCATGATCGAATATCAGTTCAGATGTTCAGCGAAAGTT
This sequence comes from Reichenbachiella ulvae, assembly GCF_025833875.1. Classification (NCBI taxonomy): domain Bacteria; kingdom Pseudomonadati; phylum Bacteroidota; class Cytophagia; order Cytophagales; family Reichenbachiellaceae; genus Reichenbachiella; species Reichenbachiella ulvae. The sequence continues at coordinate 4,148,818 of NZ_JAOYOD010000001.1, read as the reverse complement.
ACCTTCAGGGCAAATGGGCTTTGGATAATACCGATAGATTAAAACTGCCTCTTTTTGTGTTCCATGGAGAAAATGACGCAATCACCAACCCCGAGGGATCGAAACTCCTTTCAGAGCTGAGAAAAGATTTAATTGATTTCAAATTGTATCCTGAGACCAAACATGAAGGACACAATGATCAAAAAAAGGAAGCAATCCTAAGCGATATCAAAAACTGGATCGATCAAAAACTTTAAAGCTTATCGTTTGCCTTGTGCCGTTCTGAATCGCGCTGGGTTTTCTTTTCGAGATTTTTTTGAAATGCCTCTGTCAGGTTGATCCCAGTTTGGTTGGCCAAACATATCAAGACACAAAGCACATCAGCCATTTCATCGCCTAGATCTTTGCCCATGTCAGATTTCTTGAATGACTGATCGCCATAAGTCCTGGCCATGATGCGAGCTAGCTCTCCAACTTCTTCCGTTAAGATCGTCATATTGGTCAATTCACTAAAATACCGGACGCCATATTCCTTGATCCAATCGTCGACCTGCTTTTGCGCTTCTTCTATGGTCATCATTGTCTGTTTTTAGAATCTACGATTATCGTGACTGGGCCATCATTGATGAGGGATACTTTCATATCTGCGCCGAATTCTCCCGTAGCGATTGGTTTACCTAAATCACCTTCCAATTGAGCTATCATTTTTTCATAAAGGGGAATGGCCACATCGGGTTTGGCTGCTTTGATGTAGGAGGGTCGATTGCCCTTTTTGGTGCTAGCATGAAGTGTAAATTGGCTGATCAAGAGAATCTCACCATCGACGTCCAATAGACTTTTATTCATCACGCCTTCTTCATCCTCGAATAGACGCATGTTTACAATCTTTCGACTCAACCATTCGATATCTTCCTGGCCGTCTTCATTTTCTATTCCAACCAATATCATCAAGCCATTTCCTATCTGGCCTTTGATATTTCCCTCAATCTGTACAGACGCCTCAAGTGACTTCTGAATGACTACTATCAAATTTGTATTCCTTTTGGTGTGCGATTTTTTGCATTTCGAGTGGCTTGTGGACATGAGTCCCTTCTTGATCACTCGTGGCAATATAATACATAGCCTCTGCTACTTGCGATCCTCTGATGGCCCAAAACCTTAATCTTGAACCAATGATAAAAAAGGATAAAATAGAGGAGGCCAATTTTGCCATTTCCTCCCACAATCTAAAGTGCGGGCGGTAGCCCAAAAGTAAGGAAGGTTGAAAAATATGAAGGGTTTTCAGATCTAAATCTTTAAGGGCTTCTTCTACCTGACCTTTAACTGAATTGTAAAATAGGGCAGATTCTGAATTGGCACCATAGGAAGAAACGATACAGAATGTTTCGAACTGCGAATCGTTCTTAGCCAATTTTCCCAATTCGACTGGATACGTGAAATCTACTCTAAAAAAAGCTTCTTTGGATTTGGCTTGACCCATGGTGGTACCCAGGCAACAGTAGTAGTCATGGGCGCTGATTTGATCCTGATAGTTGGCTAACTCATCAAAATTGATGATGATCTCTTCGATTCGATTGTCTTTGATCTCAATGGATCTTCTACCAAGAATCAAGATTTTGGAATAGTAATCCTTGCTAAGCAAGGTGTTTAGTAATTCTCTACCTACTAAACCGGTAGCACCCGCGATCAATGCTGTTTTGCCTGCCATCTATGATTCTAGTTAGAATTGGACTAAAAAATTATACACTTAGCGGACAACAAACAAATTATTGCGGAAGTAATTGATAAATAAGAAGATGTATGAGTTAAAACAAAAAACCCACAAGTCAGACTTGTGGGTTTTGAAAGTATATTTTTTGAAGAATTACTTCTCAATGTGCTCGGCCAAAACCAGCACTTTGTTATTGAGAATCTCCACTACACCACCGTCGATGGCCATGTGAATTTCTTCTGTTTTCTTATTGTGCGTACTCACGATTTTGAGATCTCCTGTACCAAGAGAACTAACCATAGCTGCGTGATCATTCAAAACCTGAAATGATCCTTCGCTTCCTGGAAATGTCGCATGGTCCACTTCTCCTGCGAATACGTTTTCGTCTGGTGTTATGATCTCTAAAAACATAGTTGCTTATTTAGCTTCTGCCAATAGTTTCTCACCTTTCGCTACAGCATCTTCGATTCCACCTACAAGGTTGAAGGCTGCTTCTGGCAAGTGGTCATACTTACCATCCATGATCTCATTGAAACCTTTGATCGTTTCCTTGATATCAACCAAAACTCCTTTCAATCCTGTAAACTGCTCTGCTACGTGGAATGGCTGAGACAAAAATCTCTGTACCCTTCTCGCTCTGTGCACGACCTGCTTATCTTCATCAGAAAGCTCGTCCATACCAAGAATCGCGATGATATCCTGAAGTTCTTTGTATCTCTGAAGAATCTCGATTACTCTCTGAGCACAATCGTAGTGATCATCTCCAACGATCTCTCTAGACAAAATTCTAGAAGTAGAATCCAATGGATCTACCGCTGGATAAATACCTAACTCAGAAATTTTTCTTGAAAGTACCGTAGTTGCATCCAAGTGAGCAAAAGTTGTCGCTGGAGCAGGGTCAGTCAAGTCATCCGCTGGTACATATACTGCCTGAACTGAAGTAATGGATCCGTTCTTAGTAGAAGTAATACGTTCCTGCATCGCACCCATCTCTGTAGCTAACGTTGGTTGGTAACCTACCGCTGATGGCATACGACCAAGTAATGCCGATACCTCAGAACCAGCCTGCGTAAATCTAAAGATGTTGTCAACGAAGAAAAGAATGTCTTTACCTTCACCGTCACCTTCTCCATCACGGAAATATTCAGCAACTGTCAACCCAGAAAGTGCCACTCTAGCTCTTGCCCCTGGAGGTTCGTTCATCTGACCGAACACGAAGGTTGCTTTAGACTCTAATAATTTTTTCTTATCTACTTTAGAAAGATCCCATCCACCTTCTTCCATAGATTTGGTAAATTCCTCTCCATAGGTCACAATTCCAGATTCGATCATCTCTCTTAGAAGGTCATTACCCTCACGAGTTCTCTCACCTACACCAGCAAACACAGACAAACCACCGTGTCCTTTTGCGATGTTGTTGATCAATTCCTGAATCAATACAGTTTTACCCACACCGGCACCACCGAACAAACCAATTTTACCCCCTTTAGCGTAAGGCTCAATCAAGTCGATTACTTTGATACCTGTAAATAAGATTTCTGTAGATGTAGACAGGTCTTCGAATGCAGGTGCTTCTCTGTGAATAGGTAGAGATTTTTCTCCTTTTGGCTGCTCGATACCATCGATAGCTTCACCTACTACGTTGAAAAGACGACCTTTAATATCCTCACCGATTGGCATAGTGATAGGAGATCCAGTATCGACCACTTCCATTCCTCTGGTCATACCTTCGGTACCTTCCATTGCGATGGTTCTTACTCTGTCTTCTCCCAAATGCTGTTGACATTCGAGGATTACTTTTGAGCCATCTTCTTTAGTTACGTAGAGTGCGTCCAAAATATTTGGAATTTTAGACCCTTCAGCTTCGAAGCTTACATCTACTACTGGGCCAATAACTTGTGTGATTTTACCACTATTTGCCATTTCTAGATATTTTATTCTATGAAAATTGTGTCCTATTTTTTCAAAGTGCGAAGTTAAGCTAAGTTTGACTAATCCCCAACATTCGTTTTTGTTTTTGGGCTGATCAGGATTTCAGTGATATTCTGAAGGTTGTGCCTTTGTTGATATCTGATTGCTTAACGTATATTTTTCCTTTGTGATATATTTCGATAATACGTTTGACCAATGTAAGGCCCAACCCCCAACCACGCTTTTTAGTAGAGTAGCCTGGTTGGAAGATTTTTTGAATCATAGATTTAGGAATGCCTTTTCCCGTGTCCGAAATGTCTATCACCACATGCCCTTCGTTGGCCTTGAGAATTTTAATATTTATTTCTCCCTCACCACCCATGGCGTCTACAGCATTTTTGCAAAGATTCTCGATGACCCACTCGAATAAGGAAATATTGATATTGGCCTCTAGTTCCTTTCCTGGAAAACAAGAGATCGAAAACTTCACTTTTGTGGACAGCCTCTTTTTGAGATAAGTGATTGTCTCATTCACCACTTCAAAAATATTTGTGCTTTCTAATAATGGCTCAGAACCAATATTGGAAAAACGGGAGGTAATCATATTGAGTCGTTCGACATCTTTTTCCAATTCGACGATGATTTCCTGATCGGCCATTTTCTCATCCGACTTTAGGTATTCAACCCAGGCCATCAGGGACGAAATCGGTGTACCCAACTGGTGTGCAGTTTCTTTAGCCATCCCAACCCAGACCCGGTTTTGCTCTGCAGCCTTCGAATAATTGAAGATTAAAAAAGCTATCATTCCGAATATACCCACAATCAAAAGTTGAACTACGGGATAATACTTGAGTTGCGCAAGCAAATCAGAGTTTCGATAATAAATGAACTGATATCCGGTAATGCTGCCATCTCCACTTCTGAGTGTAACTAGCAAAGGTTCATGTTGCGCCTCCATGATTTCGAGTTCCTCTCTTAGCACTTTATCTCTTTCCTTTTTGGTTTCTGCTCGATCCGCTTTGGGGATATTTCTAGAATCCAGCGGCTTGCCGATTTCATCCGTTACTATCACAGGAATAGATTTGTTGGAAACAATGATCTCTTCGAATATGAAGTTCATATCAGTATCACTCTCCTGATTGGCAAAATGCTCGAGTGTATTGGCATAAAGGCTGATCAACTTTTCTTCTCGTGCCCTAAGCTGCCCTACTAAAATGTTGGTGTAATAAATCGAGACCAAACTGATCACTATAGAAACCACCAAAACCACCCATTTGAATTTGGATCGATTTCGGTACAATTCCAGAGAAGTATTGGATTTAGATATTGCCATGGCGACAAATATAAAGGCAGATTGTTTTGTATGTTTCTCCTAAGGTTATAGTTTTAAATGATTCACCTTTATAAATGATGATTTACCGCCTGATACTTTCTATGCTTTTGGTCATTCATAGCCTTCAGTCTTATGGACAATCAGTTGCCCTTGTACTTAGCGGAGGAGGCGCGAAAGGAATCGCACATGCAGGAGTAATACAGGCGTTAGAAGAAAACAATATTCCAATCGATTTTGTAGTGGGCACTTCGATGGGCAGTGTAGTTGGCGGACATTATGCTGCTGGATATAGCGCCCAAGAGATTAGTGATCTAGCCCTTTCGCAAGATATGCAGGACTGGGTCAATGGAACCATAGAAGAAAAATATAGCGTAAGCTATCAGATGAAATACCCCGATCCTTCTTGGTTCTCGATCAAACTTAAATTAGACTCTATCCTTAACCCTACCTTAGACATCAACCTTGATTCGGACTATAATTTGAACATTCAACTATCTGAACAATTTGCCGCTGCAACGAAAAAATCAAAAGGAGATTTTGACCTGCTTTTTGTTCCTTTTAGATCAGTAGGAGCAAATATTTTTCAAGAACGCGTAGAAGTTTTAGATAGTGGGTCTCTGTTTGAGGCAGTACGGGCATCCATGTCTGTACCGTTTATTTACAGGCCAGTCAGAATTGATGGTAAACTTATTTTCGATGGAGGCATATTCGATAATTTCCCAGTTGATATTGCTCAAAAGGAATTTAAGCCAGACGTGATCATTGGAGTAAATGTTGGAGATAAAGTCAGTGAACGCTATCCATATGGTCAAGATGAAAAACTAATGACAGAATCAGTTATTTTCATGCTTTTGGATAAATCTGATCCTTCTCTATTATCAAATAATGATGTTTTTATCGATGTTGATCTTACCCGATATAGTGCAACAGCATTTGATATGGCAGACTCCATTTATCAAATTGGTTATCAATCGACCCTCAATCAAATGGAGGAAATAAAATCCAAGATCAAAAGAAGAAGCACACCTGAAAACCTAATTAAAAGCAGGAATGAATTTAGATATGAAAAAGAAAATATTCGATTTGATGCTATAACGGTCTCCGGTTTTAACTCCAAGCAGTCCAATTATATCAAGAAGAGTTTCAATAGTAAGAAGACTCTTGATTATCATCAAATCAAAAAAGGATATTTCAGTTTAATATCCGATGATTTTTTCGTAAATCTTTTTCCTAGTTACGAATTTCAAGACAGAAACATTTTCAAACTAAGTGGTAGCCAAAATTCCAAACTAAAATCAAAAATCGGTGGAAGTATTACCTCTAGGCATATTTCATATTTTTTCTTGGAGATGAACCTCAAAAGACTAACAGGGATTTTACAAGAATATGCTGTTCAGGCATATCTTGGAAGGTTCTATAGTTCTTTTGGTGCACGTGCCAACTTTAATATAAATTCTCAATCGACCTGGTCTATTCAACCAAGTGTTCTTTTTAATAAGTGGGACTATTTGAGTGCCTCAGATTATCTCTTGCTGACAGAACAAGTTTCTCCTCTTAGAAGGAAGGATTTTAACACTTCGCTAAATATGAATCGGAAATTGAATAGGTCATATAGTGCCGGTTTGATATACTCTTATTTTAGAAATGAAGATGAACTTCACAGCTCCTTGAACCCTTTGAGTACAAGTTTTGAGACATTTCAATTAAACGGGCATAAAGGAGAAGTTTATCTTTTTCACAATAGCCTAAATGATGTTGAATTTCCGACTCAGGGTAGTCGATTACATGCAAGAGCAGGTTATTATATGGGGGGATCCAAACTCAATTTCAAATCTGATACGATCTCCGATATAAAGAATAAACCAAATTGGTGGAAATTACATCTGCGATACGACAAATACTGGAGCTTATCAAAAAACCTCCAATCAGGCACCACAGTTGAATCTTGTTTTACTAGTATTCCATTTATTGCTAGTACGATGGCAACCGAAATTAACTTACCAGCCTATTATCCAATTCAGGACAGTCGTACCCTATTTCTCAAGGACTGGAGAGCTAGAAGCTTTGTTGCATTAGGAGGAGTTTTATCTTATTCATTTTCCAAAAATCTAAAGGTGAGAATGGAGGGACATGCTTTTCAAGCTATTCAAATATTGAATGAGACAGAAGGATTTAATCTCAACAGGTTTTCACCTAAATATGCCTTGAGCACTGGATTGATTCTAGACACAATCATAGGTCCAGCCAGTGCCCATCTCAATTATTATGAAGACCCATTATATCATTGGGGGGTACTAATCAAAATTGGACATTTGCAATTCAATCATCATTCTCTGGATTAAAATCTATAGTTTGAATTAAATTATTCATCTTTGAGGTTGAGTTAGTTAGTCCCAAATTTACCATGAGTTTAAAATCTACCTTAACTATTGTTTCTCTTCTCATCGCAATTACTTCATTCGCTCAGAGTGGGGATAAGTTAATAAGAGTGACAGGAACAGTCACTGACCCGGAGTCTAATCAACCCATCTCCGCCAAAGTCTTTTATGAAAAGCTGCCTTACTATGATGATATGGGAGTTGCAAATACTGATCCCGGCAATGGTGTTTATGAACTGAACATGATTGAAAATCAAAAGTACATCATTAGTGTAAAAGCAGATGGGTACAAGCCCATAAGTCAGGAGATTGAAATTTTGGATAAAGGTCTTGGCTTAATCGAAAAAAATTTCAAAATGGAACCTGACGCCATGCATGAAAAAATCACATTGGACAATTTGATTTTTGCTCGTGGCAAGGCTATTATAACAGAGGAGTCTCACGAAGAGTTAGATGAATTTGCTAAATGGCTCGAACAAAGGCCAAATGCCGTTGTACAGTTAGAAGGTCATACCGACTTTCAGGGTAATGCTGATGCTAACATGAAACTATCCGAAGACAGAGTTGAAGCAGTTAAGGAGTATTTAGTTGGCAAGGGAATCAAGAAATCAAGAATTAAAACCAAAGCATTTGGAGGTACACAACCGTTGACCAGAGAACGTACTCCAGAGGCCCGCACCAAAAACCGAAGGGTAGAGGTCAGGATAATTCAACAATAAAATATATCTTTGGTTCCGCCAGTCTATGATTCATTTTTACATCTTAGGATACTAACCTGAATGAAGAACTTTAGAATTCTCGTCATTATTATATTAATGAGTTCAAATTCATGGGCTCAAGAAACAGTTCAATGGGCTTCTGAAGTCATGTTTGTCACATCAGAATTGACAGCACTTCAGTATGCTGCAAGCCAGGCCTTGCATTCACCCAACGTCTATCCATCTGGAGGAGAAAGCCCAAATGCGTGGAGACCGGCCAAAACCAACGAAAATGAATACATAGTAGTCAAATTTGACGAACCAATCCGGGCTCAACAAATTGCCATTGCCGAAACTGAAAACCCAGGTGCTGTCAGTAAGGTATTTGCCTATGACTCACTAGACAACGAATATCTGCTATTCGATCTGAATGCAAGACCCATCCCGTTAGAAAGCAGACTTTTGAATTTATTCTTCGAAAAGACACCATATCGCATCGCCTACATCAGAGTGGATTTGAATTGTGAGGCCGTTCCAGGCTACAATGCCGTAGATGCAATCGGACTTTCAAGTTCCAATATTCCAATTAGCGTGTTGATAGAGTTGGCAGCCAATGTCAATAATAACCTGAGCACTGAGAGACTTAGCTCCAACGTTAATAGTGAGTATTCAGAATTAGGACCATTACTTTCACCCGATGGCAAGAGATTATATTTCAGTAGAAGAAGCCATCCAGACAATGTGGGTGGTATGGATGATTATTCTGACATCTGGTATTCTGAACTAGATGAGGAAACCCAAGAATGGTTGCCTGCCAAAAATATTGGATCTCCACTCAATAATGAAGGACCCAACTATATCTGCTCTATCACTCAAATTGGTGATGAAACTATCTTGTTGCTAGGTAATAGATATGAAAAAAGAGGAAGAATGGGAGAAGGTATTTCAATGTCTAGAAGTACGGATGGAGAAAAATGGAGCAGACCGGAAAACATTGACGTTGAAAATCCTTACAACTATTCTGATCAAGCGGACTTCTATATGAGCCAGGATTTAGAGGCGATCATTTTGTCTTTGGAAAGAGACGATACAAATGGTGATCGTGACCTCTATGTGAGTTTTAAGAAAAATGGTGATGTGACACGTTGGAGTGAGCCATTGAATTTAGGATCTACTGTTAATTCCGCTGATGAGGAGTACGCACCATTTTTGGACAAGGACAACGAAACCCTATACTTTACTTCTAGAGGATTTAGAGGATATGGTGGAGCAGATATATATGTCTCCAAAAGACTGGATGACACTTGGACCAATTGGTCAAAACCAGAAAACATGGGCCGTGGTGTAAATGGACCACAAGACGACACCTATTTCAATATTCCTTCTTCTGGCAGCCATGCCTATTTTACTCGTGGATCTACGGATGAAAACACAGATGTTTTTCAATTTCGTGTAGATGAGCTTTTTGTTGAGCCAGGAGCAGAAGAGCCACAGAGTATAGAGGAAATTATAGCAGCAAAAGAAGCAGAAGAGGATTCTGTTATTGCAGAGCCAGCAACAGAACCAGTCGTAGCTGCGGCACCTGTGGTCAAACCTGTTGAGGAAACTTTTATTACCCTAAAAGGTCAGGTTTTCAATGGAGAAAATAATAATTCCATGCCTGCAAAAGTGATTGTAGAAAGACTTCCTGATGGAGTAAAAGTGGGAGAAACCTATACAGACGCAAATGGAATCTTCGAATTCAAAGTCCGACCAGGGGCACGCTATGGTTTCATGGCAGAGAAGGATGGCTTCTTGTCCAAGAATGAAAATATTGATCTGAATGATATCACGGAATCAGAAACCATTGTTCAAGACTTGCTGTTAAATCCAATTCATACTGGAGCAGCTGTTGTCGTAAACAATATCTTCTTTGATTTTGATCAAGATGAATTGAAAACAGGATCTTATTCGGAGCTTAAAAGAATCAAAGGTTTGTTGGAAAGCGGTAAGATTGGTAAGATTGAAATTTCGGGACATACCGACTCTATTGGTGATCCGACCTACAATCAGCAGCTATCTAAAAGACGTGCGAATGCGGTTTATAATTATTTTATATCGCAAGGGATAGAAAGCAGTCGCATGACTACAATCGGTTACGGCGAAACAAAACCTGTAGCTACTAACGAAACAGTAGAAGGTCGCAAGAAGAATAGAAGGGTAGAGTTCAAGATTCTCGAATAAAAGTATTAGAATTGAACGCTCAATTAGAGCAAACCATTTCATTCTAAAATTTCTGTCTTGACGCTCGTTCAGCTCGAATATATTGTTGCCTTAGACAACTTCCGCCATTTTGCCGTAGCGGCAGAAAAGTGCTTCGTTACCCAACCAACCCTGAGTATGCAAATCCAAAAACTGGAGGACTCCCTGGGTGTATTAATTTTTGATAGATCCAAGCATCCGGTTCAGCCAACTGAGATTGGCAAAAAAATACTGGAACAGGCCAGAATCATTCTAGGAGAATCAAGCAAAATCAATGAAATCATAGATGAAGAAAAACATGATATTAAAGGTGATGTAAGAATAGGAGTCATCCCAACTCTTGCACCCTATTTGGTTCCTCTGTTTATTTCCAGTTTCGTCGAAAAATTCCCTTTCATCAATCTTCAGATTTCTGAACACATGACCGATTCTTTGGTCGAAAAGTTGAAAAAGGATGAGATAGATATTGCGCTGTTGGTGACACCACTTGCCAATGAATCATTTCATGAAATCCCTTTATTCTATGAGGAGTTTTTCATTTATGTTTCTCATCACCATGCGCTATATCAAAATGAGAAAGTAGATCCTGAAGCACTCAAACCAGAAGGTCTTTGGATAATCAATGAAGGTCACTGTTTCAGAAATCAAACTTTGACAATCTGTAACTCTAGTAAAACTGAAAGATACAACGATCGGGTTTGGTACGAGAGTGGCTCACTGGAAGCATTGAAGAAATTGGTAGATAAGAGAGGTGGGTATACGCTGGTTCCAGAACTATTTACTTTCGACCTAAGCAAAGATGAGAAAAGCAAAATCAGAAAATTTAGTGAACCCATTCCTACCCGAGAAGTCGGCTTGGTAGTAAAAAAGAGTTTTGTCAAGCACAAGTTGATAAATGCTCTTAAGGAAGAGATCATTCAAATGCTACCGCCTACTTTGCTATCTAAGAAAAACATGAAGGTCGTCAAATTCTAAAAAATCCATCTTGAAATAAGATGTGAAACTCCTGAGATCAATGCTTGGTCAAAAGTATTGGATCCATGAGGATTGAAACTATCCCTTTGCGGTTGACCAGGCATATTCATGACATTGACAGGTTTGGTTTGCATGATTGAATGGGTACTCGTATTACCATCCTCATCTATAAAGTAAACATCATCAAATGATGCATCGGTTCTTGCTATATGAATGACCCGATATTCTTTATACTCCTGAGGCAAATAGCTAAATGATGAATAAGTTTGATTGTCCCTCCGAATAACCGGTGAAACACCATTCGACGTACTATTCTGGATCTGCAGATAATACTGAACATTAATTGACGAGACTTGACAATAGGATAAGTGAACTACCAAAGTCAAAATAAAAGTTAAGAAGAGCGCTTTCATAGTTTATCAGTTAGCTATTTGTATAAATATACTAATAATCAAATGATAAAAACATGAAATTGGTTTACTTGATGTCTGATTTTAGATTTTCGATCAAACCCGAAAATTCCCCCAATGTGGCATTTTTGAAATCAACAACCGTCTTTTTCAATTTATCAACATCAATATGAAAGCGATCTTTTTCTTCTGAAAGTCTTAATTGCGCTCTGCTGAAAATTTGTCGGCAGTTGTCTGCTTTCTTATCAAGTATTGAAGTCAAATCAGAATAATCAAAATTGAACAACTCTTTCAAAACAAATACCGCGCGTTCTGTAGGAGCAAGCTTTTTGAACACTTCAGACAAAGCATGGGTTACTTCACATTTCAAATCCAAATTGGAAAAATCCGGATTAATGCTGAGTGAAGAAAAACTAGGTTGAACATTCTCTATCCAATCTTCTTTCTTTTGTTTCAAAGACTTAAGATAATTGAGACATTTATTGGTGACAGTCCGCGTTAGATAGGACTTTACATCTTGAATTTTGCTGGTATCTACTTTCAACCAACTAAAAAAAGTTTCTTGCACCATGTCTTCTGCTGTGGATCTACACCCCACCAGATTGGTAGCTACTGCTATAAGAAACGGGCGATATGATAAAACTTCAGTCTGTGACATCTTTGAACTTACAAAATTAATGATTTTTAGTAGAAACAAATTGTTCTAGAAGATGTATCACTGCATTTGTCCGAAGAAAATCTTTAGGTTTTAGGTAATTAATTGTTCTATTAGACAATAATTTGAATACTTTTGGATTTTAATAATAATACGTATTAATCTACAAATACTACAGCATTATTTGCTTTGTCTTATCTCAGGAAATATTTAAAAAGCTTTTCTCGATGAAGGAGTAATTTGTTTTGTTGTTTTTTGTAGCTATTTTAGGAGTTCGAATAAAATTTGATAAATGTTATGAAGAAATTTATTCCTTTCTTGAACGCCTCTGCGTTCGCATTGGGATTAGGTTTTGCATTAAGCTCTTGTGGTGGAGGTGGCGGACATGCGACTAGTCAGAGTCCCGGTGCATATAGTTCTGCTACAGGACTAGAATACAACGAAGAGGGTGCTTTTGAAGTAAATGATTTTAGAGGACAGCCGGAAGGCCCGAACCTAAGATTCATTGAAGGTGGTCGTGTGATTCTTGGTTCCTTTGAAGAGGATATCATGCACACGAATAATAACCTTGAAAGAACAGTAACTGTTGCTTCGTTCTATATGGACGAAACAGAAGTTGCCAACATTCACTGGTTAGAGTATTTGCACTACATTAGATTAGACTCATCAGTTGCATTTTATAAATCTGCACTTCCTGATACTACAGTTTGGTCTAGAGAGTTGGCTTATAATGATCCTTATGTAGATCATTATTTGAGATATCCTGGCTTCAGATTTTTCCCAGTAGTAGGTGTTAGTTGGAAACAAGCTCAGGATTACTGTACATGGAGATCAATCGTTGTAAATCAAAAATTAGCTGAAGAAGCAGGATATTACGAAGACAACGGAGCTGAAGCTGAAGCGCCAGTAAGTCCTAACCAGAGAATTCCATTGGAAACTGGTTTTGTACTACCTAACTACAGACTCCCAACAGAGGCTGAGTGGGAATATGCCGCTCAAGCATTGATCGGTACACAATGGCTGGATGAGAACCATACTCACAGAAGACTTTACCCATGGGATGGTCACGCATTGAGAAATCCATACGGAAAGAAAATCGGTACCTTCCTCGCTAACTTCAAAAGAGGTCGTGGTGACTATGCGGGTATCGCTGGTAAACTGAACGATGGAGCGATGATCACAACTTACATTTATGATTATCCTCCAAATGACTTTGGTCTATACAACATGGCTGGTAACGTGAACGAGTGGGTTCAGGATGTTTACCGTCCATTGTCTTACCAAGATTTCAGTGACCTAAACCCAGTAAGAAACGACGGGTTCTTAGATGAGGAAGATGGTTATGACTTTGCTAACTACAACTCACTAATTAGTGATAGAGTTAGAGTTTACAAAGGAGGATCTTGGGCTGATGTAGCGTACTGGATGTCTCCAGGTATGAGAAGGTTCCTTGAAGAAGATTCAGCGACATCTACTATTGGATTTAGATGTGCTATGATCAGAGCAGGTACTAACTACTAAGAAATTTAACTTCTAAAATATTGAAAAGGTCAACTGAACACAGTTGGCCTTTTTTATTTGCCTGTTGCTAAACAAGCTACTGACAGATTAGAAACACCAGCATCCAATAGTATCTGTCCAATTGTAGAAATGGTAGCACCGGTAGTTATCACATCATCTAAAAGTAACACCGATTTATCCTTAAGTAATTCAGGGTTAACCAATAGATACTCTTTGTGCTTATTGGATAACCTATCGATTCTACCCTTCTTGGCTTGACTCCCTTTCATAGATATCCGTTTGATTACATCATCTTTGATGGGAATGCCGAGAACTTCAGACATCCCTTTTGCAATTTCTAATGACTGATTATATCCACGCTTCAATTTTCTAGCGAAATGCAAAGGAACAGGCACGATGAAATCTATTGATTTCTCTTCCACGTGAAACTTTATATCTCTAGCCATCCATCTACCTAAGGTGAACCCGACTTCTTTATTACCTCCATATTTGAGTTGATGAATCAATTTTTGGGCAATTCCGTTTTTGTCATATTTCAGAAAGGCAAATGCTTGCTCTATTTCTAGAGATCCAGAAAGAAAACTATACAAGGGGTTGAGCTCCAATTGATGGTAGTTGGTTTTAGGTAAATCCAGGTGACAATGCAGACATAATAGTTCCTCACCATCCACCATAGGTCTAGAGCATTTCAGACATGTCTGAGGAAAGACAAGTGAGACAAAACCATTCCAATAGTGCTTTATTTTCATAATCAAATTGGGCTTTCTTTAAGATAAATATAGATTACTGAATAGGTGTCAATTATATTTGAAAATAGAACAGAAATATATGAAGAGGGACCTGGATCAGGATAGGAGATGGCTGAAGCTGCGTGAAAAGCTAAAAATTGTTATTGGTAAAAAGCCGGCAGATTTGAATGGTGTTCTATTCTTAATTGGCGTCCAGGAATTAGGCAAAGGTCAAATCAATTTTTCCAAGGAAGAAAAACAAGATCTAATTCACCTAGGAATCTGTAAAGTACTTAGTCTTTCTGGCTATTACGAATTAGACGGACTCGATAAAGAAGGCTGGCCGCACTGGAAGGTCACTAAAAAGATACCCAACCTGAATCTGATGGAACAGGAAAAGTTGCTAAAAATGCACGTAATAGAATACTTCGAAAAAGAAATTGAGCTGGAATTTTGAATATGAACAAAACTATACTCCTTTTTATTCCAATTATTCTATTTTCCTGCGGTTCTAAGAAACCTCAAACACAGCATATAGCTACACGTGAAACAATCAATCTCAACTTCACTACGAATATATTGAGCCTGGATAGTGGAGCAGCTGACAGTGAAGCCGAGCGCTTTGTCAAAGCACTAACTGAGGGCAATGATGCAACCTATCAAATTACAAATCTGGATGATGATATCCTTTGTGAACTACAAGCCCTCGACTCTTCGAAAATCAAAAATATCAACCTCCGATTTTTAAAAAATGAAGAGGCTATCTTAAATCAATTTTTGGAAGGCAAACTTGATTTAATTACTGTACGATATGATGAAAAACTAAATGCCAACTATGATTTTCTAATCAAACAAATCCAAAATGATGCTTATAGTAACTATCAGATTAATAAAGGAAATAACGCAAAACTTAAAGTAGTTCAAATTTCCAATTTCAAACACATCAAGGAAATCACAGAAATAAAGAATTTGCTTGGAATCGAAGCTCATCAAATTTATCTCGATTCAAGCACAGTTAGTTTAGACTCCTTGCCTCTAAGTGAGTTTTCCATCAACACTATGGATAGTGCGTTTTTATCGTATCAAGACAGTCTAATCACGTGGAACATTACGAATCAGCATCAACCCACTGATCGAACAATTAGCATTAAAGAAATTAAAATTGATTCCTTGGATGAAAACATTCATCAGCTAACTCAATCAATACATGACAAAGATAGAGTTATGAATTCTCAACTGAATGCGACAATTATCATAAAAATATTTCCTGAGTATTACATAACTTCTAAGTCTCTAAAAGGGTTAAAGGATTATAAGAAACTATCAGATTTAGTTCCAGAATTATTTTTCGACACAATCAGAAGCTATTGAACCAGGCCAATAAAAATTCAAGTAACAGCCTGATAAAAAATATTCAGGCATTCAAGAAAAAAGTGTTTTTGAACCAATTGATTAGAAACACTCTTGTTTTTGTGGCTATATCATTGTCTATATATCTGATTATCAATAGTATAGAGTTTTCTTTTCGCCTTAATTCCCCCTTCAGAACAGGTCTATTTTTCGTCTTTCTTATAGGCCTTATTTTGGGCATATTCTGGATGATAGGTCTGCCGCTAGTCAAATACGCGCTGTATGAGCGTTTCATGAGTGACGAAGAAGCAGCCAGACAAATTGGGGAAAAATTCAGTGATATTGGTGATAAAGTTCTGAATACCATACAGTTAAATAAAGGATCGAAAGAAAACGCACTAATAAATGCGAGTTTAGAGCAGCGAATATCAGAACTATCTATTTTCGAATTCTCCAGCGGCATTAATTTCAAGACAAACCTAAAATATCTGAAATACCTGCTCTTTCCGAGTATGATCTTACTGACTCTTCTATTAGTTATTCCTCAGTTCATCACTGAGAGTACCAGTAGAATAATAAATTATAATACGGAGTACAGTGAATCTCTATTTGATCTGAAAATGATCACGGATCTCAAAGCTTTTAGAAATGAACCCCTCAAAATCGAATTGCAGTTGACAGGTTCTGCCATTCCGGATAAATTCTACCTTGCTTCGAACGGAAACTCAACAGCCACTCAACTAATAGGAAATAAGCTTGTTTATACCTTTCCTAAGGTAAAAGAAGACTTTGATTTCTATCTATATTCTGGTTCTTTCAGATCGGAAGATTATCAAGTTACCGTTTACAATAGACCAGAAGTAAAGAATTTAAAGATTAGGCTTGATTATCCTAATTACACCAGATTAAAGTCAAAACAAATTGAAAATAATGGTAATCTCACACTACCTGAAGGAACCAAAGCTACATGGGAATTGGTTTCAACAAGTTCAGATCAAATCAACCTCATTTTTACCAAAGATACTCTTCAACTAGATTCTAAGAATGACCTATTCTATGGAAGCAAAGTTCTGAGTCAAATCACAGATTACGAAATCCAATTGGCCAATGAACATAGTTTGAACAAAGAGCCGATCCTGTATCATGTAGATATAGTCAAAGACAAATATCCAGAAATCGATGTTAATGTATTGCGTGATACCACATTGTATCAATTTCTTTTGTTTGAAGGAAATATTGCAGATGACTATGGATTTCAAAGATTAGAACTCCATTACGAGCTTAATTCCAAACGATTTAAACAGAATGTTTCGATAAATAGATCCAATCCAAGTCAGCCGTTTTTTTGTCAATTAAACCTGGATTCTCTCGATTTGAACCAGGGAGATGTACTTAACTATTATCTCAGTATTAGAGATAATGATGAAATCAACGGATATAAAGAAACAAGAACCCCAAAATATAGTTTCAGGATTCCTGATAAAAGTGAAATCAATGATGATATAAAGAAAAGTGCGGAACATGCGAAATCAGAAATGAGTGACGCATTAAAAAAGTCAGAAGAGGTAAGAAAACAAATAGACGACATTCAACAAGATCTTAAAAAACAAAACAATAACAACTGGCAGGAGAAAAAGAAAGTCAATCAGCTGATTGAAAACAAAGAAGAGCTAGAAAAAGAAATAAACAAACTGCTGAAAGAACATAAAGAGCTGACTGAAAAACAGAACAAATTCCATAAACCGAACAAAGAACTTCAAGAAAAAGCCCAGCAATTACAGAAATTGATGGATGAGATGCTCGATGAAGAAACTAAAAAACTCTACGAAGAACTAAAAAAACTATTGGAAGAGCAGAATCCAGAGCAGAATTTGGATCAATTAATGGATGATCTTTCTCAAAAAGAAAAGAATCTGCAGGATGAATTAGAGAGAGCCTTAGAGATGTTTAAACGCATGCAGTTTGAATATAAAATGGATGAAATAGTTCAGGAACTCGAGAAAACCCAGAAAAAACAAGAATCCCTTTCAAATCAGACTAAAGACAAAAACTCAGATTTAGATCAGATCAAAAAAGATCAAGAGGAGATCAATGAAGAATTTGATCAGATAAAAGAAGAAATGAACCAGATGGAGGAAATGAATCAGGATCTAAAACAACCTGAGAATTTAGAAGACATGTCTTCTGAGAAAGAATCCATTGATCAGACGCAAGAAGAAATATCCGAACAACTAGAACAAAACAAGCGTAAGAAATCCTCCGAAAAACAACAGGATGCTGCAGATCAAATGAAACAACTTCAGCAAAAGATGCAAAACATGCAGGCTGGGATGGAAATGGAAATGATGCAAGAAAATTTGGATAACCTCCGAAACATTCTTGACAACCTATTGACGCTATCATTTGACCAGGAACAACTAATGAAAAGCTTTGAGGAGGTCAATCAAAGTGATCCACGATTTGTTTCACTGTCTCAGAAACAATTGAAACTAAGAGATGATGCAGTCATCATTGATGATAGTTTGAAATCATTGGCGAGTAGGGTGTTTCAAATTCAAAGCTTCGTGACCCGTGAGCTCAACGAAATGAATAAAAACATAGAGGCCAGTCTTCAAAGCCTTAAGGACAGAAAGAAATCTGAAGCCATATCCAACCAACAGTACACTATGACTGCCATCAACAACCTTTCACTATTGTTGAACGATGTTCTCAAACAAATGCAAGAACAGATGGCTATGGCTATGGGAATGCCTAAAAAAGGAGAGAAAGGTAAGAATCAGCCCAAACCCAATCTTTCTCAACTTCAACAAGAGCTCAACAATAAGATAGAGCAACTCAAGAAAAGTGGTAAATCAGGAAGGCCATTATCTAAAGAACTAGCCGAAATGGCAGCTCAACAAGAAATGATCCGCAAGCAACTAGAAGAAATTCAGAATAATCTAAATGATGCCAATGGGGGTAAGGAAGGTCTTTCTAAGAATCTACAGGAGATCATTAAAAAGATGGAAGAAAGCGAAACCGATCTTGTAAACAAAAATATCAAACAAGAAACCATCAAAAGACAACAAGACATCCTGACTAGAATGCTCGAGTCAGAGGATGCATTAAGAGAAAGAGAGCTAGACCAGAAAAGAGAAGCTGAAACAGCTAAAGACCGAGCTAAACAATCTCGTAAAGAATTTGAAGAATATATCAAAGCCAAAGAATCAGAACTAGAACTATTACAAACCTTACCGCCTAAAATGAATCCGTATTATAAAGAAGAAGTAAACAAATATTTCGAAAGGTTAAATGAACAATAATATATTTGTGAACCCTAAAAAAGACAGATGATGGACGCCATAAAAATTCAGATACCTTCTCTATCAGAAAACATTCGAATCATTGAAAGTTTCATTGATAACGCCAAAGAGAAATTTCAATTCGACGATGACATCTATGGTAACATAATGATCGCCGTTACAGAATCTGTAAACAACGCTATCATACATGGCAACAAGTCTGACAAATCTAAGAACGTAGATTTATCTCTCAATTTTGAAGAAAGCATGATCAGATGCATCATTCAAGATGAAGGGGATGGATTCAACTACGATGATTTACCTGATCCTACAGCTCCAGAAAACATAGAGAAACCTGGAGGCCGTGGTATTTTCCTCATGAAGAACCTTTGCGACGAAGTGAAGTTTGAGGACAATGGTAAGAGAGTCGAACTTAGCTTTTATCTAGCCTAATGGATAATATTCAATTCTTTTATGAGGACACAAGTTTCGAACTTAAAGACCATGAAAGAATTTCTCAATGGATCACTCATACAGTAGAGCAAGAAGGATTCAATATAGAATCTATCAATTATATCTTTTGTTCTGACGAATACTTACATCAAGTCAACGTTGATTATCTCAACCACGATTACTATACCGACATCATCACCTTCGACAATTCGGAGAATGAAGAACATATCGAATCAGATATATTTATCAGCATCGATAGGGTAGAAGACAATGCTGAGCAACAAGGTATTTCTTTTAGCGAAGAACTAAGGAGAGTGATTATACATGGCATACTTCACTTGGTCGGATACAACGACAAAACAGAAGAGGAGAAATCACTCATGAGAGAAAAAGAGAATGCTTACTTATCTTTGCCGCAATTTCAATAAGATAGAATTAAAGAACTAAGTGTTCCACGTGGAACGTTTCACAGTCTTGATCGATTATCAGATTAGAACTGTTCCACGTGGAACACCAACCAGACAATATTATGTTTCCACAATACGACGTAATTGTAGTAGGAGCCGGGCATGCAGGATGTGAAGCAGCAGCTGCAGCTGCAAACATGGGATCAAAAGTTATGCTCATCACGATGAACATGAATACGATCGCTCAAATGTCTTGTAACCCTGCCATGGGAGGAGTAGCGAAAGGACAGATCGTAAGAGAGATTGATGCACTCGGAGGATACTCAGGAATCATCTCTGATAAATCCATGATCCAATTCAGGATGCTAAATAAATCTAAAGGTCCTGCTATGTGGAGCCCAAGAACCCAGAACGATAGAATGCGTTTTGCTGAAGAATGGAGATTGGCTCTAGAAAGAACACCTAATGTAGACTTTTGGCAAGAAATGGTCACTGGACTACTGGTTAAAGATGGTAGAGTGGAAGGAGTGAAAACATCAATGGGACTGGAGATTAAAGGAAAAACTGTAGTTCTAACCAATGGTACTTTCCTTAATGGGCTCATCCATATAGGTGAAAAAAGATTCGGAGGGGGTAGAACTGGAGAGAAAGCTGCCACTGGTATCACAGAACAACTCGTTCAACTAGGCTTTGAGTCAGGAAGAATGAAAACCGGTACACCTCCTAGGGTAGACGGTCGATCACTTAATTGGGATGTGATGGAAACACAACCAGGAGATGATACTCCAGGTAAGTTTTCTTTTAGTGATACTGAGCCCTTAAAAGAACAAAGACCCTGTCATATAACTTATACCAATCCTGAAGTACACGAAATACTGAAGACAGGTTTCGAACAATCTCCTATGTTCACAGGTCGTATCAAAGGATTGGGACCAAGATATTGTCCTTCAATAGAAGATAAAATCAATCGCTTTGCAGAAAGAGATAGACATCAAATCTTCGTTGAACCTGAAGGGTGGGATACCATTGAAATATATGTCAATGGTTTTTCTACTAGTCTTCCAGAAGATGTTCAATACAAAGCCATTACTAAAATACCAGGTTTCGAAAAAGTAAAGATGTTTAGACCTGGATATGCCATTGAATATGATTTCTTTCCTCCCACACAACTTGATCCAACATTAGAAACCAAACTGGTTAAGGGACTATACTTTGCAGGACAAATCAATGGTACCACAGGATATGAAGAAGCAGCCAGTCAAGGATTAATGGCTGGAATCAACGCACACAATCAAGTCCATGAGAAAGATCCATTCGTGCTAAGTAGATCAGATGCTTATATAGGTGTATTGATAGATGACCTCATCAATAAGGGAACCAACGAACCTTATAGGATGTTTACCTCACGTGCCGAGTTTAGAATCCTACTAAGACAGGACAATGCTGATATTCGTTTAACTCCTTTAGGTCATTCATTGGGATTGGCATCAGATGAAAGGCTCAATAAAGTCAATGAAAAGATCAAACAAACAGAGCAACTACTAGAAGATCTCAAAACTATAAAGGTAAAACCAGAGGAAATCAATGGACTACTAGACGAAAAGAACTCTGCTAGAATCAAAGAAAAAGCTCCATTGTTGAATTTCATTAGAAGACCAGAACTTGAAATCGAGGACTTAATCAATCACAATGAAGAGCTGAAAAAGATCACTTCTTCGCTAGATAATGAAGTCGTTCAGCAAGCTTCAATTCTAACCAAGTATGAGACTTACATTGAAAAAGAAAAAAGCCTGGCAGAAAAAATGGGTGATCTAGATACCAAACAGATTCCAGCAGGATTCAACTACAAAGAGATCCCAGCTCTATCAGCAGAAGCCAAAGAAAAACTATCTAATATCAAACCAACAAACTTAGGACAAGCATCAAGAATCAGTGGTGTCAACCCAGCTGATATCTCTGTCTTGATGGTTTACATGGCGAGATAATATATGTACGAGAAAATAGAAATCTGTCCCAGCTGCAATTCGAAAGACTTTAGCAATCACCTTATATGTGACGATCATTCTCTGACTAAGGAAAGCTTTGCAATCATGAAATGTCAAAACTGTGGACTACTAGTAACCAGTCCCAGACCAGACAAAGATTCAATTGGCAAGTACTATCAATTTGATGATTACATATCGCACACAGACAAAGCCAATAACTTAACCAATTGGCTGTATAAAATAGTTCGCCAATATACCATCAAGCAAAAAACCAAAATGCTTTCCGCTCTCGTGGAAAAGAAAAACATTCTTGATTATGGTTGTGGTACAGGCCAACTCTTAGAACATCTAAAAGAGGATGAATGGACTGTGACAGGAATAGAACCAGATCCCAGGGCAAGGGAACTAGCGATTCAAAAAACAAAAGCTGACATCCATTCCTCACTAGCTGAACTAGGCAAGAAGAAGTTCGATATCATAACCCTATGGCATGTACTAGAACATGTCCATGATCTAAATGATACCATCGATCAACTAGCCATGCATCTACCTAAGAAAAGCCATATGGTAATTGCTTTGCCTAACTATGAATCCTACGATCAGAGATTTTATAAAGAGTACTGGGCAGGCTATGATGTACCTAGACATCTATATCATTTTAATCAGCAGACTATAAAAGAACTGATGAAATATCATTCTTTTAAATTGGTTAAAACAAAACCTATGAAATTCGATTCATTCTATGTTAGTCTCCTTAGTGAGAAATATAAGAATGGAAAAGCAAAATTATTAAAAGCCTTCTTGATTGGATTGCTATCGAACCGATGGGCAAGAAAACATCAAGGCAATTATTCCAGCATCATCTACATCTTCAAAAAAGTATGAGAAAGTTATTTCCTTTCCTTATCATAATCCTAGCCATCTATGTCTACTCTTGCGCCAATCCAGGATCACCAACCGGCGGACCCAAGGATACCATTCCACCTAGTCTAGTGAAGAGTATTCCTGAAAATCAAACTACCAACTACAGAGGAAAAGAATTTCGATTCGAATTTGATGAACGTATAGACGCATCCAAATTGAAACGTCAATTGATTATCACCCCAATCATTGAAAACAACTTCAAGATGAGAGTGAAAAAGAATCAACTATTCATGGAGTTCGAAAAAGATTTTGAGGATAGTACTACTTATACTTTCAATTTTGCTGATGGCGTGGTTGATGTGACAGAAAAAAATCCTGTACCTAATTTCAGCATTGCCTTTTCAACAGGACCACATCTAGACTCCATCAGTATCTCTGGACAAATCAAAGAACTGTATACAGACAAGAAAAGCAAGAAAGCAACTGTAGCTCTCTACAACGTCAATGATACTTTAGATATTCTAACAGGCAAGCCAAGATACTTTGCTCAGACAGATACCTCTGGATTCTACCAAATCAATAACATTAAAAATGGATACTATCGAATCTATGCCTTTGAAGATGCGAACAACAATTTGACTTGTCAACCAGATGAAGAAGCACATGGTTTTCTAAAAGACTCAATAGATCTTACCCATAATCAGGAGGCAGTTGACATTCGAATTCAATTACTCAACATTAAAGAATTAGAACTAGTAAGATCAAAGAAGACAGGTCAATATTTCGATGTTCTCTATTCAAAGGAGATTATATCATATGACATACAGAAACTCAATCCTGAGCACAAACTTCCTATTCCTCCTAACAATCTGATCAAAGGAAAATCAACCTTGAGATTTTATTATGACCAGAGATTCAGATATGATTTGGACAGTATTCCTTTACTCATCCAAACAACCGACAGTGTTTACAATTCAATCGAAGATACAGTTTATGTACAATTCTCCGAAAGTAAACGCAAACCAGAAACCCTCAACACTTCGTTGAATCCAAAAGACAAAACACAAATAGAAGAGCAATTCCAAATGAAGATGAGTTTTACCAAACCCATTACTCAATATTATTTGGACAGCATGACCTATCAGTTCGATACATTATATAAATATACCATAGTAGATAGTGTAATAACCTGGAACGATAACCTAACAGAATTTACCATCAATAATGAATTGGATAAAAACTGGTTTCAAATTCAAATTGACAGCATCATGAACACACTCGTAGACACAAGTCTATTGAGTCAAGACAGTCTTGAAATAGATTCAGTCACCGCTGTTAAAATCAAATACCTGGAAAACATAAAGACTGATCAGACCTATTTCAATTTTAGAGCTGGTTCATTTATATCAATCGATCAAGATACAGTAGAACAAATAACCAGAATCTATACTTTCAAAAATCCAGAAAACTATGGTACCATTTCAGGTACGGTAAATACTTCACGTGAAAACTATACTCTGGAGTTAATCGACAATCAATTCAAAGTACACGATCAAATCAAGAATGCCACCAAATACCAATTCAGAAATGTTAGACCAGGTAAGTATAGCTTTAGAATTAAAATAGATTCAAATAACGACGGCCGTTGGACACATGGTAATATGACCTTGGGAATTGAACCTGAGGAGATCTATTTCTACTCAGAAACCTTCGATGTTAGAGCCAATTGGACTTTAGAAAATATTGACATAAGCTTCTAAAAGCTGTGGATAAGTGGTGGGCTGTGGACAAACAAGATGTGTAGAAATATCTTCACTTGTGCACAGCCCCTTCTTTTTGGATCAAAATGTAGAAAGCTCTAAAAGTTAACATTTGCAATCCACACAAAATCAAATTTCATCCACAAGAGAATAAGTTCATCCACAAAAAAATAAAAGCTGTGGATAACAACATTAAGGATTAAATACCAGTAAGTTATGATGTAGATAACTTGTAACTTTCTGAAAAGAAATCAACCATAGATAAACAAGAACAGACAAAACTTTCGTTTATCCACATATCCACGGAGGTAATAAATAATAATAGTTTATTTATATTCTATTTTAATATTGTAGGAACGCAGAAAGATGTGGAAAAGCAGGACATGAAGAAATTCCTTATTTATTTAATAGCCATATTCCCCCTCACACTGGTGGCCCAGGATGATCAAGCTATTCAGCTAGCCAATGAGTATTATATCAATGGGGAATTTCAAAAGGCAAAAGATATCTACGACGATCTGGCAAAGGATAGCCGGAATATTCCCAGTATCCACAATAACTATTTCAATGTCCTATTATCGCTCAACGAATACAAGGATGCCGAAAAGTATCTGAACCGCGCTCTCAAATCATATCCATCGAATGTCTACTACAGAATCGATGAAGGAATATTGATGACCGCTACCAATCGCAATTCACAGGCCGATCGATACTATCAACAGATCATCGCTGATATCAAAGACAATGGATTTTTGGTGCGGACTGCTGCGCAGTATTTTATCAGCAAACAATTGACTAACTATGCACTTCAGACTTATCTCGAAGGAAGGAAGGAAAGTAGAAATGATCAGGACTATGCACTGGAGTTAGCTAACACATACAGGATATTAGGAGAGAAGAAAAAAATGATAAATGAGTATCTCGTCTTCGCTTCGCTCAGACCACAGAATTTGAGATATGTTAAAAATATCCTTCAAAACTTACTGCAGACTGAAGAGGATATGAACAATTTTCAAATGACACTCCTCGACAATATTCAAAGGCATCCCAACGAGAACATGTATTCGGATTTGTTGATATGGGCTTTTTTGCAGCAAAAAGATTTTCATGGTGCATTTGTACAAGCTAAGGCAGTGAATAAACGATTGAATGAAAATGGTTATCGACTTTTCAACATTGGTACCATTGCCATGAAAAATGAAAGCTATGATGAGGCCGAGGAGATTTTTCAATATATCGTAGATAAACTCGAGGATAGTCCCTACTATTTGCGATCTCAAAGAGAACTGATTACCGCCCGACAGGAAAAAGTCAAATCTACCTATCCGATTGACATCACTGCGATTCGTCTGCTGACCATGGATTATCAGGAATTGATTCGACATGCAGGACTGAATCCACAGACGATAGAGGCCTACAGACAAAAGGCACTTCTACATGCTTTCTATTTGGATGAGAAAGATTCGGCCATTTCAATTTTGAATCAGATCATTGAACTTCCTCGAATCAATCCAAAGATCAAGGCTTTGAGCAAATTGGATTTGGGAGATATTTATCTGCTGATAGATGAACCATGGGAAGCGACACTTCTCTACTCTCAAGTAGAGAAGGCAAATAAATCCAGCACGGTGGGATATGAGGCTAAATTCAAAAATGCCAAATTGAATTATTACTTAGGGAATTTCGAATTGGCAAAGGGACACCTTGATGTTTTGAAAACTGCTACGACCAAGGAGATCGCCAATGATGCCATGGCCTTGAGTCTTTTGATTCAGAACAATACGGCATTAGATACTTCGGATTTTGTATTGAAGAAATATGCCGAAATTGATTTGTTGCTCTTTCAAAATAAAATAGATCAAGCCAAAAATTCCTATCAACAAATGCTAGTGGATTATCCACATCATTCGCTGGCAGATGAAATTCATTGGCAAATGGCAAATATCTATTTGGAAATCGGTGAGTTCGAAAATGCCGTGCTACAGTTGGAGGTGATCCAGTCGGATTTCGAAAAAGATATTTTTGGAGATGATGCGATGTTTATGAAAGCAAAAATTCAAGAAGAATATTTGATGAACAAAGAAATGGCCATGGATCTATATCGTCAATTTTTGATTGATTATCCGGGTAGCATTTATGTCTCAGAAGCTCGTAAAAGATTTCGCTCCCTCAGAGGGGATGAGATCTATCAGTAACACCCACAACAACTTATCTGCAGTTAGTATGCATGCATAACATAATTTATATATCTTTGATAGGGAAGATGTGTAAGATATGAAAAAAGAAGAGACAGTAGACTACCACATCAAAGTAGTCTGGCATGCGATTTCGAGAATGTACAATCAGGGAGGATCAGAGAAAGGAATCACGGCTTCATCTGGATTTGTGCTACTCAATATTGATATGGAAAAGGGAACTCCGGCGACAAAGATCGCCCCCTTGTTGGGAATGGAAGCTCGCAGTTTGACTCGCATGCTCAAGAGTATGGAACAAACGGGATTGATCTATCGCGAAAAAGATCCATCGGATAAACGCTCCGTTCGTATCATGCTCACCGAAGAAGGAATGAAAAAAAGAGCCTTTGCACGAAAGGCAGTCATATATTTTAATGAAAGCGTTCGAAAGAAAGTCACCGACGAAAAACTACAGGCATTCTTTGAAGTCATGGGCGCAATAGATCAAGTCATAGAAGAAAACAGAAACATAGAACAACAATTAATTTTGATCGAAAATGAATAGAGCCATCAAAAAAGTTGCTGTGCTTGGATCTGGGATCATGGGTTCCAGAATAGCATGTCACTTTGCCAACATTGGAGTTGAAGTACTCCTGTTGGACATTGTACCGAAAGACGTAAATGAAACTGAAAAAGCAAAAGGACTAACACTAGACAATCCTCAGGTTCGAAACCGTATTGTCAATGATGCATTTCAATCCACACTGAAATCCAAACCGGCCGCTTTGTACGAGAGTGCAAAAGCTTCGCTGGTTACACTTGGTAATTTTGACGATGACATGTCCAAGATTGCGGAGTATGATTGGGTGATCGAAGTGGTAGTCGAAAATCTAGATATCAAGAAGAAGGTTTTCGAAAATGTGGAAAAGTACCGCAAACCCGGAACGCTTATCACCTCCAATACATCAGGAATTCCAATTCATCTGATGACGGATGGGAGAAGCGACGATTTCAAAAAACATTTCTGCGGAACACACTTTTTCAATCCACCGAGATATCTCCGCTTGCTAGAGATCATCCCGACTAAAGATACTGATCCAGAGATTGTGGATTTCTTGATGAAATACGGAGACCTCTTCCTCGGAAAGGAAACGGTGCTTTGCAAAGACACCCCAGCCTTCATCGCCAATCGAATTGGAATCTATGCAATCATGTCGGGTATGCATACCATTGAAAAAATGGGACTGACCGTAGGCGAAGTGGATCGTATGACTGGCCCGATCATCGGTCGAGCCAAATCGGCCACATTTCGAACCATGGATGTAGTAGGGCTGGACACCACAGTCAATGTAGCGAATAATCTATACGCCGGATTGCCAGACGACGAATCTCGTGACGCTTTTAAACTTCCCGGAATCGTGAAATCCCTCTATGACAAAAAATGGTGGGGAGACAAAACCCAACAGGGATATTTCAAGAAAACCAAAGATGAAAATGGCAAAACCGTCATTTTAGAGTTGGACTTCAAAACCATGGAATATGGTGAGCGAACCAAAGCACACTATGAGAGCCTCTCTAAGGTAAAAGACATCGAAAATGTAAAAGAAAGGCTCCCAATCCTGGTTAATGCCGAGGACAAGGCAGGAGAGTTTTACAGAGCGACATTCTATGACATGTTCAAGTACTGTTCCCTCCGAATCCCTGAGATCGCCGATGAGCTATATAGGATCGACCAGGCGGTCGCCGCAGGCTTCGCATGGGAGATCGGTCCATTCGAGACCTGGGATGTCTTAGGCGTCAAGCAAACGGCTGAAAAAATGGAGGCCGCCGGAATGGCTCCTGCAGACTGGGTCAATGAGATGATCGATGCGGGTCACGAGAGCTTCTACAAATTCGAAAATGGTAAGAAGCTTTACTACGATATTCCTTCGAAATCGTACAAAGTGATACCGGGTACAGAAGGCTTCATTATCCTAGAGGCCTTCAAGGAGAACAAGGTGGTCTACCAAAATCCAGGAGCAACTGTTTACGATGTGGGTGATGGAATTTTGAATGTAGAATTTCATACTAAAATGAATGCTATAGGAGGTGAGGTGATCGAAGGGATCAATACAGCAATTTCTATGGCGGAAGAAAATTTCCGTGGCGTAGTGATCGGAAACGAGGGACAGAATTTTTCTGCCGGAGCTAACCTCGCGATGCTTTTCATGTTTGCCTCTGATCAGGAATATGACGAAATCGATCTGATGATTCGCCAATTCCAGCTGACGATGACCCGAGCACGATTTTCGGATATTCCGGTCGTATCGGCTCCATCTGGGATGGCGCTGGGTGGCGGTTGCGAATTGTCATTGCACTGCGACGCGATTCAGGCACATGCTGAATCTTATATCGGTCTGGTAGAAGTCGGTGTGGGTTTGATTCCTGGCGGTGGCGGCACCAAGGAGATGACTCTTCGCTCTTCTGACGAATATGGCGAGGGAGATCCAGAACTAAATACGCTACAAAAGTATTTTATGAATATAGCGACAGCCAAAGTGGCCACTTCAGCTGCTGAAGCTGCGGAGATGAATATTCTCAGACCATCGGATCGAGTGACATTGAATCGATCGAGACTTTTGGCGGATGCCAAAGCCAGAGCGATCGAAATGGCAGAGGCAGGATACACCCGACCTACGGAACGAACAGATATCAAAGTGCATGGACGTAGTTCGATGGCGATGTTCGAGGCGGGCATCACAGGCATGCTTTACGGAAATTATATTTCCGAGCACGATGCGAAAATTGCCAAAAAATTGGCCTACGTGATGAGTGGTGGTGATTTGACCTCATCGACCTTGGTTTCCGAGCAGTATCTATTGGATCTGGAAAGAGAAGCTTTCCTCAGTCTAACAGCTGAACCCAAAACGCTGGAACGAATCCACAGCATTTTGTTTAAAGGCAAGCCGTTGAGGAACTAGTATTTAGATACTAGACAATAGAAGCTAGATCTTAGATTCTAGAAACTAGACAAATGCATGATTTTAAGAAACTGAATATTTGGAAGCGTGGGGTAGATTTGGTTACTGAAATTTATCAAATCACTTCACAATATCCAGAATCTGAAAAATTTGGTTTGATCAATCAAATTCGAAGATGTTCAGTATCTGTTCCATCCAATATTGCGGAAGGATCAGGTAGAAAATCAGACAAGGAGTTCAGACAATTCTTGAGTATAGCAATGGGTTCACTATGTGAACTAGAAACGCAATTGGTAATAAGTAAAAATTTGAATTTTATCAATTCGGAACAAAAGGAGGTGATTACCTCTGAAATACATGAAATTCAAAAAATGATAAGGGTTTTTGGCGAAAGTCTAGAATCCAAAAGTCTAAATACTAATATCTAAAAAATGGAAGCATACATAGTAAAAGGATATAGAACAGCAGTAGGAAAGGCCAAAAAAGGAGGCTTTAGATTTACCCGTCCGGACGATCTGGCTGCTGACGTGATTAAGCATTTGGTAAAAGAAGTACCGGAGCTGGATCCAAAAAGAATAGATGACCTGATCGTGGGCAATGCCATCCCCGAGGCAGAACAAGGCATGCAAATGGGTCGAATGATTTCCCTACTTTCATTGCCGATGGAAGTACCTGGTGTTACAGTCAACAGATACTGTGGATCAGGACTGGAAACCATCGCCATGGCTACTGCCAAAATTAAAGCGGGCATGGCGGATTGTATCATTGCGGGTGGAACAGAATCCATGTCACTCGTACCGATGATGGGATATAAAACTGCTCTGAATTGGAAAATAGCGGAGAATAATCCGGAGTACTATCTGTCGATGGGTGTTACAGCCGAAGAAATCGCTAAGGATTACGGAATTAGCCGTGAGCAGGCGGATCAGTTTGCAGTTGATTCTCACAACAAGGCACTGGCCGCTATCAAAGACGGAAAGTTCAAAGATGAGATTCTGCCAATCAATGTGCACGAAACTTATGTGAACGAAGAAGGCAAAAAAGTTGATCGTGATTTTGTAGTGGATACTGACGAAGGCCCAAGGCCAGGTACCTCTATGGATGGTTTGGCGAAATTGAGGCCTGCATTTAAAATGGGAGGGATGGTTACCGCTGGTAATTCATCTCAAACTTCTGATGGAGCGGCTTTCGTGATGGTAATGTCTGAGAAAATGGTGAAAGAATTAAATCTAGAGCCAATAGCGAGAATGGTGACATATACCGCAGCAGGTGTCAGTCCAAGAATCATGGGTATTGGTCCGGTTGAGGCCATTCCGAAGGCATTGAAGCAAGCTGGATTGAAATTGAATGACATTGAGCAAATCGAATTGAACGAGGCATTTGCTACTCAGGCTTTAGCAGTTATCCAAGAAGCAAAACTGAATCCGGAAATTGTAAACGTAAATGGAGGAGCTGTTGCATTGGGTCACCCGCTGGGATGTACCGGAGCAAAACTATCTATTCAGTTGCTCAACGAAATGCGTCGTAGGAAACAGAAATATGGAATAGTCACTGCCTGCGTAGGTGGTGGACAAGGTGTCGCTGGTGTCTATGAGTTTTTGAAATAATTAAAGATTCCAACAAATGAAAAAGGCTTCCGAATTTTGGAAGCCTTTTTTGTTATGTCTTGTCGATAAATACGACCTTTTTGTGATCTGCCTCTTTTACGTTCTCTGTAAACTCTCGGTACTTTTGGTAAGATTCTTTTGGAAACCGGCCTTTGTTTTTGGCTAACCTTCTGGTATAGATGAGTTGATGATTGTCGAATGAAAAATGAGCCTCATATTTTCCAAATTCAGTTTCTATCAAAATATCTTCAGGTATAAATTCTACATGATATTTTTCGGGTACCTCATAGATGATGCTGTCGCTATCGATATAGCAACTTGTCAATTCGACTTCCGTTTTTCTATCACTCATTCGTTTGGGGACATATTCCCAGCGATTCATCAAGTTTGGTGTGATAAACATTCTTTTGCCTTTGCCTGATGCTAAACTATGAATGCTGATATCTGCCTCTTCTATGATGGAAGGTATTTTATCTTTTTTCAATTCGAAGGAAAAATCATTGATCTTGAAATCGGAAACTTGAGTGTTGTTATAAATCCACTTTTTCAGTTCATCTTCACCATCATTTATTTTCCAATTGAGGTTATTATTTTCGTATTGCAGACCCGTATAGATTCTTTTGAAAGATGCCTTAGCATCTCCGCCTTCTAGAATTGAAACATTGGCCTTGGTGAATTGTAGGTTATCCTCTTTTTCGTATATGGTGGTGTGAGCCAATTTTCCTCCTTCAGGAGTAACCAGTAAGACATCTCTGTCTCCAGTAAAATTTCCCTGATATCCAAAAGGATTGGTTTGGCTGGTACACTCTAACCATAAGGTATCACCTTGATTGGGAACACAAAGTATAATATGGTTGAATACGTCCATTGTAAAATCCTTATCAAGTTTTCTAAACGGGGGATTCTCTCCACCATAAACAATAGTATAATATGATTCGACATCAATGGCTTTTAAGAGAGCTTGAGTATAATTCGAAAGAGCCTTGCAATCTCCATATCCATACTCATCTACCGTGCTCGCAGGAAATGGCTGAAGTCCACCTATTCCGAGTTGGATACTAACGTATCGTGTTTTGTTCTGGAGGTAATCGTATACGATCCGAGCTTTCTCTTCATCCGAATTTGCATTTTTCGTGAGTTGTTCTATTTCTTCTATTGTGGATAATGAGATATCATCTTTGCCTTCATTTAGTTGCAACATCCATTTTCCATATTCTTGCCACGAATACATCGTACCAGCATAGCCATCGTAGCTAAACTGAGAAGGGCTGCTGAATATAACTGGAGTAAATTCTGAAACTGAAGGCCCATAGGGTTCCTTTTCTACTGCTTTCATATTCGAATAAGAAATTGACAGTGTGGTTTTGCCTCCCCTTTTTATTTCATAGAATTTTTGATCTGTATTTTCCAATTTAAAATTGGGCATCAAATGATCCGGACTAGTTACGGAAAAATGCGATTTCATCACTGATACATTAGAGCCTGGCATGACATACCAGTTGGGAGTAGAATAGGTCATTAGATATTCTCGCTCAATCCAAAACTCTACAATGTATGGGTATTCATTTTGAGTCAAATCCAGATATTGTAGTCGGCCATCTGAATAGATCGTAGAGCCAGAAACTGCACTCCGGTCATATATATCGGATTTTCTGGTTTTATCAATTAATTCTCCATTTGCATCATAGACTTTGCCTTCGAAACGGTTTATTTTTCGAAAACCATCATAATATACTGTCTGATCAGCGAGATTTTTGGCCTTTTTGTTCAGGATCGCTATTACTACGTGAGATTTTTGAATAGCCGATTCACTATTTATGATTTCATGCACCATCTCGTCTACGAAATAAACAGCATTGGCATTTTCTAGTAAGCTATCCGGTATTTGGTCGATGCTGTAATTCTGTGCGAAAAGTGGACTTGCTACAAAAAATAGCAAGCCACTTAGAATTTTCTTCCAGTTAATCATCTAGTTAGGATTTTTTCAAAACAATCTGTTCGTTCATTTTATCAACCACCTGAGCATAAAATGCCTTGAGGTATGGATATTCTTCTTGCACAAACATTGTTTTGTTGATTTTGAATTGGCAAAGCACAGCAAATTTGTCTGTACCCATTGGAATGATTCTATACACAAATTGAGCCGAACGATTTGGCATCATCATATTGGTGTCTTCGGGCTTTTCATCTATAACATATCCTTCTGGGATTTCAAAAGTGACATAGTAATCCTTTGAGATCATACTTGGATAACTTACCGGATATACCCTTTCTTCCAGTTTGTATGGGTTTTCGTTGATTTGATTCATCAACACAGGGTTGAGATAAATCAAACTGCCCATAGCTTCAGCATTTTTGGCATTTGAAAAAGTAAGACTTTGCTCGAAGGACTCACTGATATTAGAAGCGTTTTTAAATGCTAAGCTATCTATGTTCCATTCAGCATAATCCATCAAGTCTTCTTTGAAGCTTTCTTCTCCTTTGGTGAAATAAGATTTTCTCAATTTTAGCGCTGAATATCCATCATAGGCAGAATTAATGTTTCCGTTTAACTCACCATTATCATTAATACTGATTAAACAAGACACTTTTGCTTGTCTTTTAACATTCGAACTTAATTCTACCCATGAAGGCCCATTATCTGAAATAACGAGACCCTTACCGTTCAGGCATCTTTCAGGAAGCACACCAGGTCCGAGATATTTTTCCGTTGCATCTAATAAGACATATTTATCACCAAAACTTGCTTTACATATAACGTAATTGAACTGGCTCGTTACAGCTTTAAATTCTTTGACCATCCCATGATTTCTAGTACTGATCAAAACCGGTTCTGCCTTTACGTCAGCTTTATTCAAAATGCTGACTAGCATTAGATTGATATCTGCACTGCTTCCTTTTCCTTCGTCGTATGCCTGTTTCAAATTGTATCTGGCATATTTTGAATTGCTTCCATCCCAATTCATATGTTGGGAGATAGCGATAAAGAGTTTTTCAATCTTCTCCTGATCAGAATCGCTTTCAGAAATGGTTTCGTCTACTACACTATTCAAAAACAGGTTTCCTTTAGTACGACCTCCGAAATAGGTGTTATCTTTCATTTCTTTATTTACAGATTCCCAATTTCCTCTAACTCTTTTGATGGGTTTACCAGGCCAATCGATATATTCAAGCTCATAATTTACCATAGAAATGTAGTCTCTTACCGTTGTAAGATTGGGCTCTTCTATAAACGCAGGAATGTCCTGTAGAACTAGACGTTCTTCACTCGATTGTGCCGTGTAGGTATCTATTGATCCTGATTGACGTCCGTTCATGGTTATTTCAGCAGAAGTATGAACGGTAAAAGATTGACTCCCTCTAGTCGTTTCATTGATTGTAGGTGCGAGATACCCCTGAAAGTCTCTGTTGTAATGATAGTATTCGATAAACTTGGCTCTATATTCACTCCATACCACAGGAATGTCATATTGAAATTGCCAACCCTGGTAGTTGAATAAAAAATCTGAGGTGATTTCGTAAGTGTATTCGATTATACTACCTACCTGCACATTTGGCATGGTGAACTTAATTTTTTCATGGTTATCGTCCACCTCTTCTTCGAAAATTGAAGATTTATCCAGTTTTGTTTTCTCTAGTTTTCCATCAACAAAATTATACGTGTAGCCTTTTAGGCCATTATAAGTTTCTTCTGAACTACCATCCCTTTACAGGGTAAAAGAATGATCCGCATATTTATATCCGTCTTTGTTCAGGATTTTGATACGTGTTATTCTCTCATGTTTGACTTGAAACTGTTCAGATCCATAATCAATCCATGATCGACCATAGTCGCAAAGAATAACGGCACTAGCAGACGAGTCTTTTTCGTAGTGTGTCATTTCTAAATCCTTTCGCATGATGTCTTTGGAAAATTTGACAGGTTCTTTTTGGGCGTGGGCCATCATCGCCTGCATGCAGATAAGCAAAGCGATAGTTGGTTTCAATAAGTTCATAATCGTAGTATTATTTGCGTAATAAGATGTCTCAAATTAATTATTTATACGTTTGTATCCATGTCAATTCGAGAAAATCTATTTTTCTATAGCTTAAGCCATATCTTTAATTCATGAAAAGATTAATTCCAATGGCTTTATTTTGTCTGATGTTGGGCGCATGTACCAATGAAAAAAAAGAACAGAATCAAGCACAAACCAACCTGAAAGAAAACCCTCTGATTGGTACGTGGGCTAATGTAACCTTGTTGGTAACCATGAAGCGGATGAAAAAGAATGACTCCTTGCTTCAAGCAAATGAAGGTGAATGGGAAGAAGTATTAAAAATAAAACCCATCGAAACGACCTTTAATTCAGACAGCACTTTTGCATCTCAGTATTTCACGCTGGATGGACAAAATTTCAATACTACGCTTGGAAAATGGTGGATTGAAAATGACTCACTGGTGATGGAGTCAGAAAACGGTATTACAAAATACGACTATCGTATTCAAGGTAATCGAGTGAGGTTTCGAGCTACCCTCGATTGGGATGGTGATGGAGAAGTAGATGATAGCTATGATGGCGTTCAGGTACGAATCGATTAATATTGCCAAAAATTTGAAAGCATGTTAAAAGTAGGAGATCAATACCAAACGGAGTTCAGTATTACGCAAGAGCAAATAAATTTATTCGCAGAAATCTCGGGAGACAAAAACCCGCTTCATCTAGATGCCGATTATGCTGCAACGACTCCCTTCAAACAACCAATAGCGCATGGAATATTTTCCGCAGCTTTTATTTCAAAGGTGTTGGGGATGGATTTCCCAGGTCAAGGAACGTTGTATTTGTCTCAAAACCTTTCATTCAAAAGACCTGTATTTCCAGATCAAGCATATGAGGTGAGGATGGAGATAACTGAAACGATGGAGGGAAAACATATTGCTACTATCAAAACACAGATATTCGATAAAGAAAAGAATAAGATCGTAGTAGATGGTGAGGCTCAAGTCAGACATATGGAACAATTGCCATAAGTGAATAAGCCTGGATAAAATGCAAAATATTTAGTATTAAGTACCCTTACCCTTTATTTTCCTTTTCTGAAATAAGTAAATTCCGAAGAGTATCAAGGTCGAAAAAACGAAATAGGCGAACCATTTCCAGACGTAGGCTAAAGGTGCAAAATCTGTGGCCCATGCTGTAACTATGTAGAATGGATAGAGGCGGAGTGAAACTAAGCTCAAAACAATAGCTGGTATCGAAATGGATCTGGGACATCGCTGCAATTCGAGCAAAGAGATTGACATGATAAAAGGGAAGCCGAGAAAAAGTATTCGGATTTGATCTTCTCCAGCCAATATTCCAAAAAAACAATACATCAAACTCAATGTCACCAAAGTTTGATACCTAAAGTCAAATAGCCTTTTCAATCGGAAAAGAAAAAGTGCTATAAAAGGCAAAACCCCATAGGCCAAACCAAAAGCGGCGAACCAACGAGCAAAGCGAGTGGGATCTTCCAGCGCCCAGCGTCCATGATAGAGCAAGGCACCTATGGACGAACGCTGGTCTTCATATTCGGGCAAGAGAGATAGGATACCCTTTTGGATAACGATTGCGAAAACCAAGGAGAGAAGCAAGTGCTTTCCTCCTTTCCATGCTTCTGTTTTTCTTTTATCAAAAAAATGAAGGCCAATCAAAACCACATGCATGGCCAAAAAAGACTCTTTCTGCAAAAGAGCCAATGGTGTGATCAGATAGAGCCACTTCAATTTATTTTGAAAAAATGCTAGTAGCGCAAAGGCCTGAAAGAAATATACAGGTACATCTACGGTGATATTGTCGTGGAGATTGTAGCGAATGATTCCCGTCCAGTGAATACAAAGCCATGCAAATCCCAAAACTTGAAACAAAAAATTGATTTTCAACTCTAACCATAGCTGCCGGATTGCTACGATGCTAATGAGAAAAAACCCAAAGTTGATAATATCAAAATGCGTCCTGATAGCTGTGTCAGGAATCAAACTTGCTAGCCAGGGCACCAGGGGTCTATTGTAATAGGGGAATTTGATTTGACTGAAAAAACCTTCTTCGAAAAAACGATAAACCAAAGTGTACTGATGGGCATCGCAAAGAGGACAGCTTCCATAGTCCATAGGTATTCTACTTATGTAGTAGAACGCATAGGCCAATAGCGCACCTGAGTACAAATACAAATTTTGCTGATGTACAGTTTTCTGATCAAGCATGGTTTAAAGTGCTTCTAGCGCCTTTTTTCCAAATCTAAATCAAAAAGAAGACTTGATCCGATCTAATTGTTCGATCGATACTGCGATATCATCTACTCCTTTGATGATCAGCATCAACTTGCCTTTCATTTCCTTGATTTGATAATCCTTTGGGTGCTGTTGGATGTAGCCCATCACCTTACCGAAAACTGGAGAGGTGTAATATCTGTCATGATCTTGAGGAGGGAAGTAGCATCTCATACGTCCATTCTTGATCACGATTTTTTCGAACCCCAGGTCGATGGCTAACCAACGCAATTTCACCGTTTCGAAAAGGTCTAATACCGATTGTGGAATTTTGCCGAATCGATCTTCGACCGACTGAGCAAATACGGCTAATTCGCTATTGGTTTTGATATTGTCTAGCTGGGTATAAAGGCTCAGTCGTTCAGTAATGTTTTTCACATACTCTTCCGGAATCAGGATTTCTAAATCCGTTTCGATCACGCAGTCTTGAATCAGCGCCTTTTCCAGGTCAACTTTCTGATCTGCGAAGAGTTCTTTGAACTCGTTTTCTTTCAGGTCCTGTACCGCTTCATCCAAAATCGTGTGATACATGTCGAAACCAATATCCGTGATAAATCCACTCTGCTCTCCTCCCAAAAGATTGCCAGCCCCGCGAATATCAAGATCTCGCATGGCTACTTTAAATCCATCGCCTAAGTCTGTAAATTCTTCCAGGGCGCTAAGTCTTTTTCTGGCATCTGAAGAAAGTTTACTCGTAGGTGGGGTAAACATGTAGCAGAAAGCTTTTTTATTGGATCGGCCCACGCGCCCACGCATTTGGTGCAAATCGGATAATCCGAAATTTTGAGCGGAGTTGATGATGATTGTGTTGGCATTGGGAATATCTAAACCTGATTCGATGATATTGGTAGACACCAATACGTCATATTCTCCCTCGATGAACTTTAGCATCACCTTCTCCAACTTGGGCCCTTCCATCTGGCCATGAGCTACCCCAACTCTGGCATCAGGTACGAGTCGATGAATCAGGTTGGCGATGCTTTCGATATCGCTCACTTTATTGTGAACGAAAAACACCTGACCCCCCCGACGCAATTCATAACTGATGGAATCTCGCGTGACTTCTTCACTGAAGACATGTAGTTCCGTAGTTACTGGTTGGCGATTAGGCGGAGGAGTCGCGATGATGCTAAGGTCTCTCGCCCCCATCAATGAAAAATGCAGAGTCCTTGGAATCGGCGTGGCGCTCAAGGTAAGCGTATCCACATTGACTTTCATTTCTTTTAGCTTGTCCTTTATTTTTACGCCGAACTTTTGCTCTTCGTCTATGATCAATAGACCCAGATCCTGAAACTTCACGTCTTTGTTGACGATGCGGTGGGTTCCGATCAGGATATTGACTTTTCCCTCTGCTGTTCGCTTTAGGATTTCCTTGATTTCTTTGGTGGTTCTGAAGCGATTGATGAATTCCACTTCTACAGCAAAGTTCTCCAAACGATTTTTGAATGTGTGGTAATGCTGCATGGCCAGAATCGTAGTTGGAACCAAAACTGCCACTTGTTTGCCTTCGATGGCTGCTTTGAAGGCCGCACGTATCGCCACCTCGGTTTTGCCAAACCCCACATCTCCGCAGACCAGCCGATCCATAGGGTGGGCTTTTTGCATATCTGCTTTTACATCATCGGATGCTTTGCCCTGATCAGGTGTATCTTCATAGAGGAAGGAAGTTTCCAATTCGGTCTGATGATAAGTATCCTCGGAAAAAGCGAAACCTGGAGCGGCTTTCCTTTTGGCATAGAGTGCAATTAGCTCCTTGGCAATGTCCTTTACTTTTCCTCTTACCTTTTTCTTTTTGGTTTCCCACTCGGGTGACCCCAATTTGTTGACTTGAGGGGGTGCACTTTCCTTGCCGCTATACTTCGATATTTTGTGGAGGGAATGAATACTGAGATAAAGCAAATCATCATCTCGGTAAACAATTCTTACAGATTCCTGTTTGTTGCCATTGACCTCTACCGTATCCAGGCCAGCAAATCGACCAATCCCATGATCGACATGTACGATATAGTCGCCAGGGTTGAGGGTACGAAGCTCTTTTAGTGTGAGCGCTTTGGATTTAGAATGCTTTTTGCGGACGGCGAATCGATGATATCGCTCGAACAGTTGGTGGTCGGTGAATAAAGCCAGGCGCGCATTTTTATCCACAAAACCTTCTCTCAAACTGAGGATCAGGCTATCGAACTTGATGAAGGGATTGATTTCATCAAAAATCGAGTTGAGCTGAGAAATCGGCTTTTCAGACTCAGAAGCGATTATGGTGGCAAAATCTTTTTGCTGGAAGTCCTCGAAACTTTCAGCCATCAGCTCAAAGTTCTTTTGGAATGAGGGTTGTCCCGATGCTTCGAAACTGAAGCTGTCGGCGTTTTTAAAATAGTACCGGTTGCCGAATTCGATCTTCGCATATTTTTCTATCGCTGACTCGAAGCTGCTACTTGTTTCGAACAACTGATCCGGTTTCATCACGATGCTTGATTGGTCACTGGCCTCCATGATCGAAGTGAAGCTATCCGTAGCTTTTTCGAAATACTTGTCTATTACATCCAGTGTTTGCTGCAGATCCTTTACCCAGATTTTAGTATTGTTGGGCACATAATCCATGAAGGATTGGCGCTGCTCTTCCAATAGTTTCGTTTGGATATTGGGGATGATGTTGACTTGCTTTTGATTGTCTTTCGAAAGTTGGGTTTCGGGATCAAAAGTCCTGATACTCTCTATTTCATCTCCGAATAGTTCGATACGAAAAGGCAACTCGCCTGCATAGGAATAAACATCGATGATTCCCCCTCGAATGGCAAACTGACCGGGTTCGTATACAAAGTCATCCTTCTCAAATCCATAGGTGATCAAAAGTTCACTTAGAAAATCGGTATCTACAGCTTCACCCACTTTGGCAGTCCAGGTGTTCTCGACGAGGGATTTCTTGTTGATTACTTTTTCGGTGAGCGCCTCAGGGTAAGTGACTATTAGCTCTCCAGCACTTGACTTGTTGTTGATGCGATTGAGGATTTCGGCTCGCATCAGGATGTTGGCATTTTCGGTCTCTTCGAATTGATAGGGACGTTTGTACGAAGAGGGAAAAAGCAGCACTTCTTTGTCTCCCAACAAATTCTGAAGGTCGTTATGAAAGTAGGCCGCTTCTTCTTTTTCGTGAAGAACGAAGATGTGGTTTTGGTGATTTTTTTGAAATACCGCTGCTGCGACGATAGCATCCATGCTACCCACCAATCCTTTTATTTTAACCTGAATATTTTCGTTGGCTTTGATTCGGTCGGCCAGACCAGCCACCTGACTATCCGCTTTGTATATCGATAGTAGCTCTTTGCTTTTCAATACTAATGGGTTTGACCAAAAATGATTTTGGCTGTGATAAAACTCGTCGATTCCGACAAAGGTATGTCCATTTAACGACTCTTGATATTCTTAATCAGACCCTTTGGTAATTATTTTTTGATCAAATGAAACCTTTAGCCGCCATTTTACATTTAGTCTATAGTAATAAGTTCTAGTTAGTATTATTGATGTTTCGGGTTTTTCGAAACCCGGATGTTAAGGTTAGGTTGGTATTTCAGCACGTCGCTCGACGTGCTGATTTCATTTTAGGCCTACTGTATTTCTGAATTCATTTTGCTCATATAGGCATTTATAGATCGTCCCTTTATCTAACAATAAAATAATTGGAGCGATTTGTGCTTTCTCTCAAAAAAGAGAAACTTTAGGGCAAATTAAATAGCAACATCATATGAGAAGTTTTCTGAGTATCGTTCTGGTATTTTCTTCACTTACTGTATTGGGATGGGGAAAAACAGGACACAGAGTAGTTGGCGATATCGCCTATTGGCATCTGGACAGAAAGGCCAAAAATGAAATTCATAAAATCCTGAAACACGAGCACTTAAACATGGTGGGTAACTACATGGATTTTATTCGATCGAATGATGACTATGATTACATGACGCCATGGCACTACTGTACTATTCCTGATGGTAAAACTTATGAAG
The DNA here is from genome assembly GCF_025833875.1 of Reichenbachiella ulvae. Classification (NCBI taxonomy): domain Bacteria; kingdom Pseudomonadati; phylum Bacteroidota; class Cytophagia; order Cytophagales; family Reichenbachiellaceae; genus Reichenbachiella; species Reichenbachiella ulvae. Next base: position 4,107,150 of record NZ_JAOYOD010000001.1, on the reverse strand, counting down.
AAGTAGGTACACCAGAGCAAGGAGATGTAGTCGCTACCATCGAAAGGTTGGTTAAGGAATTGAAATCAAAACAATTTACCCACGGTACCGAATTGGAGAATTTGAAATATCTTGTTCACGTAGTGGCGGATGTTCATCAACCTCTGCATGTGGGCAATGGAGAAGACAAAGGAGGAAATGATGTCAAAGTGGAGTTCATGTGGGAAAAGTCGAACTTGCACCGCGTTTGGGATAGTGGATTGATCGATTATCAGCAGTTGAGTTTTACTGAATATACTAAATGGATCAATCATGTGACCACCGAAGAAAGAGATCAATGGCAATCTGATGGCATTGACGTCTGGATTCAGGAAGCGATGGGTTATCGTGAGGCCATCTATGATATTCCAGAAAACGGTAGGTTGTCCTATGAGTACAACTACAAACACATCGGAACAGTAAACGAGCGATTGCTCAAAGCTGGTGTTCGATTGGCAGGAATCTTAAATGAAATTTATGGTTGATTGAAAATCAACTGAAAAAGAAAGGACAGCTATTTGGCTGTCCTTTTTTGTTTTATACCCAATACAAATAGGGGTTTAGTCTTTGAACTCTGGTGTCAAACGATGCTGTGTACTTTGTTCGTAGGCATAGGCAATTTCGATCAGTTTGGCTTCTGTCCATGCTTGTCCAAAAAATGAAATACCTACTGGCATGCCATCTACATTACCCATGGGTACAGAGATGCTAGGGTAGCCAGCGATCGCTGCTGGCGAAGAACTATAGATGGAATAGTTGTCTCCATTCAATTCATCAGTCTGCCATGCAGGTGAACCGGTAGGTCCGATGATCGCATCCAGATCCAGTTCGTTCATCACCTTATCGATACCTTCTTCGCGTGAGGCTTTCAGCATACTGGTCAGAGCGGTTTGATATTCATCTTCATCCAGTCCACCTTTTTTCTCAGCATCGATCAAAATCTGGTGATCAAAATATTTCATCTCCACAGAATCAGCAAGGGTCTTTTCTACTAATTCACTTAGGCTTTTCACTGGAGCATCTTCTCCCAGATTCTCGAAGTACTCATTCAGTCCTGCTTTGAATTCGTACAACAATACCTGATATGAATCTCCTTCAGCTTCTGATGGCAATAGGTTTTCGATTTCTACTACCTCAGCTCCCTGCGCTTCCATGTCGTCAATGGCTTGTTCCATGATAGAAGTTAAGATTTTATGTCCTTTGAGTGCTTCTTTGTAGAATCCAATTTTCTTTCCTTTCAATCCATCCTTTTTCAAATAGGGTGTGTAGTCTTTAAGTGCCACACGATCTGGATTTAAAGTTTTGCTGTCATTTTCATCTTCGCTAGTGAGCGTTCCTAGAGCAATAACCGCATCGGTCATATTTCGGGCCATAGGCCCGCCTGTGTCTTGTGTAAAAGAAATCGGAATGATGCCCGTTCGGCTGATGAGCCCGACAGTCGGCTTGATACCCACGACACCATTGGCATTGGATGGGCATACGATGGATCCGTTTGTTTCTGTACCGATGGCAATCACGCAGAGATTGGCAGAAACAGCCGCACCAGATCCTGCACTCGACCCACATGGATTTCGACTCAGGTCATAGGGGTTTTTGGTTTGTCCTCCCAGTGCACTCCAGCCACTAGAAGAATAACTAGAATGAAAATTGGCCCACTCGCTCAGGTTGGCTTTGCCTAAAATAATTGCCCCGGCGATTCGAAGCTGTGCAGCAAGCGGACTATCTGCATCTGGATAAGATTCTTTCATGATGACCGAACCTGCTGTGCATGGCATTTTGTCTCGCGTGTCAATGTTGTCTTTGAGTAAAATGGGTATACCGTGAAGGGGTCCGCGGATTTGACCATTGCGCATTTCCAGATCCAGTTGCTCGGCGATTTTCATGGCGTCAGGGTTGACTGTCAATACCGCGTTCAGTTTTGGGCCACTTTGGTCGATGGCCTGAATTCGGTCCAGATAGAATTGGGTGACTTCAGATATGCTAAAGGAAGAATCTGCGTATCCCTGTTTTAGATCTGCAATGGTCACTTCTGGTGAAAGGCTGAAGGCAGCTTCTACTGGAGAGGTAGATTCTTTGGGCTCACAGGCCAATAGGAGTAAAAAAAGAGACAGGTAGTAAATGTTATTTTTCATGAAAGCTAAATTTTCCATGAATATAGCTGAGAATCGGGAGGACTCATAACCGTTCGTGTAAACCGCATGGAAACAAAAAAGGCCTGCTCAATAAGCAGGCCTTTAATTTCTTTCAAAAGATTGAATCAGAAAGGTAGGTCGTTAACCTGAACATTTCCGCCCGTAATGATGATTCCGGTTTTTTTGCCAGCGAATTTTTCTTTGTGTTTCAACAAGGCAGCTACTGCTACGGCACTTGAGGGTTCGATGACCAATTTCATTCTTTCCCAAACCAAGCGCATGGCTTGAATGATCTCTTCTTCCGAAACACAGTAGATGTCATGGACATATTCTTTGATGATTTCGAAGTTGAGCTGACCTACAGATACTAGCAATCCATCGGCTACTGACTTAGGGTCTTTTACTCCTTGCAATTTTCCAGACTTGAAGGATAGGTAAGTATCGTTGACTGCTTCTGGTTCTGCCAAAATCATTTTGGTCGTTGGGCTCACGTGACCTAGTGTCAATGCAGATCCTGCTGCCAAACCACCACCACCTACTGGCGTGATCATAAAATCCAGTTCTGGTTGTTCTTCGATAAATTCCTTTGCAGCGGTAGCCTGACCCGCGATGATTCGTGCGTCATTGTAGGGGTGTACCTGAATTGCGCCGGTTCTTTCGATTACCTCTCTACAGGTCTTTGCTCTGTCCTCTTCCGTTGGTTCACAAAATGTGATTTCAGCCCCATATCCCTTTACCGCATCGATTTTTACCGGAGGCGCATTGTGAGGCATCACGATGTAGGCTTTTACACCTGCTTCTGCTGCTGCTTTGGCTACTGCCTGGGCATGATTCCCTGACGAGTGTGTCGCAAAACCAGCACTTCTTTCCTCTGGTCGGTAGGACATGATCACATTAGCCGCACCTCTCATTTTGAAGGCGCCAATCTTTTGAAAGTTTTCACACTTGAAGAATACCTGTCCACCTACCATTTCGTCTATGGTACTGGAAGTCATAATCTGTGTGTTGTAGATATAAGGAGCGATGCGTGTATGCGCTCTCTTAATGTCACTTAAACTTGGAAAATCCATATTTCTTCTCTCTTTTTCTCGCGTGCAATTTACTTCTCAAAAAGTTTTAAAACTCTATCGGGGTAATCAGAAATAATCCCGTCTACTCCCCAATTGAGTACTTTTTTTATGTCTTCTTCTTCATTGACTGTCCAGGGTATCACCTTCATATTTTTAGCTTTCAGATACTCAACCTTTTGACTATCTAGTAAGGGGTGATAACAACTATATATCTCTGGAATAAACCCGAGGTCTGTCAAATTTTCATCAATAGACAGGCTGTTTTCGATCAGCATGGCCAACTCAATTTCGGGATAGTTTTCGTGGTAATACTGAAGAATCCTGAAATCGAAGGACTGCACATTGACATTTTTAGGATCCATGTGCGACTGAACAAAATCATAAACCAATTGGCAAAACTCTGCCGGTGCTGGGTGATAGATGCTGTCTCCTAAAGGTAGACTTTTAATTTCTATGTTATAACGTATTTCGCCCAGTTGATGTTCTTCTCGATACTGATTGACAGCATCGACGACTTCTCTGAGCAAAGGCTTGTGAACCTTCAACTTTTCTTGTTCGGGAAAACGCTTCACGAATTTCGAACCCACATCGTAGCGCTTAATCTCATCATAGGTCATCTGATAGATGTTATGATTGACTTCTTCTTCCTTGGGTATTGGATTTCCGCTGGAGTCTAATGCGATCAAGTGATTCATGTAGGGTTCATGAGACACGAGTAGCTCTTTGTCTTTGTTTACCGCCAGGTCCAGCTCTAAGGTTGTCACTCCCAGTTCCAGCGCTTTGATAAAAGCCGGAATGGTATTTTCGGGCATCAGGCCTCTGGCACCACGATGACCTTGAACATCAACTCTGGGAAATTTTTTCTCCTCTTGCTGAGGCGTACAAGCCACTGTAGTCATAAGCAATGTCCAACTTAATAGTGGGAGGTAAAGCGTTTTCATCATATTCAACCCTAACGAATTGCCCGCTGCATTCAGGGGCAAAGTGCAAAAATAGTCTTTGCTTGTTAAGCCTGGATTAAAGATGCGTAAAATTTACACTTAACACAAATTAGCCCAGCGTGATGCTGACAGGGCAGTGATCGCTCTCCTCGTATTCTTTATGTATTTCTGCTTTTTTGAGGCGTGGGGCCATAGATTCGCTCACCAAAAAATAATCAATCCTCCAGCCCACATTTCTTTCACGAGCACCGGCTCGGTAGCTCCACCAGGTGTATTTGTCCGTAGCATCTGGATGCAGGTGTCGAAACGAATCGATCAAACCCGCCCCGACGAAATTGTCCATGCCGTCGATTTCTACCTGGGTGAAACCCGCTGACTTGTCATAGTTGGCTTTGGGTCGGGCCAGATCCACATCTTTGTGCGCAACGTTAAAGTCTCCACAGACGATTACAGGTTTCTTTTTTTCCAACTCTTTCAGGTAATCTTTGAAATCCGCATCCCAGCCTTTGCGATAATCCAATCGGCTCAGATCATTTTTGGAATTAGGGACATAAACATTGGTCAGGAAAAACTCTTCAAACTCTGCGGTGATCACGCGACCTTCCTGATCATGGTCTTCGATTCCCATATCAGTGCTCACACTGATGGGTTCTTTTTTAGAAAGTATCGCTGTACCGCTGTATCCTTTTTTAACTGCGCTGTTGCTGAATATGTGGTACGGGACGTCTCCGAGCGCTTCTTTGACCTGATCATCCTGGGCTTTGGTTTCCTGAAAGCAAACGATATCTGCTTCCATTTTTTCTAAAGATTCGATCAAGCCCTTTTTGATGGCGGCACGGATTCCGTTCACGTTGTAGGATACTAGTTTCATGTCCAATTTTTTGATGGGGGTCAAAGATAGAAAAGCTTTGGGTTTCTATCCATCTCGTAAAATCAAGTCATGGGTTTTTGTGGGGATGGGATTGTGTTATTTTTGGGAATGATGCATTGCTCATAAAGTGCATTCTTTTACTAAATTGTTACCAGCAATAAATTATAGCATGAAGAAACCATCTGAGCTACTTCTTTTATTAATCATCATTTTTTGTATTGGCTGTAGCACTCAGGAACCAAGTTTATCACAAGAAGACCGTGACAAACTAGAGTCTCTTGTGAAACAATACTCTAACAGTAGCGGGTTAACAACTAATAGGGAGTTTATTCTGACTATTGATGATAAAATTGTTAATCAATTAGTTGCAGGCAGAACTTTGGCAGAACTCGATATTAATGACGTTCTAGAATTTTCAGTGCTTTCAAATGATTCAACAATCCAAAATGGTTCAAAAACTATAAAATATGATTTAATCACGATCATCACGAAAGCTTCCGAACAAACCTCCAAAAGCGGTGACTCTGCCTATCAGTATATTCTTGAAGAAAAGTCTGATTGGTTGCAATTAAACCCTAACCCTATCATTGTCATAAATGGAAGACCTTTTAGACATGAACACGAATACCGGACTTTTTTAGAAGCTCTTAAAAAATCAGACATCAAAGCAATTAATGTTCTGAAGGAGCCAAGTTCTCTGGCAATTTACAATTACAAATCAACACTGCTAGTTAGTACGTATTGAAGAATGCTGGTAACATGGCGTATAGATGCATGTGCGAACTGAGCATTTAGCCAGCCTTGGCGGAACGAACCCGTGCATCTGCTGCGGGAAATGACTTTATTGCTTATAGTGAGGTCAGTTCGCCGCACCGAAAGATCGGCGGAACGTAGCTCTTACCGATTCGCTAGTCGGTTCGGCAGATTTTCACTACTTTGGCTCTATTATCAAACGACACGCACCATACACAGGCCTTACCAGAAAGGTGATATCAAAGAAATTTCCAACTCTTCAGTCTCTTGTAGTAGATAACCAGCTGTGAGACGAACAACCCAAGAAATCAACAAAAAAACGACTAAAGAGTTGACACAGTTCACTGAATAGACCCGATTTTTCCGGTAGGCTTTACCAATTAAACCCCAAACATCCATGCGGCGGCAATCCCCAGTTTGTGGAAAGCAGAAAAATGCGTTCGGCAGCCTTCCCCAACTTGGAGAAGGTCCAAAAATTGGTTTTTCTCCATTCCCCAAAAGTGCGGAAGCCCCAAAAATGCGTTTTTCTTCATTCTGCAACTTCGCGGAAGGCCCAAAAATTGATTTTTCTTCATTCTCCAGTCTGCGGAAGCGAGAAAAATGCATTTTTCTACTTTATTGACCCTTGACGGTTCCCTCTCGCAGGTTTTCCAAACTATTCATTTCCTAAACCAACAATTCCCTATAGTGCTCATGAAGTACCGTGGATTCTTTGCTACTGAGGAAAGAAATAAAGGTCAGATGAGTCAGCAAATACCTTTTGTCCTGAATCCAGGGGGGCAGATATTTCGGTGGTCGGATTAGTCCCATTTCGTTGAGTTGCTTTAGGGCTGGGATATCCGCCAGATCCAATTTGCCACAGAAAAGGAGATTCAGGTATTCGAACTTGCCTGTCGCGATGGCCACCGAAAGAAAACTCTGTACTCTGACTAGCCCTTCTAGATACACGATATCCTTCGTGAAGGGTGCTCGACCCTTCACATCACCACCTCTGAAAACTCTTTTAGCCCCATCGTAGGACTTGTTCAGGTCGTCGGTTTTCTCCAAAAAGTATTGGTAGACGTCAATGAAATCCGCGCCATCGATGGCCATTTGCGTGGCAATCACGCGATCCGACAATCTCCGGGTGCGCTCCAGATCGATGCAGCCCATGATAAACTCCGAAAATACAGCCAATCCTTCCTGCGTCTCGGTAGTTCCCGAGTGTCCTGCACCGAGGATTTTGAGTTGATCTTGTGCCTGTCCATTCATAGAGGTAGCCACATGGATATGGATTTCATGTTCGATCAGCTGTTTGATGTCCTTGTCACTAAATACCGCATTGGGATTGATGGCTACCCTGCGTCGACCTGCGATGGCTTTGGAGGAGATGGTGTCATCCAATTGGACCTTAGGTCCCTTATCCCCAAACATTTTGTCAATGGCCTTTTCCATTTTTTTGGCCAATTCCTGTGGAGAAACCACTTCTTTGACCGGCGTACCCAGATCGAAATTTTTGATGTTTTCGAACAGGGAGCCAAAATGATGAGCCAAATCCAGTGCAGTACTTTCTCCATCTGGAAGAATATCCTTGGGACTGCCATACATCGCTGTAGAATGTTCGAAAAACTCGCGGGTACCTCGGCTCTGCAGTAGTCGGGCGCTGCTTTCCAGACGATCAGCAATTCTTCCTGCCCATTCGTCGAGGACAGGGTCTATCCCTAGCCGTTTTCGTACCTGACCTACCAGTTCCAATACAGGGGTCGGGTCATATTTAGAATATTCCACCACGGGTAACTTTTGCATTTTGTTTTTGAAAAATGCTACTTGTACCTGATTGGGCCAGGCGATATTTCTAAGGATGTTGATGTGCTCAGTGGCGGCATCCAAGAGATCGGATACTGCGACGATTCTTTCCTTTACGGTCATGTTGAATCGAATTTATTCACAAAATATCAATACTCATTCTGCGACTGGCTTATATTTTTTTTGCTTTGTTCAGTTGATAATGACCCATGATCAACCATTCGAAAAGTCGTTGAGGTAAAATTTTTTTTAGGACTGCTGCAGATAGATCCAGTGGTTTGCCTATTCGGTAGCGCAGTTTGGGTCGTTTAGATTGGATGATTTTTTGACAGAGCTTGGCGACTTTGATGGCCTTGTCTCCTTTTCGCTCCCCTTTGACAATGATTTCCATAGCAGCGGCCAAGCCTTTTTTGTAATCCTTATCTTCTCTTTCATTCGAGAGAATCCTGTTTTGCGAGATTTCTGTTTTGAAATCCCCTGGCTCGATCAGTGAGACGTGGATGTTCATGGCTTTTAGTTCCATACGGAGTGCCTCGCTGTATCCTTCAAGGGCATGTTTGCTGGCGGTATAGAATCCTTGAAAAGGAATGGCGAACAAACCAGCGAGCGAACTGACATTGATGATTTTTCCAGTTTGCTTTTTGCGCATATGTGGCAATACGGCATGGGTCACCTGCACAGCTCCCCAAAAATTGGTTTCCATCTGCAGGCGAGCATTTTCTTCGCTGGTGAGTTCTGCTGCACCGACTACAGATATCCCGGCATTGTTGATCAGCACATCGATTCGTCCTTCTTTGTTGATCAGGTGCCGAATGGCCGCATCGATGGACTTTTTGTTGTTCACATCCATTTTTAGCAGATAGGGATTTTGGTCCCCGGGTTTGCGGCTGGTTCCATAGACCTTGTAGCCTTTAGAAAATAGATAGTCGAAACAAGCTTTGCCAATGCCTGAGGAGGCACCGGTGATCAGAAGGACAGGTTGTTCGTTCATAGGATTATAAATAGGCGGCTCCAAATACGCCCGCAGAGTCGCCCAATTTAGGTTTTAGAATTTTGGTTTGGCAGCTGGTATTAAACACATGTTTTTTCACCGACTCCAACCCTTCGGTATAGAGTTCGTCGATGTTGCCCACTCCGCCCCCGATTACAATGACGTCAGGATCGATCATATTGATGATCGTCGAGATCCCCTTTCCATAAAAATGTATCAATCGATCGTAGGTGGCTTGGGCTATGGGGTCGGTTGCTCTGTCTGCCATGATTTGCCTCAGGCCTTTTTTGTGACCAGACCGCTCGTCATAGAATCTTTCCAGATGGGGTCCAGCGATCACTGTTTCTGTACAGCCAGTTTTGCCACAGTAGCAGGGGCCGCCACTTTCATCTAAGAAATTGTGACCCCATTCCCCGCCGATTCCATGGGCACCGTTGATGATCTGTCCATTGACCACCAGTCCACCGCCGACTCCAGAGCCCATGATTACCCCGAAGACCACTTTCGCATCGGGTGCCAGATCCTGGACTATACCCATATGGGTTTCGGCCAGCGCAAAGCAGTTGGCATCATTGGCCAGGGTAAATGGAATTTGGAGACGATCTTCGAGATCTTTTTTTAATGGCTTCCCATTGAGGTGAACGGCATTGCAGTTTTTGAGTAGGCCTGTTTCTGGATCAGTAGATCCGGGAGTTCCCATGCCTATTTTTTCGGGTATCAGTCCTGATTTTGATTTTAGAATTTCGATCAGATTGGCGACCTGATTCAGCACATGGTCATATCCCTGATCGCCTTCGGTGGCTACTCTTTCTCGGAACAAAACTTCTTTGGTATCAGACGCTAAGATCACCCCTTCAATTTTCGTTCCGCCCAAGTCTATCCCCCAAAGTATCATGTCAAGTAAATATAGTCGCGTCTTTTATTTTCTCATTCAAATCTACAACTTCCTGCTGTCTTTGGCTATCGGTCCAGCCCAGCTTTTGTTGCATGGTGGAGGCGACCGCTTCCAGACTGCTGCGAACCCCTTCGATATCAAAGAACAATCGCCCGTTTCGTTGAATGTAAAAATCGGAAAGATGCTGCACCCATTCCTTTTCGATGCAAAAGCTGATTTCGCTTTCCATCAGACTAGTGCCCGAGGTAGTGGCCTTTAGAATTTCTTCGCTTTGATTGCCATAGAGATCTACCATGTAGGCAATTTCCCGCACAGCGATATCAGGATATTTTTGGCTTAGCTCTTCTTTGTAAGTTTCTACTTCCTTTTGTGATTTGAAACTGTTGCCAGGTAGTTTGTATTTTTTGGTTTTGCACTTGGGAATGCTCTTTCCTGTTTTGTCCGCTCGGATTTCGAGCAGGGTTTCCATGGCTCGCTTGGCCATCTTGCGATAGCCAGTCAGTTTGCCTCCAGCGATGGTGATCAAGCCTTGATCGGAGATGAAAATTTCATCCTTTCGAGAGATTTCCGATGCTGATTTTCCTTCCTCTTCGATCAGGGGTCTTACACCTACCCAGGAGGAAACCACGTCTTCAGGCTTCAAGGTCAAGTTTGGGAAATAATGATTGACTGCATCTATCAGGTAATGAACATCGTCCAGGTTGGTTTTGATGTCTTTCAGGTTTTGCTTGTAGGTCGTATCGGTAGTTCCGATATAGGTCACGTTGTTTCGAGGGATGGCAAACATCATGCGACCATCCGGCACATCAAAGTAGATAGATTGTTTGATGGGCATCTTCTCAAAGGGGACAACCAAATGAACCCCTTTCGTCAGATGGAGTTTTTTACCAGATACTTCTTCCTGAAATTTGCGTACCAGATCGGACCAGGGCCCAGCTGCATTGATTACATAGTCTGAGTAGATCGAAAATTCTTTCGATTCGATTTCATCCATGACCGTAAGGCCGGCGATTTTACCCCCTTTTTTCAGGAAGCCGGTGCAGCTGGCATAGTTCAGGATTGTGGCGCCTTCTTTTTCGGCAGCCTTGAGTAGTTCGATGACCAGACGAAAATCGTCGGTTTGATATTCGGAATAGATACCGCCTCCCTCTATTTTGTCCGCGGTGAGCAAGGGCTCCAAATCCAAAGTTTCTTCAGGAGTCAGCATGCGTCGCTGATCTGCTTTTTCTACATCTGCCAGCACATCGTAGACCATCAATCCTACGGAGGCAATGATTTTTCCATAGTTTCCATCCTTGGTCAGTGGTAGCAGCATTTTTTCCGGGCGAACGAGATGGGTAGCCAATTTGTGGAGAATGGCTCTTTCCTTTCCAACCTCCCGAACCAGCCCAAATTCGAACTGCTTGAGATACCGGAGTCCACCGTGTATCAGCTTAGTGGATTTGCTACTTGTGCCCGAAGCAAAATCGCTTTGTTCCACCAGTCCAACCTTCAATCCTCTCAACACCGCGTCCAGAGCGATACCAGCTCCAGTAATTCCCCCTCCGATGATGATCAAATCAAAATAATTGTTTTCCAGTGCATGGATGGTTTCAGTTCGGCTCATTGGCATAGTAGTAAAATATGTTTGGCTCAAATTAATCAATTCTGAGAAGTGATAACATGCCATTCATCATTCTTAATATTTAGGTAATGATGTGACTTATGCTAAAAGCCAATTATTCTCGTTAGCTGTATGTTTTAGTCAATATTTTATTTTTCTTGTCTTTTGAATCAAACTAATCTCACCTATGAAACTGAGTATCAGCTCCGATATCCTGATTAATGCGCCTGCCGAGAAGGTATGGTCGATCTTGATGGATTTTGAAAAATACCCCGATTGGAACCCCCTGGTCAAAGAAATAAAGGGAAATCCGGAGGTAGGAAATACTATCAGCGTGTCACTCCCGGGCATGAATTTTAAACCAGAAGTCCTTGCCTTAAAGGAGAACAGTGAGTTTCGATGGAAAGGCAAATTGCTTTTCAAAGGTCTATTTGATGGAGAGCATTACTTCATTCTCGAAGAAAGGGACGGTGGAGTAGAGTTGTTTCATGGCGAATATTTTAGTGGTTTGCTGGTGGGTATGCTCAGGAAAAAGCTGGAAGGAGAAACGCTAGATGGATTCAAGGCCATGAACGAAAGCCTGAAAAAGTTGGCAGAAGCTTGATGGTTCAAATGCATTATTCTGTTTGGGTACGGGATGCCAGATTTGGTGGCTTCTATCTGGACATTATCGATGCTTTTCGATATTTTGAGAACTAAAGATTAGTTACTACCTATATTCCTATGCAATTCATTCAAACTTTTTCTGATTTTCATTCGGCCATTGAGACCCTGGATAATGGGGGTCGCTTTTATAATTTCATGACGGATGCCAATGATGGAGAGATCACTGCCGCAGAGTTGGCCAAGGCTGCCGGAGTTTTCTCAGATCAGCAAAAGATGAAGATTTTCCTTGAGATGTCTATGCTCAATTTTTCTTCTCAAGAAAAGCAAAGAATCTATGACATGATGCCTACCAAATTGCAAAAGAAGATGGCTGAACAACCATTGGATCGATACAATGTGCACGAAGCTGTGGAGTATGGATATACGGGTCAAAGTGTAGTAATCACGGGTATTCCTAAATGGAGCTTAAATAAAACTGATTTTATGGGCTTTATAATGATTCCGATTATGGCTGGGTCGGTGACTACTTTTACGATGATTCCCATTATCGACAACTATGATGTCTATGAATTGAGAGATGAGGAATCAGACCAAACTTTCATCGTGGCTCACGCCAAAGGAAAGGGTAAGTTGCCCAACAAGGTGATCCAATGCGGAGGAATTCTAAAGGAGTTAAAATCTGACAAGGATAAAGAGGTGGCTGACAAGCTGTTTTTGGAGATCGTCTATTGTATCGATCAATAGCCTTTAACCGAACGCATTGCAATTTTCTTTCGTTAATGGAAGAAAGAAAACAACCATGACGCAAAAACGAATTACCATTCAAAACGAAAAAGGCTTTGATTTAGCGGCGGAGCTTTTGCTTCCCATTGATCAAAAACCCATCGCCTACGGCATATTTGCCCATTGTTTTACCTGCAACAAAAATCTGAATGCTGTCCGCAACATTGCCGAGTCCCTGCGTCACAATGGGATTGCTATTCTCAGTTTTGATTTTACAGGCTTAGGGAGCAGTGAAGGGGATTTTGCTGATTCCAATTTTAGCAGCAATGTGGAGGACATCCTATCTGCAGCCAATTGGTTGGCAGAAAACCATGAATCGCCCAAGCTGTTGATTGGTCATTCGCTGGGTGGGGCTGCAGTCGTGATGGCCGCATCTCGTTTGAAGGACATTCTGGCGGTAGCAACTGTGGCAGCACCCGCTTCACCAGATCATGTCATTCATCTATTTGAGGAAAAAGAGGAGGAGGTGAAAGAGAAAGGTTGTGCTCAGGTCAATATTGGAGGAAGACCTTTTGTGATCAAAGAGCAGTTTTTGCAGGATGTGACGTCTCATGATCTGTCAGATGATCTAAAGTCGCTAAAGAAGTCTTTGCTGATCATGCACTCTCCTCAAGATCAGATTGTAGATATCCAAAATGCCCAGAAAATGTATGAGTCTGCCATGCATCCGAAGAGTTTTGTTTCGCTGGATGGAGCGGATCATTTGCTGAGCGATAAAGCAGATTCCGACTATGTAGGTGAGTTGATCGCCTCATGGGCCAAGCGATACTTACCACCCAAGAAGCAAAGTGAGTTAAAAACCAATGAAAGAGTGGTGGTGCAAATAGGTGCGGATGGCTATACCTGTGATATCCTGGCAGACAAGCATCGCCTACGTGCGGATGAGCCTGAAGATGTAGGAGGAAATGATTACGGTCCAGATCCCTATGAGCTGCTATTGTCATCTTTGGGTGCATGCACGGTGATGACGCTCAGGATGTATGCCGACCGAAAAAAATGGGAGTTGGAAGAAGTAAAAGTCCACCTGAACCATGAAAAGGACTATCCGAAGAATTGTGAAAACTGTGATGAAAAATCCAGAATTGATCAAATCACGCGTAAGATAGAATTGAAAGGAAACCTTAGCGAAGAGCAAAAGAAGCGCCTGATAGAAATTGCCAACCGCTGCCCAGTACATCGCACCTTACATAGTCCTGTGGAAGTGTACACGGAGAGCATCTAGCTGTTTTTATTAATTGAAAACAGCGTAAAAAAGGCCGTTTGAATTTACCTCAAACGACCTTAATCAAAACTTATACTTCTACGCTAATCCTTTCCCTCATTTGTTTGGCAGCATCCACCAGATGAATAAGGGCTTGTTTTGTTTCTGGCCACTGTCTTGTTTTCAAACCGCAGTCTGGATTAACCCAGATGTGTTCAATTGGCAAAAGTTCACTGGCACGAACGAGTAGTTTTTCTATTTCCTCTACAGAAGGTACCCTTGGGGAGTGAATATCATATACCCCTGGCCCAATCTCGTTGGGGTACTTGAACTGGACAAAAGCATCCAGTAGTTCCATTTCTGATCGAGAAGTCTCTATGGTTATGACGTCTGCATCCATTTCGGCGATGCTTTCTATGATGTCATTGAACTCCGAGTAGCACATATGGGTGTGAATCTGCGTTTCATTCCTTACCCCGCTGGCTGAAATTCTAAAAGATTCTATGGCCCAATTAAGGTAAGCTTTCCATTCGTTTCGCTTTAAGGGTAGCCCCTCACGAATGGCAGGTTCATCGATTTGAATGACTTTAAGACCTGCCTTTTCTAGATCCACCACTTCGTCTCTGATAGCAAGTGCTATCTGCTGACAGGTTGCAGATCTAGGTTGGTCGTTTCGGACGAAGGACCATTGCAAAATGGTGACTGGCCCGGTTAGCATTCCTTTCACGGGTTTGTTAGTTAAGGATTGGGCGAATTGGGACCATTTTACAGTCATGGCTTCTGGTCGAGAGACATCACCATATATGATAGGAGGCTTGACACATCGGCTACCGTAGCTTTGTACCCAACCATATCGAGTGAAAGCAAATCCTTCTAGCTGTTCGCCAAAATATTCGACCATGTCATTTCTTTCGAATTCGCCATGAACCAAAACATCCAAACCAGCTTCTTCCTGAAATCTAATCGAGCTTTCTGTTTCTTTGGCCAGTAGTCGGTCATAGCTATCCTGATCCAGGTCGCCTTTTTTGAATTGGGCTCTCCAGCTGCGGACTTCTTTGGTCTGAGGAAAGGATCCAATTGTAGTGGTAGGGAATAGTGGCAGGTTTAGCACCTCCCTTTGTTGTTTTTGTCTTTCAGTAAATGAAGCGAGTCTCTGAGAATCATCGGCACTTAGTGCTTTCACTCTTCTTTGAACCAACGGGTTGTGAATCAAACCAGATGTACGACGTGAAGCATTAGCCTTTTTGTTATCCACAAGTTTGGAGAGGATATCTTGGGCTTTCACATTTTCGGCCAGGGCTTTTAAGGTGACGATCTCTTCCAGTTTTTGTTTGGCAAATGCCAGCCAGCTCTTCAATTCCTTGGACAAATCCGTTTCTAGATTCAGATCACAGGGACTATGCAGCAATGAACAGGAAGAAGCCACCCAAACTCGATCAGCACCTATTGCCTTGATGGCTTTTTGGATCAACGAAAGAGATTTTTCAAAGTCATTTTTCCAGATGTTTCGGCCATCAACTACACCTAGAGACAAAATCAGGTTGCTATTAGTGAATTGGGTAGACAAAGCCTTTTCCAAATCTGATTGACCTCTAACCAAATCCAAATGGAGAGCATGTACGGGAAGCTCCAGAGCCAGCGATAGATTTTCTCCAAAGCTGTCAAAGTAGCTGGTAAGAATGATGTTGATTGACGGAAATTTTTCGGAGAAATAATTGTAGCAATGTTGGATGGCACTCTTTTCCTTTTCACCTAAATCTAATGCAAAACAAGGTTCGTCGATTTGTACATATTCAACATCATTTTGCTCCAATAGAGATAGCAACTGATGATAAACCGGCAGTAATTCTTCAAGTAATTCTATTCTATGAAAGCCTGATTCTTTTTCCTTTCCTAATAACAAGAAGGTCACTGGCCCTATTATCACAGGTTTAGTTTTTATGCCCAGTTCCAGTGCTTCTTTGTATTCAGAAATGATTTTATCTGGATTTAAAGAGAATTTTTGATTCTGTACAAATTCTGGTACTATGTAATGATAGTTGGTATCGAACCATTTGGTCATTTCCATAGCCGTGATGTCATATCCATCCTTTTGAATACCTCTAGCCATGGCAAAATAGAGATCTAATGGTGATAGATTTTGCTGAGCTGATTGGTATCTCTCGGGAATGCATCCCAAAGTCACTACCATGTCGAGTACCTGGTCGTAGTATGAAAAATCATTGGATGGTATTAAGTCAATCCCAATGTTTAGTTGTTCAAGCCAATTTTGCTTTCGAATTGTTCTGGCTGTTTCATGTAGTTGGACTTCATTGGATTCTGCACTCCAATATTTTTCTTCGGCTTTCTTTAGTTCTCTTTTGCTACCAATACGAGGGTAGCCTAGCAGGTTTGATTTCATTTTAATTAGCTTTATTTTCTTCACAAAGCTATATGTATAGATAATACATCTTTGATTATTCCATATATTCGAAAAACAAACCTATATAATCGTAAATAACAGATAATTAATTTATTCATTGAATAAAATGAAGGAAGGAAAAGAAAAATATTCTGTGCCAAAATTGGATGCAGTGGACCATCGATTGCTGGCGATGCTTCAGAAAGACTCGAGCCTGACTACAAAGGAGCTGGCCGCTAAAGTCAACCTTTCGCCTACTCCTGTGTTTGAGCGAGTCAAAAGATTGGAGAAACATGGCTATGTCAAAAAGTATGTCGCGGTGCTGGATGCAGAAAAACTAGGTTCTGGACTCATTGTTTTTTGCAATATCACGCTCAAGGAACACAGTCAGTCCATTGGACATCGCTTCGTAGAGGAGATCATGACGATAGATGAAGTAACAGAGTGCTACAATATATCTGGCGACCATGACTTTCTATTGAAGGTAATGGTGAAAGATATGAAGCACTACCAGGATTTTGTTTTTAATACTTTGGGATCTGTAAGCAACGTGGGTAGCGCACATAGCACATTTGTTATGGCCGAAATAAAGAATAGCCATGCAGTACCAATGCACGTCCATTTTGGCAATGGACAATAACTAGGCATTTCACCTATTTTAACATTCCATTTGTCAGTTTGGCACAGGGCTTGCCAATAACTAATCGAGTTTTAGATTAAAAGTTTCATAGTTTATGGTCCAGCCGGGACCAATAGATTAGTTGATTGGTTATGTTTTGAGTTTGCCCTGATAGCTCCCGCTATTGGGGCTTTTTTATATTGTCCAGACTATCCTATTATTGGTTGATTATCAGCACTTTAATTTCCTAATATTTCAGATGTATTACAGAGTTGGCTTTTCTATGTAAAAAATCATAAATTGATCTATTAGATATATAAGCAATTTGACTGATATTTGGCATCATGAAGCAGTATGTACTGGCATTGGACCAGGGAACGAGTAGTTCTCGAGCGGTACTTTTCGATCAAAAGGCCAAAATGGTCGGAGTTGCTCAAAAAGAATTGAAGCAAACCTACCCTAAGCCTGGATGGGTAGAGTATGATCCTAAAACAATATATAAAGACCAACTGGAGGTACTTTACGAGGTATTGAAAAAGACCAAAGTAAGTATTAGCCAAGTGGCTACTATTGGTATAACCAACCAAAGAGAATCTGTGGTAGTATGGGAAAAGCGCAGTGGCAAACCCATCTACAACTGCATATCCTGGCAGGATACTCGTACTACTCTGATGTGCAACGACCTCAAAGACGAGGAAGAAGGAATTGAAGCCTATATCAAAGAGACTACAGGACTACTTCTAGACCCTTATTTTTCAGCTACCAAAGTCCAATGGATCCTGGATAATGTTTCGGGCGCCAGACGTAAAGCAGAAAATGGTGAACTTTTGTTTGGTACCATCGATACCTGGCTGCTTTGGAATCTAACAGAGGGTGAGTCTCATCTGACGGACTTCACCAATGCCTCTCGAACGTTGCTATTCAATATCGCAGAATTGAAATGGGATGATGAGTTACTAGAAAAATTCAGAATCCCGAGAGAAATGTTGCCTGAAGTAACTCATTCTGGTTATTACTTTGGCACAGCCAAGCTTCAGGGAGCCGAGATACAAATAACAGGTGTGGCTGGAGACCAGCAGGCGAGTATGTTTGGACAGGGCTGTGTAGAACCAGGTCAGGCCAAAAACACTTACGGTACCGGATGTTTCATTCTGATGAATACAGGTGAGACTATCCAGCATTCTAAAAATGGATTATTGACCACAATTGCCTTGGGCTTTAATGGTAAGATAGATTACGCATTAGAGGGCAGTGTATTTGTAGCGGGTGCAGCTGTACAATGGTTAAGAGATGGATTAGAAATGATCCGAACAGCTGATGAATCTGAGGCCATAGCAAAGAATGCCAATCCAGAATCAGGCGTATATGTTGTTCCGGCTTTTGCTGGATTAGGTGCACCATTTTGGGATATGTATGCCCGCGGAGGAATTTTTGGATTGACACGAGACTCTAATCAGTCGGACATCGTAAAGGCTACTCTTGATTCGATGGCTTATCAGACGAGAGATGTGCTTCAAGCCATGGCTGCCGATTCTGGTCTGCAATTGACGGACCTGAAAGTTGACGGAGGAGCTTGCGTGAACAACTACCTCATGCAGTTTCAGGCCAACATCATGAACATACAGGTTGAAAGACCTACAGTGATAGAAACTACAGCTTTGGGTGCGGCTTATCTTGCTGGTATCACCGCAGGGATTTGGAACAAAGATTCGATTTTCAAAAAACGATCCATTGACAAAGTGTTCAAACCGAAAATGGATGACTTCACTAGAGCCAAACTCTATGAAGGCTGGCACAATGCCGTGAAGCGGTGCATGAATTGGGCGAGGTGATCTTTAGTGTACCTGGTAAGTTTTAGAGGTTGTTGTTGGAATCTTAGTCTTGCATTCTATCAGGTCTATTTGATATTCGCCCTTCAAATCTGATTTGATCTTGTTCATATCAATTTCTTCAATATCAGATATACATCCCCAGAACAATTGCTTCCTAAAATCAGGTGAATGAGGGTTTTTAGACATTTTTTGAGTCGGGTCAACTCTTTTTCTGAGAACAGGCAAATCGGCATTTTGCTTTTCCAGAGGGTTTTCAATTCCATCTTTAAGATATATGGAAACTGCCCCTTTTAGACCCAAGTTTCCTAAGGTAGCGGTTGAATGAATCGAATTACGAAGTTCTACTCTCTCGACACCTTTTGGATCCATGTTCAACACATATTTGCAATCATAAGTAGGCTCGTCATTGATAAAAATGATAGGAGGAGCGTCAAACTTGTATATGGTCATGTACCGATAAAGTGAAAACTGAGGTTCATTATTTTCATACTGTACAGATAAGTATTTCACAATATTATTGATCAGGTCTTCCATGGTTTCAGGTATTTGAAAATCTTCCATAGAATAAGTGAAATCTGCCTCAGGAATTAGCAACTCCTCCTCGTCCTCTCTATATGATTTGTTGATGGATTGAAGATCCTTTAAAGAGGAGAGATATTCTTGAGTCTTTTCATCTACACTCAAAATTTGTTTAAGAGGAGAATATTTGTAATTGGCTCTTTCATAAACGGGAACCTCTCTTAATGGAATCAAGTTACCGGCCAAGAGGTATGGGAAAACTCTGGTTTCTTCTTCTGGCATCCATTTTTCAAATTGATGAAGGCCGGTAATATCTGACCTAAGCATTTCAATAGGCTCCAGATGTGGTACTGTGAGCATAGAGACTCTTCCGAATGACTTTTCATCCTTTAGAGATATCAACCCTCCCTCATTTATTAGTTTTATTCTTTCTTGATTTTCAATTGAGGTGAGCTGGTCTTTAAAGACCCTTAAATAGGATTCAAAATCTCTATTAGTTACAAGTTGTATGTCCAAACCGTATTGATCAAGAAAGTAATACTCAAAAGCATCGAATTGATAATAATCCTTATCCTCTTCCAGATAGACGGAAGCAATTTGTTTTTTTGATTTCCAAATGCTGTCGGAACTTAGCTCAGCTTTATGGGCAATGATTCTTTTTAAAAAATAGCCAGAAGAGTCCGAAATTATGATGGAGTTAATACCGGGTTCTAATTTTAGTTGTCCCATTAATATTGAAGAATTCTCAGATGAAAGCTTATCCGACAACATGTTAGTACCATTCCATTCGATCGAAACGACCTTTTGAGTGTTTTCTATTTTATAGTGTAGACTATCAGTTATTATTTGAAGGGAACTCTGGAAAACATCCCGATTTGAAATGGGAAGAACTATTGATCGTCCTTCATAATTCACCCTATAAAAATTGGAATTGGGTGTGATTGTGGTAGAAACGATTCCGTTTGCATCTGTTTGCAAAAACTGAATCACAGAATCTTGATCATCGACAATTGATAAGGTAGTGGATATGCCCGATCCCAGTTCGTCCAAACTCCTGAAGCTGATTTTTGATTCTACTCCATTAACAAATTCAGAAGCATCCAGAAAATATTCCAATTTGATAGGTTGCCTATCCTCAATGTTGGTAGTTTTATCACCGAAAACATGAATCCGTTTTTCTACTTGATGACTACCAGGTGAATGAGCAATGAGCCTATATATCCCTGTTTTTAATGAATCAGTCAAATAAAAGAACAGTTGGTCTTTTGAGGTTTTTATTAGGGACTGTGTTTCGATAATACTACCATTAGGAGCTACCAAATCGATAGTAGTCAAAAACCCTTCCGACTCACTAGAGTTACCGATCTTAACAATATCAAATAACACCTGCTCTTTTGTTATATAGGTATTCTTATTGGTCAAGACAGAAAGGTCTTGGGCTTGAATAAAAACACAATGAGCAAGTAGAATTGCGGTAAGAATGAGTTTATATTTTTTCATTTGGGAAAGTAAATCTTTGGTTAATTGTTCCACCACCAAGGTTTTTGGTTGGTTATTCTAGATCTAACTACTAATTCTGCTTGTCGACAGTCATAGCATGATGGAGGAGGTAAAGGAATATTACATGAGCTTCTTAATGACTCAGGATATATGATGTTATATGAAACCATTTTAGGATTGAAAATCCAACGATAGTAGGATTCGCTTACTGCTCCAAAATAACCATAGACTGGAACGTTAGGGTTATTTGAACTCATGTTGGTTTTTAGATTATAAGGAGGAGGAGCAAACAGACCTTCTTGTTCTTCTTGTCTTTTGATGTCGTTCCAGTAGGAAAAATAACTTTCGGCCATAGCATGTTGACGAACAAGTACTGATAAACCCTCGTGTATTTTATCTACTGCAGTGTTGACAAACACCATTTCATGACTTGTACCAGGCTGATCGAATTCAGCTACTTCAAAACCTGGATAAAACAACTCTTCGGTTATCCAGCATCGATAGTTTGGATCAGTTTGCGTTGGATTCAATCTGGCGACAAATCCATAAGTAATATCAAAATCCCATTTGTAGTATTCAGTAGAAGATGGAGTAATGTTTTCTGGCATATCCACTTTCAATTGTAATCCCTTGGCTTTGATTATTATTTCTTCTCCTAACTCGATGCTATAAATATCTTTTTCTATTTCCTCGTATTTCAATGTGCCAGTTAGAGAGGAAGAAGGAAGACCGACCCACTCACTGTAAAATACATCTCCTTCCGGCAGAATTATTTCAAGTTGGTATTGTTGATCTTGTTCCGCTTTAAAATCCTCGTAGAAAAGTTGATATACTCCAGCATCTGTTTCAGAATAATCCCAACTTTGATTTTGATCAGAATGGATAATTACTTCTGCTCCTCTGACTTTTTCATTCAATGAGTTTTTCACTTGTCCTGTCCAGCTAAGTTTTATATCGAAATATCGGGGGTCCGTAGGCTCCATGTTTAAATCAGAGTAGGATTGATCTGATATAAAACCCTCTACAACTAATGCTTTTTCAACTTCATTGACCTCAAATTCATAGGTGCTAATGCATGAAGCCCAGAATAAGGCAATTAAAATGATTGTAAATTTATTTTTCATTCCACCAAAGAGGTTTTTCATTCGTGATAGTTAGACCAGTAGAAATGTCGTAGGCCATACAGTTGAAGCAAAATGGAGCAGGGTCTAAATCAGGGATATTGCATACATCATAAAAAATGATTGGGTAGGATACCATGTCGTTTGAAAATGTCCATCTATGGAAATATTCCTTCACCACTCCGAAATAGCCAAATGCCGGGTTATTATTGTTAACACCTGATATATTGGTAGGTAAATTGTAGGGAGGTGGTGCAAATAGATCTGATTGTTTTTTTTGTTTTTCTATTCCAGACCAAAAGTCATAATATCCCTCGTTTAGAATTTGTTGTCTAATTAATATAGAGAAGCCGTCATAAATCTGATGATGATCGGTATCCACAAATTGTAAATCCAATGTAGAGTTGACTTCAGAAGCCTCTCCAACGAAGAAGTCGTCGTAATAATAAATGTCAGTCGCCCAGCATTCATAGTTTGGGTCCGTGTTAGTAGGTAGGTTTCTTGCAATGACTACAAAAGTTGTATTAAAGTCCCATTTAATGTATTCGTTGAGTTCCCCCTGCTTCTCTGGAATATTTGCTCTCAATTGGACTCCTTTCAATTCCTTAATGACCTCTTCTCCAAGTTCTATTTCATAGACCAATTTCGTAGATTCGTAATATTCAATTTCACTTTTGCGACCTTCTGGAAGGCCTGATGGCGTTGATTTATATTGCTCACCATTCGGTAGAGTAATTTCAATATGGTATTCGAGGCCTGGTTCTACTTTAAAATTCTCGAATGCCAATAAGTATTTTCCTGGTTCTGATTCAACATAGTCCCATGATTCATTGTTGTCATTAACAAGCAATATTTGCGCACCAGATATCAATTCGTCTCGGGTATTTGAGACCACACTAGAATACTTTAATTCCAGATCAAAATACCTGGCATCCAATGGCAGGTCCGTTTCCATTCTAGCATTGATGTCATCAAAGGAGATATTAGAAACAAATCCATCTACTACTAAGAATCGACTTGGTTCGTCAATTTCAAAGTTGTAAGTGCTAACACAGGAGGATAGCGAAATAACAATGATGACCAGTGTCAATCTCATTATTTTGAAATTCTAAAATTGTAAGTAAGAGATGGAAATGCGGAACCAAGAATAGAGAGTTTGCGCGCCTGACCTGAATCGTTGAAATAAATGGAATAAGCATTTTCTCTACCGTAAATGTTGAATACAGAGAAAACCCATTCTCCACTCAATATTTTGTTTTTCTTAAAATTTTCTTTGAGTGTAAGCGATATATCAAGTCGATGATAGTCCGGTACCCGATAGGCATTCCTTTCAGAATAAATTAAAACAGCCAAGGTTTTGTCATAGCTATATTTAGATATCGGAACAGTGATAGGTCTTCCTGTGCTATAGCTAAAGTTCGCAGAAAGAATTAACCTTGGGGCTAGTTTGTAATTAGCTACCAGGGTAAGGTCATGTGGTTTGTCAAAATTAGAACTGTAGTACTTTCCATTGTTGATAGTTTCGATTTCTGAACTTCCATCAAACTTTTTCAAACTACGGGAATAAGTATAAGAGATCCAGCCATTCAACCTGCCTTTGTTCTTTTTGAATTGGAATTCTACCCCATAAGATTTTCCAATACCCTGAACCAAACTTCCCTCAATTTGATCATTACCTATTATTTCTGCTCCTTCTATAAAGTCTATGACATTGCGCATGTCCTTATAATATCCTTCTACTGAAATTTCATATTGACTATCATATAGGTTTTTGAAAGCTCCTAATGCGAACTGATCTGCAAATTGAGGTTTTAGGTTCGGTCCACTAGCTAAATAATAATCCTGAGGAGTTGCCGAAACAGTATTGGAAACTAAATGAAGATACTGGAATGAACGGTAGTAACTGGCTTTGATGGAGGTATTGGCATCCAAAAGATACCTTAGCGATATCCTTGGTTCAAGAGCTGAAAAATTATCAATTAATTCCCCGGATTTATAATCTTGGCTAGAGGAAACCACTGGTTTTCCGGAGCTGTTTTCTTCAAAAGAATAAATTTTGTCTGGACCAAAACGATAGAAGGTTGAATATCTTAGGCCGGCAGACACGGCCATTCTTTGACTCAAGTCCCAATCGTCATGAATGAAATAATCGATCTGTTGTGAACTTTGATCTGGAATCTTGGCATATTCGAGCGAGGATAATGCGCCTGGTTCAAGGGTGCCTGGACTTATGCCATTATTGTTGTATTCAATGCCCGCAGTGACGGTATTCTTATAAAACATTTTATATTGAAATTCTAATTTACCCGAGAGGGTATTGATACCATTGTCGAAACTATAGGTATCTAGAGGGTTTTCCTGATTGGTGGTTTTCACCCAATAATCACTACTTGCAAAATTCAAGGTTGAAATTAAGTTGTCTCCGTAAATGTGATTCCAATCGAAACTGAAATTTTGTGTGTTCCAATCATAGACTGCTTCATTGTTGAGGTTGAAATCATCATGACTTCTATAGAATGAAGCTGTTATAAAGTCCTTAGTGCTCATACGATAGAGCAGTTTTCCATTAAAGTCATAAAATTGAGCCGAACTGTTGTTTAACTCAATATTATTGAGTGAATGCATAAGCCAATTGGTGTATGAAGTTCTACCTCCTATTAAGAAAGAGACCTTGTCTTTCACAATAGGACCTTCAACAGTTAGTCGGCTCGAAACTAACCCAATACCTCCATTGGCTTTGAAATGTTGATCATCACCATTTCTCAATTTGATTGAAAGAACTGAAGATACCCTTCCGCCATAGTTTGCTGGTCCACCCCCTTTATATAAGTCTACCTTGTCGATCATATCTGAGTTAAAGGCACTATAGAAGCCGAATAAGTGTGTCGGGTTGTAAATAATGGCCCCATCCTGTAGAATCAAGTTTTGACCGGATTCTCCACCACGAACATTGAAGCCAGAGGAAAGCTCTCCTGCTGTAGTTATGCCGGGTAAAGTGGTTAAGCTTTTCACTGGATCGACTTCACCCATAAAAGTGGGTAATTGTTTGATCGTTTTGGCTGACATCTGTTGAAGGCCAGCCACACGTTGGTTTACATTGGCTCCATCTGGTTCGGCTCTTATGACTAATTCTTCTAACTCTACTGATCCTGAAAATAAATTAATATCAAAGGATCCGGAGGACTTGATATAAGCGTCTACTTTTTTGGCTTCATAACCAACAGAACTGAATTCAATAGAATATTTCCCTACAGGAACCTTTAAGTTATAATTGCCATTGAAATCACTGATAGCACCAATGTTTAATGTTCTGATATATGCTTTAGCACCTAAAAGACCTTCATCATTGCTGCCATCAATGATGGTTCCAGTTACGGTTACTATTTCATTGGGTTTGGCATCCTCCGTGCCTATGACTATTAGATCTTCTTTTTGATTTGATGTTGCTTTGAAGTAGTCAGGGTTTTTCATTACCAAGACATAAGATCCATACATTTCTAATAAAGAATACACCTTTTGATCAGTGTTTTCAAGGATAAAGCTAGCAATGGATTTGGACTCACCACTTTTTTGGATTGAATTGCCTTCAAACCAAGAAGGGTCAAAATAGATATTAACCTCGTATTCTTGTTCAATGCTTTTACAGGCATCAACAAATGATTCTCCGAGATAGCTTTCCTTCAATAGTGTTTGGCATTCAGCAATAAAAGGCAATAGGTAGGCTATTGATAAGATAAAAAAGCATTTATTTATCATGTTGTTATTTTTGGGCTTAGACGAATACAATGGTCATCATTTATTAACCAAATAATTCTAATTAAATGGTAGGTGGTTAATAGTGTTGATCAATGGTGATTAGTCGTATCACGCAAGTTACAAACCGTTAGGGAAAATAAAAGTTAAAGTATGGACTTTGATGTCATTTCTGCGTTAAGGCAGAAAATTTGATTCACCCCACCTTAATTCCAAATACTGATACTAAACCAACTAATCCTTCTGGGCTGAAACGTGCGTTTTTAAGCAGGTTGTTTCTGGGATCAATTTGAAAGTTGAGGGCAGTTCGGAGCTCTGCTTTCTCAAGGTTGGTTCGCTCAAAAATGCTATCTATGAGGTGGCTACCACTGAAGTCGCTTTGGGTCAGATCACATTCTGTCAAATCCACTTTCTCCATCTTGCAATTAATAAAAGGAGTTTTTTTCAGTTTCAATTGAAAGAAGGAGGAAAAGTCTAATACACAATCTCGAAAAGTAAAGGCCAGTAGAAATGGATTGCAGTCTTCAAAATGCAAGCCCATTAGTTTGCAGCCTTTAAAATCTACTTCCTTGAATGAAGTGTGATGCAGCTTGGACATGCTCAGGTCGCAGTTGATGAATTGCGAGTTGTTAAAACTCGCTTCAGAAAGATCCAGATCATTCAGTTGGCAATTTTCGAAAGTACAGTCAACGAACTCTCCAGTCTTCCATTCTTCTTTCTGAAAATTGATGCCCTCAAAATTGACTTCATCAAAATATTCCATACGAATAATTTTATCTCAGTATAACAATAAGATAGGAAAGACTCATGCCTCCCCATGTGTAAATTATGACACTCAAAACACTCAAAAGTATGGATTTTAGTACCACATTTAATTTTCGTCCAAACAGTGAAATGCTACCATAAAAGGTAAACAAGAACATAATGAGCAATTGAAGTTTCATGTTGTCGAATTCAGTCAAATGTATCAGGAGCATGTAAAAAATTCCTGCTAAGATGTACATTCCGATAATGTAAAGGGCGACTGCTGCGTATTCTGCGAGAAAATATCTTTTGCGAAAAAAGAGCTTCATCATCAATGCTACGGCTATCACCGGGATCAGAAGCATTTTGTTGATATGAAGAGTCATAAACTTCGCGGCGTTCATCATCTTAACTGCTACTTCCGGCATCCCTACATTTTCTATTCTGGCAGCCTCTCCCTGCAGCGGATCAAAACCTATCAGTTTTTGGATGATCAGATAAAATGCGGAAAGGAGAATATAAAAGTAGAAGGGTTGATAATATCTTTTTCGTTTTCCGGCCAAATAGGATTGAAAAACCTCACCTGGATTTTTGATCAGCGAAAGAAGGGTAAAGAGGAAGGGTCCTTGAAAGGATAAAGCAGAACGGAAAAATTGAGAGAGTGAATTTTTAAAGGTAATACGATCTACTTGGGTCGATTGACCACATTCAGGACAGTAGCTTGAAGTCACGATTGTCTCGCAGTTGAGACAGGTATTGGTATGCTCCATTTATGCTTTTGGCTTTATGGGCACCCAGATTTCTTCTTCAGAGTCTGGGTGATTGTTTTTGTATTTCTCTCCCAACAATTCGAAGTGCTCTCTACGATCTACTTCATATTCCGAATTTGGGATCCATTCAGCAAAAATGTATTCGAAAGTGCTTCTGAATTCATTGAAACTACCCTTGTGTAAAAATACCGCATACAATCCTCCATCCAGTTCATAACTAGACATTGCATCTGGTACATTATTAATTGAATCAACTGCTACAGCTGCCCATTTGGTAAAGGGAGTCTCGGGGGTGAAGTCTTTGAATTCCAAATTAGGATCATACACTTGCATGGAGTACAGATCTGAAGAAATAGGGTTTTTTATTTCTTTTCTTCTCGGCATAAAGCTACCCCAAAGTTGGGCAGTTTTGTTCTGCATCAAAGTCATCTCTATCGATTGACCGATCAGCAGCTTTTTGGGAAGCGTTTCGATTCTTAAAAACATTCCACAATTATAGAATAATATACTGAATGAGGAAAAGGCACAAAAAAGCCAGCAGCTCCTTAGAGCTGCTGGCTTATAAATTACTACGAATAGAAAAAGATTTATACTTGTCCGATTCCTCCGTCAACAATCAACTCTTCGCCTGTGATGAAAGAAGCATCGTCTGATACCAGGAATAAAGCCGCTTTGGCGAGTTCTTCAGATGCGCCGAATCGACCCAAAGGTACCTGAGCTGCAAAACCTGCAGCCATTCCATTCAATTGATCCTCGGTCATATCCATTTTACCATAGATTGGTGTTTCTACAGGTCCTGGAGCCAAACTCACGGTTCTGATTTTCTTTTCTTTCAGTTCGTTTGCCAGAACTCGGGTTACTGATCTCAAAGCTGCTTTGGTTGCTGAGTAAATACCAGATCCGGCAAAGCCTTTGTGATGAACAACAGAAGTGTTACTCAAGATAACAGCGCCTTCATTCAAATGAGGGATAGCATGCTTGATTGTGAAAAATGGGCCTTTCACATTGGTATCAAATGTTTCGTTAAAGTGCTCCTCCGTGATATCACTCATAGGCATGAAATGAGCAATGCCCGCATTGAGAAAAAGTATGTCGATTTTCCCGAAGGTTGCTACAGCTTTTTCGATGGCTGCTTTGTTGGCGTCTATGTCTTTGGCGTTTGCCAATACAGCTATGGAACCGCCCCCAATTTCTTTGACGGCCTCATCGAGTGCTTCCTGTCTTCTTCCTGTGATTACTACTTTGGCGCCTTCTTGGACAAAAAGCTTGGCTGTCGCCAACCCAATGCCGCTGTTTCCACCTGTGATCACTGCTACTTTGTTTTCTAATTTCATGTCGTTTGGTTTTTTATTGAAATGATTGTTCCAAATAACGACATACTGAAACGAACGTTTCAAATAATGAGAATTATTTTAAAGGTTTTTTAAAATGTTGTCGACCAAAGCATCCAATTCTTTTTGGTCCGAGATCAATAGAGCGGTGACCTGCAAGCCATGCAGGCAGGTATACAGGTACATGGCTAGCTGTCGGCTATTCGAATCATTTTTCAATTCGCCCGCTTCTTTTGCCGCTTTCAGTTTTTTATCAAAGACCTCTATAGTCGCTTCTTTATTGGCAATGAGTAATTCCTGAATGTGTGGATCTGAATTGCTCAGCTCTGTTGCACAATTCGAAAGCAGGCAGCCCTTGTGATCGGCGTCTTCTTTGATTCCTTTGAGTATCTGAGAGAAAAAATCACGAATGGAATCCATAGGGCTCATATCCTGATCAAAACTTTTCGATAGCGTTTTGGATTGCCAGATTTGATATTCTTTGAGACAGATTTCAAAAAGGTCGTGTTTGTCTCCAAAGCTATTGTAAAGACTGGATCGGTTAAGCCCTGTGGCATCTACCAGGTCCTGCATAGAGGTCGCATGAAAACCTTTCTTCCAGAAAAGTTGGGTGGCGTTATCTATCACCTGGGCTCTATCGAATGTTACTGCTTTTGGCATACTGCAAAGTTGTGCATCACAACTGCTCAAAATTAACTAAAGTTTCCTGTATCCACATTTAACAGCTGTACAGTAACTATAGATAGTGTCCAATACTGCAACCCAACTGTACATAATCGCACGAAAACCAGCTTGACCAAAATCAATAAGACGCTATATATCAATAAGTTAAGTTTTGGGAATGACTTTTGGCATGGCTTGGGAAACAAAACACCGACTAAAATGCTGAAAAACTATCTTCTTGTCGCCTATCGCAATTTGCTCAAAAACAAAAGCTATGTAATCATCAATACGTTGGGACTTGGTATTGCCATGGCATGTTGCATCACGGCTTATATTCTCCTGGCCTATAATATTGAGTTTGATGAATTCCATCGGGACGAAAAAGTGGAGAACATTTATCGCCTTGAGTGTGATCTATTGCTCAACGAAAAAGACCCCTTACTCGGTGTCCATGGGCCTTTGCCAATTGGACCAATGGCAACAGAAGACATTAGCGGTATCAAGCGCTTTACCCGATATTCTATGTTGGGTACCAATATCAGCTTTGAGGACAATGCCTTCAACGAACGAGTATCCTTTGCAGACAGTACCCTTTTCGAGATGTTTGATTTTCCTTCTGTACAGGGAAATTTATCTTCTTTCAAAGATCTCCACAGCATCGTCATTTCACGTGAGATGGCTGAAAAGTATTTTGGAGATGAAAACCCAATTGGTAAAATCCTGACCCTAAATTTTGCCAGAGAGGTGGAAAAACAAATGATGGTCGGTGCGGTGGTAGAAGATGTTCCTGTCAACAGTTCTATTGTATTTGATTTCCTCATCAGAATGGAGCATTTCGCAGAGATGAGGGCGGTAGAAGAGAAACCATGGGCGGATTGGAATGTACCTGGTGTATTTTATGAGTTGGACCCTAATGCCGATCCAGAGACAATTGCCGCCTCCTTTGATCGCTATGCCAAACGACGCAATGAAGCCAAAACGGATCAAAAAGTAGAGCGATACAGGTTGGTTCCATTCAAGCAAAATATAGATTTAAGCCAGCGAGTATGGTCTTCTATCAATACACCTATCGAACTGGAGCCTTTGATTGTATTTACGACTTTGGGTGTGATGATCATATTGATTGCTTGTTTTAACCTGACCAATACCTCTATCGCCATGACGAGTTATCGATTGAAAGAGATTGGTTTGAGAAAAACTGTAGGGGCTAAGAAGAGCCAGATAGTCATTCAATTCTTAATGGAAACGGTTCTTATCATATTGCTTGCAGTATTGGTAGGCTATAATATCTCCTTAGTGATCGTACCAGAGTTTACCAGCATGTGGGACATCCCATACGGTATGGAGGATCTCAATGGTATCAATACTGTGATTATGCTACTTTCGGTTGTCTTCATGACTGCCTTGCTGGCTGGTATCTATCCGGCACTTTTCAGCAGCCGACTAAATACCGTGGAACTGCTCAAGGGTATGGTCAGAATCAAAGGTACCAACGCATTGACCAGAAGTCTCGTGACTATACAATTTGCCATTTCAGTAATTGTTTTGATTGCTGGGGTGGTTTTTATTAGAAATACGCAATTTCAGGAAGGCATTCAATTTGGCTATGACAAGGATCAATTGTTGACCGTGTCGGTGCAAAACCTGAGTGAGGTCAGAGCAATGGAATCAAAGGCCAACAGTCACCCTAAAATTGAGTCGATCGCTTATACAGATCATCAGGTGGGCGCAAGCAGCTACCCATCACCTGTGAAGTTCAATAATGTGATTCATGAGGTACAGCACTTGGCCGTAGGTCGCAATTATTTCGAAACGATTGGATTGGAGTTTGTTCAGGGCAGACCTTTTGATGTGGACAAAACCAATGATTTTGAATTCAGCACGGTAGTGAGTCGTCAGTTTCTGGATAAAGTTGGCCTGCAGGGAGATCCCATTGGTCAGGTGGTGGAGATCCACAATGTGCGTAGAAAGATTGTCGGAGTGATCGAAGATTTTGTAGACAATATCTGGAGATCCAAAGACCCCGAACCATTTGTGTTCTATCCAGCCATTCCTGAAACCTACAAGTTGATGGTATTCAAGGCTCAGAATTCAGATTTGGTGGAAGTAAATGAGTTTTTAGAGAAGACATGGAAGGAGAATTTTCCTACCAAACCCTATATCAGCAAATTTCAGGAAGATGTCGTCATGGAAGAAAGTAAACAGACGAATGACAATCTGGAAAAAATATTTTTGTTCCTTACTGTGCTAGGAGCCATGCTTTCCGCCTCGGGTATTTTTGCTTTGGCTTCCTTGAATATTGCCAAAAGAACCAAGGAGATTGGAATTCGAAAAGCGCTTGGTGCCTCGATTGCTAATATCGTCCTACTTATCAACAAGGAGTTTGTCATCATTTTGTCCATTGCTGCTGTAT
This sequence comes from Reichenbachiella ulvae, assembly GCF_025833875.1. Taxonomy (NCBI): domain Bacteria; kingdom Pseudomonadati; phylum Bacteroidota; class Cytophagia; order Cytophagales; family Reichenbachiellaceae; genus Reichenbachiella; species Reichenbachiella ulvae. The sequence continues at coordinate 4,075,835 of NZ_JAOYOD010000001.1, read as the reverse complement.
TGGGTGCAATTGCAGCCTATTTTGGAACCGCTTGGCTGTTGGATTTGATTTATGCCTATCATATTTCTGTAGAATATACAGTCCTGGTGATATGCTCGATTTTCATATTTCTGTTGGGGGTATCTACTACCAGCCTTACCATTTACCGAGGAGCCAGAGCCAATCCAACTGATACACTTCGAGTAGATTAATTAAATCCTCTCAAGTAGAAAAATCCCGCTTCTGTAAGACCAGAGCGGGATCTTTCATTTTATTGATCAACTAAATTCTGAATGTCTGGTCAGGTAGTTTTCATAAATGTTAAACCCAAAGGTCATGATGAAAACGAAAATAGCTGCTGGAATTAAAATCCATAACCAGGTCAATAATGTCAAACCCAGGAAAGTGCTGCCATCTTCCTGCGCCAATGAGGCAATTAAGGTATAGTTGTTTTCTACAGACAGTAGCGTTTCGCTCAGCTTGCCTTCATCTTGAATGATCAACCGGTTTTGATGGTTTTCAAATTCAGACATAAAATTCAGTGAAATAATGAGTTCTGAAAAATCAATGCCGGGCTCAGATATTTTCATCTTCAGATCCACTTGTTTGTTTCCCATCTTGACCTCACAATCGGTGGGGCCAATATTCAATCCATCTAGATTGAGAATGGTCAGGTGACTCAATGTATAGGAAGATATGTGGGCCTTGTATTCGTTTACAAATACAGGGTCTAGATTTCTTCCTTTATAGTATTTCTGAATGATTTTGTCGATTTGCGATCGTGGTACCTGTGTCTCCAAAATCCATTCTCCCTCTCTATTTTGAAGATGAAATGTAGTCTTTGGACTGTTGGCAAAAGCGGGTGCGACAATGCTCAGGATAAGTAATAATGTGAATAATTTCGATTTCATTTCTATTAGCTGCTTTAATGGTTATTACCTATCAAACGATTATAGCTGCTACAACCCTACCTTGAGTTTATTCAATATTTAGAATTCTACGATGAGCATCAGGTTAGGGGCAAAACCTATTCCATATCTATCGATAAAGTTGAATTCAGGGTCTGCTCTGAAAACTCGATCTATCAGGTTGGAATTGTTGAGAATGTTGACCAGAGATAAACCTAAACTAGCGGACCAGTCTCTTTGCACAGATCTTGGCAGGGTATAACTGGCCGACAAGTCCAAACTACTGATCGGGTCATAATACCCGTTTAGCTCAGCAAAAGGATTGGGCGGAGGTGGTGGAGGGGTACTACCTGGAGGTGGGGGATTAGTCGGAGCGGGTCTAGGGGGTCGGTTGAGAAAAATTAGTTCTGCATGTACCATATCCAGGGACTTTTGGTACAGTCCGGTAGACCATTTATAGGCTGCAGATAGCTTCCATCTTCCATTTTGATATGCGCTGCCTAGATAAAAGACATGGGGTTGAACATACTTGGCTTTGAAGCTAAGGTCTTTCGCAGTATCAAGGGTGATTTCGGATTGGCTGTAAGAGTAAGAAGCCCAAACATTCAACTGGCTGTTGAATTGCTTTTTGATCATGGCATCAAAACCTTTGATCCACTGAGAGGAACCGAATATTTCCAGATCAGGCCTTAGAGATCTTCCACTGGATACCGACACCCCACCCGTGAGTTTTTCATAAGCTTCAACATCTATGATCCAGCCCGAATGGTAAATGGTACTACCGAGGGTAAATTGTCTACCATTGATCACATTTGTGCCTTTGTCGTTGGCTAGTACCCATAGCTCATTGTCAAATCCCCCACCCGTGAATTCAAGGTATTTGACCTGACTCAAGTATTGGTGGTACCAACCAGCCGAAGCTCTGAAGCCTACCCAATCAGCAGGCGTGTAGTTGACAAAAGCTCTGGGGTCCCAGTAGATCTGATCCAGAGGAGCATAGTAGGTAGCCCGCGTCCCTAATTGAATGTCCCACTTTTCCCAATGTTTGAGATTCAGATTGAAATAGGGAGAGAGATAATTGGCCCTATCTTCCTCATCGACCCGGTAAATCTGATTTTGCTTCGGTGGTATATTGGCATATTCTGTTCCCACAGCTTGAAAATTGTAATCAATTCCGAGATCCAGCTCCATCTCTTGGAGGCTCAGCTTGAACTCTTCTTTTAGATTCAGGTCTTTGATCCGATTGTTGGAATAAAACAACGAGTCTCCATCCCCATCTGGGTCGATAGAATATTTGAAACTAAAATCTGAATAGGTGATACTGGTATTGGTGGACCATTTTGGGTTTAACTGAGCAGTCCAGTTGAGGTTATATCCTGAATTGGAAAACTGGTTTATATCTTCGCTCTCCTCGCTTCTACCCAAGTTGGTGTAGGTCGTATGATTGTTGGTATAGATGGCGGATAGGGCCAGTTGATGTTTTTCATTCGGGTGATAGTTGATTTTGGTGTGGTAGTCTTGAAAGATAAGGTCTATGTCTCCCTTAAAGTTGCCCGCACTGTCAACCAACCCGGTTCCAGAGAAAACAGATTCTGAAATAGCCTTGAGTTTAGGTGATTGGATGTCTCTCGGGTAGGATCTGCGAGCAGCTACGGATAGACTTACTTTATCTTCAGCTAATTTCGCTTTGCCATAGCCTGTAGCAAATAGTGAGTTTGCTCCTATACCCACATGTGACTCATCATATATCTGCTGATCTGATTCTATGATGACTGCTCCGCCCACTCGATTACCCAACCTGGGATGAAATCCGTTGCGATAGACACTTACATTAGAGACGATCTTAGGGTTGTAGGGTGAAATGGTTCCATAATAGTGCCCACGATGGTAGATCGGAATATTGTCAAACAAGACAAGGGATTGATCAGTATAGCTACCTCGAATGAACAAATTGCCTGCTCGCTGATCCGGAGAAGTTACCCCCGGCAAAGCAGCAATGCTTGCGAATATATCTCCGTCGGTCTCTCCAGGTAGTAGAGGAAGGTCTTCGACATCTATTTTTACTGATTGGCTAGTGGGGTCCAGGTCGATACCTTTGGTTAGGTATTCTTTTATCACCAGGCCTTTTAGTTCTACAGATATATTCATCATAGGGATGGAAAACCTGGATTGGTTGATAAACTGTTGAGGAGAAATCAGCCTTTTTTCATAACCCACGGCATAGAGCAAAACCGTATCCGAAAGGTTGGGTTTGTACAAAAGACGGATGCCGTCGGACTGATAATCTATGGGTTGTGGTACGGCATTGACCAGTACCATGATATCCGTAGGTGCAATGGCGACCTGATCTAGTGAATCATAGGCCTGGAAATAATAGGCTCTTTCTGTAGCACGGATGATAAAGTAATTATTCTCTATTCTTTTGACCTCTAGCGGGAGAATGGATTCAAGTTCAGATACAAAATCAGACAAATCTTGTTGATAGGTAACTTTAGCATCCACTAACCCTATCAGTTGTGGATCGAAAGAAAATTTGATACCCTGCTCTTGTTCATATTTGTTCAAAGCAGATTCAATATTCATTTCTTGCGCCCATACAGACACCTGGCAGAAAAGAGCCAAACTTCCTGCCATAATTTTTCTCCAATACATGCTTGCTTACTTCGTCAAAATGACTTTTTGTTCTTTGATTTCATATTTGATATCCAGCGTACCAAATACAATTTCCAATGCAAGTTTTAGGTCATCGGTTGGAATAGATCCTGTGAATCTACGGTTTAGGTTGACGTCTTTTGTTACCACTTTGACTCCATAGATCGATTCGATTTCTTCGATCAGCAGTCCTAGAGGTATGTTTTCATATTTTGGTTTCGCTTCTAGCCACGAAGGCTTAGCGTTGGTAAGGGCTTCTTTCTTTTCCCAATCTCCTTCATGAAACAGCACGGCCTCTCCAGCTGTCACGAGTTGCGAACTACCGAGCTTCTCCGTGGCACGTACCTTACCTTCAAAACAACGGACCAAAAAGCCATCTTTGTAATCAGCCACATCGAACTGTGTCCCCAAAACCTCAACCTGCCCCTGTTCGCTCACCACGCTAAAAGTCTCCCCTGATTTGACCTCAAAGAATCCTCTTCCTTTCAAGCGGACTTTACGATAGCCAGTATCCCAATCCTTGCTGTCCCAGGCAATCTGTGAATGAGAAGATAGGGTGGCAAAGGATCCATCGGGCAGTTCGACACGTTTGGTCTCACCAAAACTGGTATAGTAGGTTTTTTCTCGTTTGCCGAGATATAAGAAACTAACTGCCAGAACCAATACTATGGAAGCGGCCACTGCCATTCGCTTCCACCCAAACATTGACACCACTTTCCCTTCATTCGCTTTGGGTCTATTCATTACTTCCTTAGGATCGAAAACAGTTTCTTCCTTACTGGGCACCCAGCTATCCACTTCGAAAAGTATCTGCTGGTACTTAAGCATATCCTCTTTTCCTATGATTTCGCTGACCTGCTCATCGCTCAGCTGGCCCTGAACCCATTGGTTTAGTATCTGGTCTATTTCGTTTTGCTCTGCCATCTTCTTTATGCTATACCTGTAAAACGGGAAGGCTCCTATTTACCCTACCTAAATTTTGTAATGATTCAATTCGTCCAGACTCTCTCTCAGGGACTTGAGTGCGGAGGTCATGTGTTTCTCTACCGTTTTTATGGAAACATCCAGCGCCTCAGCGATTTCCTTGTTAGGGGTTTTGTCAATGCGGCTCATGAGAAATACGGTGCGTTGTTTGTCCGGAAGGCTAGAGACTGCCGCCTCCAGTTCTGCTTTAAATTCTTCTCCACGATAAAGAAACTCTGGGTTGTTTTCCATTCGAACATCCGTGCTGGCTTCCCTCTTTTCGAATTTCAGTACCACTTTTTGGTGGCTCGCATCATCCAGAAATATTCGGTTGGCTATGGTAAAAAGGTAGCTCTTCGCTTTGTCGAAGCTCACCTTGCTGCAGTTTTCCCAAAGACGAATGAAAGCTTCTTGCGCACAGTCTTTGGCCTTTTCCAGGCTACCAAATCGGTAGTAAAGAAAATTTCTTAATGGAACAGATTGTTCCTGATGTATGTGCAAGAACCCATGTTCTTCACAGACGGATTTGTCCTTCATAGCGCGGCGATTGTGGAGTAAACTCCAAATATAAGTCAAGGACGGCAAAAAATAATTTGCTCTTGTAGGGTAGGGTAATTTTTTATCCGCTCTTTCTACTCCTGAATCAGCAGCTAGAAAGATGAAAATAACATTCAGAATCATATTAGTCGGAGCACTTTGGTTGGTTGGATTAAACCAAACCAGCTTTCAATCCGAGTCAAAAATGAACGTCGGAATATCCCCAATATCTATCCAGGTAAATATGACAAAGTGTTCTGGTCAAGCGAAGGTTTTCCGAGACAGAAATTAAAATAAGGTTAGGTTAAATAGGTTATCCCAAAGAGACGCTTTGGGTTACTATGCGGGCTGGAGATGTGAGTTTCCAGCCCGTTCTATTTGAAGATTTTGATCATCATGTTTTACTGATCGATCGGCGACAGCCTTCACTTTTTTTCCTGGTACAACTTTCTGCACATATCCTATTTGTATTAAAAGCTGTTCCAAAAATGACCTTCTAATAAGCTGTGCAACAATCCTTCCTTTATAGGTTTTGATATTACACAAAAGCAAGTTGACTTCAATTTTGTACAGACAAATCTTGCGTTTTCGAGGGATATTTATCCCAAATCCATTGTATACCGAGGCGGTATTTTTTTAACTGAAAAAATATTCTGAATATTAAGGATTGGCATGACTAAAAAACTTAAGAACTAAATACTATTACCATGGACAATGGACTGAATAAAAACCGGCTGTTTATCGCCAGCTGTTTTGCTCTACTTACTACGGCCTTTGCTTTTGGCATTCGTGCTGGTATCATGAATGATCTGGTCGCTGACATGAGCCTAACTGACCGTCAGCTAGGCTGGATCAACTTTATGGGCATATTTGGTTTTCCGATTGCCACATTGATCGGAGGGCCGCTGTACAATACTTTGGGTCCCAAAAGGATTGGGAACATTGCATTTATCTGCCATATCCTTGGGATTACTTTTTCCATTCTTTCCAATAGCTTTTTCACTCTGTTCTTCTCTACTTTCTTCATCAGTTTTGCGAACGGTATGGTAGAGGCAGCCTACAACCCCATGATCGCTGCGATGTACGACGAGAAAAGAGCTACCATGCTTAATCGATTTCATGTGTGGTTTCCAGGAGGTATTGCCATCGGGTCTGTGTTGGCTTTGTTGGTGGCCAATATGGGAGGTGGCTGGCAGATCAAACTGTCGATCATGTATATACCGGCATTGATCTATTTTTTCATGTTTAGAGGTCAGCAATTCCCAAAGACACAAAGCGAATCCAGCAGCTCAACAGCTGAAAACTTCAAAGCCATTTTGACCTCACCGATCTACTGGGTGATGCTCATTTGTATGGCGCTGACGGCTACAACCGAACTAGGGACCCAATCGTGGGTTGAAAGGATATTGGCAAACTCCGGCGCTCAACCGCTTTTGGTATTGGCGATGGTAACTGTACTGATGGCAGTGGGCCGATTATTTGCCGGGCCATTAATTCACCGCTTGAATATCACGGGTGTTTTACTTTCTTCAGCTGTTATATCTTCTTTCGCTATCTATTTGATGAGTATCGCGACAGGAGGAATGGTCTATGTAGCAGCCATCTTGTTTGCCATTGGCGTGTGCTATTTCTGGCCCAATATGATTTCTTTCATCGCCGAGTATCAGCCTAAAACAGGTGCGCTGGGTATGTCTCTGATTGGTGGGGTGGGTATGCTGGGCCTTTCGATCTTTCAGCCGATCATAGGCGGGTGGATCGAAGGACATCGAGCCACTTTGGCTTCCGAGGGTATGGTAGGTGAGGCCCTGGAGTTGGCTGCTGGTCAGGCCACCTTGGCCAATATAGCAGTCATACCTATATTGCTAACCGTAGTGTTCATCTTCATTTTCTTCTGGCAAAGAAAACAAGCAGCAGAGGCTTGATAAAAACCTTTATATGAGCAGGGGCAAGGAACAATATGTTTTTTGCCCCTTTTTTATGTTTAATAGTGTCTGGATTATTCCTTTAAATTCGTCAACTCGCTACCTTCGCGCTCGTATCTATCAATGTGTTATCAACACTTACTCACATGAATCAAGCGCACATCTCCCAACTCGAAAAAATCAATATTCCCAAGTCTGATCTTCCAAGAATTGTCATCATCGGTGGTGGTTTTGGAGGTCTTCGTTTTGTCAAGCGGATCGATACCCGAAAATATCAGGTGGTCTTATTGGACAGATACAACTATCACACCTTTCAGCCCCTGCTGTATCAGGTGGCTACAGCTGGTCTGGAGCCAGATTCGATTGCAGGTCCTTTGAGAAAGACCTTTCAAAAGAAAAAGAATTTCTTCTTTAGAATGGCAAGTGCTCATAAGATCGATCCTGTAGAGAAAATTGTAGAAACTAACATTGGTGAACTCAGCTATGATCATTTGATCCTTGCTTGTGGTTCTATTACCAATTTCTTCAACAATGAAGAATTTGAGCAGAAGGCTTTTCCATTGAAGCAATTGCCTCACGCTTTAAACCTTAGATCGCAGATTCTTCAGAATTTTGAAAAGGCAGTATTGAAAAACGATGAAAATGAGGTTCAGCGATTGATGAACTACGTGATCGTCGGTGGTGGGCCTACAGGAGTGGAAGTGGCCGGAGCTCTGGGTGAGTTGAAGAAGCATGTTTTGCCGAAGGATTTTCCTGAGTTGAACCTGAACAAGATGCAGATATATCTGGTGGAAGGGCAAGACAGGCTCCTCGGAGGTATGAGTGAAAAGTCAGGAGAAAAGGCTTTTGAATACCTCAAGAAATTTGATGTGAATCTCTATGTGGGCAAAATTGTGAAGTCCTTTGATGGAGAAACGGTAGAGTTGAATGACGGCATGCAGATTCCGTCCGAAACCTTGATCTGGGCAGCAGGTGTGAATGGAAATGCCCTGACGGGTATGGATCAAAAAGTAACGCGCGACAAACGTTACCAGGTCAATGAATTCAACAAGGTAGAAGGCTTTGATGAAGTCTATGCTATCGGTGATGTGGCTAGCATGAAGAGCGAGGAATTCGAAAGAGGTCATCCTATGTTGGCCCCAGTCGCTATACAGCAGGCCGAGCTTTTGGCTAAAAACCTGAACAAGGGATTAGAAAAAGATAATTGGAAGCCTTTCAAATATGTGGACAAAGGCACTATGGCAACTGTGGGTCGCAACAAAGCGGTGACAGAAGTCTTTGGTAAGCTCAAGTTCGGTGGATTCATGGCCTGGCTTATGTGGATGTTTGTTCACCTGGTGCTGATCGTAGAGTTCCGAAACAAGATTGTCATTATGAGCAATTGGGTGTGGAACTACTTTACCTACGATCGTGGTACCCGTCTGATTATTCGTCCATTCGTTAAGAAGAAGTACAAAGCAAAAAAGCAGGCAGAGGAAATGCCTGTATAAGCAATAACGAACCATGAATCGAAGGAATGACCTTTGGTTCATGGTTTTCATCTTCAATAATCCAGCATAGAGGCAATAAATGGACAAATAACAGGTTTATCTAAAAAAACCTGTACAATGAAACCTCCAATCCTTAGCCTCCTGATTCTCATATTCTTTACTGCCTGTGACTCCAAGGATGATGTCATAGAGATGATCGAAGAGGAGCTCCCTAATCAGACTTTTTCTTTTTCAGATTACAATTGGTCTTCATTTAATGCTTCCGTCTTTGATGTAAAGCTAGATGGAGAAGAGCTGACCTTAACACTCAATCAAAATGCAGCCTGGTTCAATGCTGAAACGGGTGGAATGTATTTCATGACGCATTCTGGTGATTTCGATTTTTCAGCAACCGTGGTGACATCCAATGTGGCAGGTACTCAGGCACCTGTCGAAAGCTATTCCTTTGGTGGATTGGTGGCGCGTGATCCTGGTAGCGCTTCAGAGAACTATGTGCATGTCGTTACAGGCACGGGCGTCAATACCCAATCGCCAATTTCAGGATATGAATACAAAATCACTCGTGACAGTCAGTCTGATTATACAATCACTCAGGATGGAAGCCATGCGCACGATCTTAGACTGGTTCGCGAAGGAAATCTTTTTTCTTTCTATCAGAGAACTGCCGAAAGCGAGGAAAACTGGAACCTAATACATTCGACCGAGCAGAATATGCCTACCGAACTGCAATTGGGCTTCACCATCTATACGGCCTTTGATGGGCCTGAAACCCTGGACATGCAGGTTCATATCAGTCATGTAAAACTTCAATCAGAATAAGTCCTAAATACTGTACAACTCTCTCAATTCTTGGCCAATAGGCTGGCATTTAGTATTTTGAGGGACATAACTAAAAAATGATCATGAAAGCAGCATTACCCGTATTGAGCCTTGTGCTCCTTTTTTATATTTCTCCGGCGCAGGCACAAGAGGATTGCGCCTGTTGTTCTGTCAAACATTCCGAATTTGATTTTTGGCTCGGAGACTGGGAGGTCTTCACCACTGAAAACAAAAAACTGGGGGAAAACACCATCGTCAAACTTGAAAGGGATTGTATCGTGCAGGAGCATTGGAGAGGAGAGTCGGGAATTACGGGCCGTAGTTTCAACTATTTTGATCCATCGGATGGTACCTGGAATCAACTTTGGTTGGACAGTGGTGGATCTAGTCTTAAACTCAAAGGGAGATTCAGGGATGGAAGCATGGTTCTTCAAAGTGGTCTGACCAGAGGCAAGAAAATCGATTGGTACTATGATCGGATCACCTACACAAAGATTGATGAAAACACCGTGAGCCAGCTTTGGGAGATATTGGATTCTAATGAGCAAAGGGTGACTGTAGCCTTCCACGGCGTATACAGACGCAAAGCCAACAACCCATGACCGAGAAGGAGAAAATGCTGTCGGGTCAGCTCTATGATGCCTCTGACACGGAGTTAGAAGCGGAGCGCCATTGTGCCCGCCTCATCTTTCAGGACATCAACACCATGGGAGATGCCAAAAAGGAGATGCGCAATAAGCTTTTCTACAAGTTATTTGGCAAGGCAGGAAAAGGCCTATGGGTAGAACCTCCGTTCTACTGCGACTATGGTTATAACATTGAAGTGGGCGAAAAAGTGTTCATGAATTTCAACTGTTGCATATTGGATGTGATGAAGGTGAAGATGGGCAACAATGTGCTGCTGGGACCTAATGTGCAAATCTACACAGCCACTCATCCTATGGAGGCCAAATCCAGAGCGGAATGGCTGGAATATGCAAAACCCGTCACCATTGGAAACGATGTTTGGATAGGTGGGGCTGCAGTGATATGCCCAGGGGTAACAATCGGAAATGGCGTAGTAATTGGTGCAGGAGCAGTAGTGACCAAAGATGTACCTAATAATGTATTTGTAGGTGGAAACCCAGCAAAGGTTATTCGTGAGATAGATAATTAGAAATTGCGCAGAATGAACGAGGCAATGGTTGCTCATCCAAACATCTATAGATTTTTGCCTCCCGTAATCCAAATACAACCATTTAAATAAGGCGAAAAGTGTTTTGTAATAAACACTATCGGCATAGCAACTAAGTAATTAGAAAATAACCCAATAGAGTTATGCTTAGAAACTATCTACTCATTGCCATCCGAAACCTGTACAAGCACAAGACTTTCAGTTTTATCAACGTGATGGGGCTCACAGCTGGTATCACCTGCTGTTTGTTGATCTTCATTTTTGTAAAGGATGAACTCAGTTTTGACAAGTTCCAGTCCAAGGCGGATAGAATCTATCGTGTGCAGTATATGGTTCAGGAATTTAACATTGGTCAGATACCGCCGATTTTTAATGAGTATTTTGGTGATTACTTTCCCGAAATAGAACAGTCTGCAAGACTCTATAGCCGAGGTGTGAGTATACAAGTTCCTCAACAAGGTGCTGCCCCCAAGCGATTCGAAGAGGATCAGGTTTTCTTTGCAGATTCCTCTGTTTTCCAAATTTTTGACTTTGAATGGATCGAGAAACCGACATCCGAGCCTCTGTCAACTCCATTAACTGTTGTGCTCAATCGTGAGTTGAAAGAAAAATATTTTGGTGAGGAAATAGCTACTGGCCAATCCATAGAGCTGGAGGGGAAACCATTTAAGGTCATTGGGGTGGCCGAGGATTTTCCGAGCAATTCCCATCTTCATTTTGACATGTTGGTTCCCTTTTATGATCAGGTGATCATTGAGCCAGAAGGTCTTGCCGATTTGCTGAGAAGAATAATCAAAGAGAACTGGGTGTTTTCTCACTCTTCGACCTATGTCCTTTTGAAAGAAGGACAGTCAGCTGCTAGTGTCAATGCACGTTTTCCGGACTTTGTGGAGGAAAAGATTCCTGAGGATATGCAGATCAGTCAAGCCTTCAAATTACAACCTCTTTTGTCCATCCATATGGATGAAGAAGTGTCGGGCGTCAATGACAACCCAGGGAGTCAAACTTTTATCAAAGTATTCATCACCGTGGGTATTCTCACCCTATTAATTGCTTGTATCAATTTCATCAATTTGTCTACTGCTCGTTCACTTCAGCGAACGAAAGAAATTGGTGTGAGAAAAGTCCTGGGTGCCTGGAAACGAGATTTGGTGATGCAGTTTATGGGTGAATCTTTTGTGACTACTGCAGCCGCTACGGTTTTGGGTTTTATTGCTGCTTTTTTCATGGTGGGTGTGCTCAACAGGATGACTGGAAAGGAGTTGGGAGTAGAGGTGTTTTATCAATGGGAAACCTGGATTATGATCGTGGTGCTCTTTGTAGTGACTAGTTTTTTAGCCGGTTTATACCCCGCGTTTTTTGTCACGAGAATTTCACCAGTAGAGAGTGTGAAAGGCATGGTAGCCAAAAATGACAAGAGCGGTTTTGCCTTCCGCAATGTCCTGATGGTCATTCAATTTGCTATTTCTATCATATTAATATCCTCGACGCTTTTGGTATTTGATCAACTGGATTTCATCAAAAACAAACCTTTGGGATTCCAAAAAGACCATATGATCAATGTACCTGTTCAAAGCCAAAACATGAATAACATATTTGGTGGTATCAACGAGCAGAAGCGCCAGCAGATGAAAGCATTCGAAGATGATATTGCGAAAATTCCCGGTGTAAGGGCAAGCACTTTGTCTGCAAATGTACCCGGAGGAGGGGTGGTCAACAGAGGAGTGGTGCCGGAAGGATTCACACCAGAGGACAAATTGATTGCGCCAGTGCTATCAGTCGATTATGACTTTTTGGAAACTTACGATATTGAATTGGTAGCGGGTCGAAGCTTTGATGAGAGTTTTGGGACGGATCATATGGAAGCCTTCATCATCAACGAACAAGGTGTGAAGGAATATAATCTGGGTAGCAATGAAGAGGCCATTGGCAAATCGATGGAAGTGGAGGGGAAAAAAGGGAAGATTGTTGGGGTGATCAGAGACTTCAACTTTGAAACGCTCAATCGACCGATTACTTCTCTGGTTTTGAATATCAATCCAGGACAATTTGGTTTCTTTTCCATTTCCATTCATAATCAAAATATTCCTGAAACATTGAGTGCTATAGAAGCGAAATGGAACGAGCATTTTCCGAGTGAGACCTTTTCTCATACCTTTTTGAACGCTCAGCTGAACGATGCCTACGAAGCGCAGGATCGATTCGGGCGAATGGTGGGTAATTTTTCGATTCTTGCCATTCTTATTTCATGTTTGGGTTCATATGGTCTGATCATTTTCGTAGCTGGCCAAAAGATGAAGGAAGTCGGCATCAGAAAAGTGCTGGGTGCCTCTGTGACTAGTTTGGTCATGATGTTGTCCAGACGTTTTATGGTATTGATTCTGATCGCTGTGTTGATTGCGGTACCCGTCGCATATTGGTTTGCAGGAGTTTGGCTAGAAGAATTTTCCTATCGAGTGGATATAGCGCCGATCAATTATCTCTGGGCTAGTTTGGCAACCATGGTTTTGGTCTTTGGTACGATAGCCTTTCAGTCGATCAAGACTGCCGTCTCTAATCCAGTGAAGTCGCTGCGAATTGAATAATTTCTTCTCTATCATTGTTACTATGATATTGATGAGAAAGATAGTGGTAGGCCTAATGCTCCTGATGCTTATGGTTTCCTGCTAGCATAAGGAAAAGGTCTTGGTTTTCAGCAAAACTGTAGGCTACAGACATGCGAGTATTGAAACCGGCGTTAAGTGCATCGAGCAATTAGGCTATGAACATCAATTTTTGGTTGACCATAGCGAAGAAGCTGCAGTCTTTTTATCAGACAGCTTATCCACTTATGATGCGGTTATATTTCTCAGTTCATCTGGCGACATTTTCAATTCAGAGCAGGAAAAGGCCTTTCAATCTTATGTGAAAGCAGGTGGGGCTGTGATGGGAATACACGGAGCGACCACTACAGAGTATGAATGGCCCTGGTTCAACCAACTGATGGGTGCCTATTTTGATAATCATCCTGAGATCCAGACTGCCGATTTTGATGTGGTAGATCCAAATCACCCTTCCACCCGGCAGTTGCCCACAAGATTTCAAATGGAGGATGAATTCTACAATTTTTATTCTATCCAACCTGGCCTGAAGCCTCTGATCAGGATAGATGAGTCCAGCTATGAAGGAGGAAAACATGGCGACAATCATCCTATAGCCTGGTATCATACTTTCGAGGGAAGTCGAGTGTTTTACACTGCTCTGGGTCATAGAAAGGAACTTTATCAGGATTCCGTTTTTGTTCAGCACTTGATGGGTGGTATTTCATATGTCCTGAGAAGAGAGGATTGAAAAATATTGATTTCACCTCTCTTGGGCTGGATGGCAAATGAGCGTATTTTAGTCCCGATGAACGCAACGAATATGATATTACTTACTGCTATGGGTAGCCAGCTTAATTTACTGCTAGCTGTTTGTGGTTTGATTCTGATTTTAGGTTTGTTGCTCAAACGAGCTCATCAGCCTTATATCATTGCCTATATTCTCACCGGGGTGGCTGTGGGTCCGTGGGGTTTTGGCCTGGTGACCGATACCCATAGAGTCGAGCTGATAGGTGAGATGGGTCTGATCATACTGATGTTTTTCATTGGCATGGAAATTTCTCTACCAGACTTTGTAAAAAAGTGGCGCGTAGCTGTTTTTGGTACAGGCCTACAAGTAGCCATTAGTGTTTTGGCAATGGCATTGGTAGGATACTTTCTGGATTGGGAATTTAAACGAATGCTCCTTTTAGGTTTCGTGATATCTCTGAGTAGTTCAGCTGTGGTGATCAAGCTACTCGAAGACAATGATCTACTATCCACTCGGATTGGTCAGAATGTAATCAGTATTTTGATCACCCAGGACATTCTGATCGTGCCGATGATCATCATTATGAGTTTGTTTGATCAGGGTGGTTTGGACTATGAAAAAATATCCCTGCAAGTAGTAGGAGGAGGATTGATGATACTGCTCTTGCTTTATTTGTTGAAAAATAAAACTATCCGTTTGCCTTTCAATGATCAATTGAAGGGTGATCAGGAATTGCAGGTATTCGGCGGGCTGATCATTTGTTTTGGGATGGCATTACTGTCTTCCTTCTTTGAACTTTCGGCAGGTCTTGGCGCTTTTGTGGCGGGGCTGCTGGTACATGCTTCTCCGGCTACTCATTGGTTGTACGATAGTCTTAAGTCTTTTCGGATAGTTTTAGTATCTGTTTTTTTCTTGTCGGTAGGCATGTTGATCAATATTGAATTCATTCGCGACAATTGGATGATCATTGGAAGTTTGGTGTTGGCCGTCTATCTCAGCAACATGCTGATCAATGCCTTCTTGTTAAAAATGCTCGGGAACACTGGTAAGGAAAGCCTGTTTGGGGGTGCGCTATTGGCTCAGATTGGGGAGTTCAGTTTTGTACTGATTTCTATAGGTTATCATTCGTCAATTATCTCGCTATTCAGTTATCAAATGACTGTGATAGTCATTTCGATTACGATTTTCATTAGTCCAATTACGGTTTTCTTCGCAAAGCGAGGATTGAATCTGGATCCCGAATCTTTAAATTGAATTACTCAGCAATAGGAGCTGGGTCCTTGTACACCCCTATGTGTACAATGGCATCACCTGAGTGAACAATTGGATTGTGATTGAGCCCAATGATGTAGCCATTGGCACTAGACCGTACGGCTATTTTGAACTCTCCAAAGGGGTCTGAGATATAACCAATGATCTGGTTACGCTTTACCATTTCTCCACTTTTGACCTCTGTGAGAAAAAGTCCGGAGGCCTTGGCTCTAATCCAGGAAGAAGATTTGATTTTGATGTTTTGAAAATCCGGAACGGGTGCGGGATCGCTGTGCATTTCCAGATATTTCATCAGACGCAAGGTGCCGTCAATTCCATGATTGATGGCAGACTCATCAAAGCGCGCTGATTCGCCTCCTTCGAAGACCAATATTTTTTTGCCCATTTTGCCAGCAGCCCATCTCAGTGACTTGGGCCGAAACGGAGAATGTAGACTAAAGGGAGCATAAAAGGCTTTGGCTAATTCTGCATTTTTGGGTTGTGTCATCACACATCTCACCTGTGGGTAATTGGTACGATCCGCACCACCAGTATGAAAATCCACCCCATAATCAATCTGGGGTATGATTTCTTTCATCAGATAATAAGCTACCCGCGCAGCAAGAGAACCATTTTTATTCCCGGGAAAGGAGCGGTTCACGTCCTTACCATCTGGTACGTAGCGCGAAAAGTGGATAAAACCGTAAACGTTGAGAATAGGGATGCATATAGTGGTGCCACGATCAACTATATGGTATCCCTTTTCGATCATTCGTCTGACGATTTCTATCCCATTGATCTCATCACCATGCAGACCACCCATCAACAGGAGTATTGGGCCTTCTTGCAAAGCACGAGATACTGTAATGGTAATTTCAATAGGAGAATGCGAAGGCAAACGGGCGATATTCACCGTCACGTTTTTGGTTTCACCTGGCAATATGTCTACATCACTTATTCGCATTCTGACAGCACAGCCTTAGGCGTGCTTTTTAGTTTTCTTTTTCTTTTTGGCCTTAGATTCGATGAATTCTACGATTTTGTCCGCTATGTCCACACCTGTGGCATTTTCTATCCCTTCCAGACCTGGAGAGGAATTGACCTCTAGAACCAACGGACCTTTTTTGGACTGTAGCATATCTACACCAGCTACCGCTAGCCCCATACTTTTTGCAGCTTTGAGGGCAGTTGATTTTTCTGCACGACTCAATTTGATAACTGCGGCATTGCCACCTCTATGAAGGTTTGATCTGAACTCACCCTCTTTTCCTTGTCTTTTCATCGCTCCTACTACCTCTCCATTGACTACAAAGGCGCGAATGTCTGCTCCACCGGCTTCTTCGATGAACTCTTGTAGAATCACACGTGTCTTTACACTTTCGAATGCTTCGACTACCGATGTAGCAGCCTTGTTGGTTTCGGCCAGTACCACACCCAGTCCCTGGGTTCCTTCCAGCAACTTGATCACTACCGGGGCTTGTCCGATGTGTTTTAAGACCTTGTTTTCTTTTTTATTGAAGTTGGTAAAGGCAGTTTTAGGCATCCCTACACCAGAACGGGACAAAATCTGAAGACTTCTGAGTTTGTCTCTTGACCTGGTGATGGCGATTGAATCTACTGTACAGAAGACATCCATCATTTCGAACTGGCGAACTACTGCGGTACCATAGAATGTTACCGATGCACCAATCCTAGGAATCACAGCATCAAGATCATTAAGGACCTCTCCTTCATAGTAGATAGAAGGCCCTTTATCATCCATGATGATGTCACACTTCATGTGGTCAATAACTCTGGCTTCATGTCCCCGTTTTTCTATGCCCTCGACAAGTCGGCGGGTGGAGTATAGTTTAGGGTTGCGTGACAATACAGCGATTTTCATAATGTAGTTTTTCTTTTTTTGTGTGATAAATTTTTGAGTTGGACATCCACCAGATACTTTCCAGAAAGAAAGGTTCTTCCCAAGAGGATGGGGTTTTTCATTTTGCGTCGGTCGGTTAGCGAAAATTCAATTTCTTGTTTTTCACCAAATAAGAAGATTTCAGTTTGGATCGTGAAACGCTCTTCCATGTCTCCATTAGAGCTTTTGACTGTTTTCCGATCAAAGTGCTTCGTACGAAAGACCTTGTCCTCATACTCAGGATGATCAGGATCCAAAATTTGGAAGCTTAGTATTTCTTCTCCATTTTCTTTTTCGATGATGGTATGATGACAGTGAAGGGCAGAACCATAAGCACCCGTATCAATTTTTGCATCAATTCCTATTAAGTCAAATTCAGGTAAATCGACTTTATCCTTTCGGCCGATTGTGATCATGTGTTGTTTACTATCAGGTTTCAAAACTGAAGGTCATATATAAGAGAGACAAAACAAAGCCCATTGGGGATTATTCCACGAATGGTCTTATTGAATCCAAGCTCAAATATCTCTACTAAATTCAAATAAATGACAGCTAGAGATTTTATTCTTTTATCAAATTTGTACTTGACCCATGATTATCATTTAGCTTTATTTTCTCCAATCATTAGAAATTACAAAACATGAAAGATTTTGACATCACACGTCCCGATAAGTTATTGTTCTCTGGATTGAAGAGTTTGGTGAGCTTGCCGATCTCTCTGTACACAGATCAAAAGTCTAAGGCTAAGGGTAGTGGACAGGTTTCCTTTATCGGAGAGAAAAAGGTGGAGGAGGTAACTACTCAGCATTATTTGTACAATTCAGATACGCTGGATATAGTCAATGAAAATGCGCACGATACCTTCCCCAAGAACCTGGATGACAAGAAAACGCATTGGTTGAATATCTATGGATTGCATGATGTTCAATTGATCGAAAAGCTTTGTACAGATCTAAAACTAGATCGAATCACCCTGCGTCATGTATTGGATACTACTTTGAGACCGAAAGTTGAGGCATACGATTCGTATTTGTTTTTTAGTATCAAATCTGTTTTGCGAGAAGGGGACGAAGACCTCAAGGTAGAGCAGGTCTCTTTTATTCTTTCTCACAATTATGTGATTTCTTTTCAGGAAGAGGTGGGCGATCACTTTGATCACATTCGAAATAAAATTGTAGAGAAGCTGGGGCTGGTGAGAACTAAAAAAGCCGACTTTCTAGTGTACCAGTTGTTGGACGCGATTTTGGACAACTATTATGAGACTATAGAGTGGATCAATACGGAAGTGGAGCAGATTCAGAGGCAGATATTCAAAGAACCATCGCAGGATCTATTGATTCGAATGGAGCACATGAAGCAATTGGCCCAAACGATTAAGAAGGCGTTGACACCTTTTAAAGATTCGCTTCGGATCATCGGATCAAGTGATAGCAAGTTCATATTAAAGGATACTGACAAGTACTTTATGGAGTTGATTAGTAGTAGTGAAGGGGCGATTGACGAGGTACAGTCTACGCTCAATTCACTCGAGAGTTTGACCAACGTTTATTTTTCTTCCCTGAGTCAGAAGATGAACGAAACGATGAAGGTGTTGACAACAGTGGCTACTATTTTCATCCCATTGACCTTTATCGCTGGGGTGTATGGAATGAACTTTGAATATATGCCAGAGCTAAAATTCCACTATGGTTATCATGTAGTTTGGGGGGTGATGGGAATGACATTTGTGGCGATGTTCATTTATTTTAAAAGAAAAAAGTGGCTATAAAAGCCGAACCTTTTCCCATTATTCAACGATTGAATAAGTGTGTTACCAAATCAACTAATCTTAAATGGGAAAGAAACTCGATCAAATTACCCCCGCTCTTCGGGAGTTTATAGAAGCACAACCTATCTTTTTTGTAGGAACAGCTCGAAGTGAAGGGCGTGTCAATGTCTCACCTAAAGGAATGGATTCTTTGCGTGTCTTGGGTCCCAATAAAGTCATCTGGTTGAACCTGACAGGTAGTGGAAATGAAACTGCAGCTCACCTGTTGGAGAACAACAGGATGACCATTATGTTTTGTGCCTTTGAAGGGAAACCACTGATTCTTCGACTGTATGGTAAGGCTAAGATTTATCATCCCAGGGATCGGGAATATCAAGAGTTTATCAATCATTTTCCTCCCCTGATGGGTTCACGCCAGATTATCGAGATGGATGTCGATCTGGTACAAACTTCTTGTGGTATGGCAGTACCTTTCATGGATTTCAAAGAAGAGCGAGACCAACTCAAAACGCATTGGGAAAAACAAGGTCAAGACCGTATCGATCAGTATTGGGAAGAAAAGAATACCCAAAGCATTGATGGATTTGAGACGGAGATTTTGGGGTAAGTCTATTAGAATAAGAAAAGGTATATTTGTATAAAGTGGAAAAGATGGAAAAACCTCAGAGGATAGAACAAATTACGACGTATCTACAAACTCAGGCTGATGATCGCTTTATCAATTTGATATATGGAATGATAAAGGCTGAGGTAGAAAATGCTCCAGACGAATTGTCAGAGGAGGTCAAACAAATTTTGGATGAAAGGCTCCTAATTCATCAGAAAAATCCATCCGTAGGTAAAAGCTGGGAGGAAATAAAAGTTTCTCTATTAGGAGAGTAGTATGGATTATGAGATAGTCATTAAGCCGGATGCAGAAATTGACATAAGGGATGCAGTAAAGTGGTATGAAGACAAAAAAGAGGGATTGGGTCTCAGGTTCATTAAAGAATTAGATCAAAAGCTTATAAAAATTCGGAATCAGCCACTACTTTATCAAAAGCGATACAAACTGGTCAGAATGGCCATATTGAGTGTTTTCAAAGAAGCTATTCATTTTACAGTAGAGGAGAACAGGGTTTATGTTCATGCTGTGTTAGCGACTGCTCGTGACCCAAAAATTTGGAACAAACTTAGTTAAACTTTAATTGGCTCGTTAAAGATAATTGTTGACTTGGCAGGCCGTCGGGTTATGAATGAATAAAAAATAGGCATAAAAAAAAGACAGCCATTAATAGCTGTCTTTAAAATATCATGATTTGAAAAGTAGTATTAACTACTCGTTCTGCTTTTAGACTTCTTGAAGTTCGACTTTCTTCTTCTCCAGGAATTGTTACCACCCTTATTCTGTGGTTTGTTCTGAGGCTGACCACTTCGTTGCGAAAAGTTCTTTTTCTTGGGTGCCTCTATGGCAGTTTCTGTAGGCTCGAATCCTTCTATCACTGTTGCATTTAAGCTTTGGCGCAATAGTTTTTCGATTCCTTCCAAATATTCCATTTCATCTGCACTCACCAACGAAATCGCTTCTCCATTGGCACCTGCGCGACCTGTCCTACCGATGCGGTGTACATAGTCCTCTGGTACATTGGGCAATTCGAAATTGATCACATGTGGCAGCAAAGGAATATCCAGTCCTCGGGCTGCGATATCTGTCGCAACCAGTACTCTGACGCTTCCTTTTTTGAAGCCATCAAGTGCCTTGGTTCTGGCTCCCTGACTTTTATTGCCATGTATGGCGGCCGAACTGATGCCTTTCTTTTCCAGAATCTGGCTGAGTTTGTTGGCGCGATGTTTCGTACGTGTAAAAATCAGCACCTGATGCCAGTCGCCTTCTTTGATCATATTCACGACCACTTCAGGCTTCTGCTTTTGGTCCACTCGATAGGCTCTTTGATCCACTTTTTCAGCGGTAGAGTTTTCTGGAGTAGCCTCAACAGTCACAGGGTTATTCAACAGGCCATTGGCCAGTTTTTTGATCTCTTTTGAAAAGGTCGCCGAGAAAAGCAGGTTTTGTCTACGTTGGGGTAGTTGAGCAATGATTCGCTTAATATCGCGAGCAAATCCCATGTCTAGCATACGGTCTGCTTCGTCGAGAATCAGCATTTCTACTTGATCCAATTGGAAGACCTTTTGGTTGTGAAGGTCCAGCAATCTACCTGGAGTAGCGACTAATATATCCACACCTCTGTTCAAGGCTTTGATCTGAGGGTTGGCGTTGACGCCACCAAAGATCACGGTAGATTTTAGTTCAGTGTACTCGCTGTATTCACGTACATTTTCAAAAACTTGTGCTGCCAACTCACGAGTTGGAGTCAAAATTAAAGCCCTAACTGCTCTGTGTTTTCTGGGTTTCCCCTCTGATAAAATTTGAAGTAAGGGTAAAGTAAAGCCAGCTGTTTTTCCCGTCCCGGTCTGGGCAGATGCCAAAACATCTTTTCTTTCTAATATGGTGGGAATTGCTTTTGCTTGAATGGGTGAAGGGTCGGTATATCCCTTCTTGTCGATGGCTTTGAGTATGCCATCGGACAAACCTAATGATTTAAATGTCATATAAACTGTTAGTGAAATGACAAATAATTTCAATCCGGCAAGCCGTAGTAAAAAGTGAATAGTAGAGAGTTAAATATTTTTGAGTTCGGACATTTTAAGAATTGTCTGCCACTCGCAACTTGTTAACTTCATTTCTATTTACTCCTGAATCAATGATTCAGGGTCAAATATCATTTCGGTTCTAAAGTGCAAAGCTACGACTAATAGTTGGGGAAAAGTCAATAATGTAGTTTTTTCGCTGTTTGGCTATTTTTTATTTCATGTATATGTCGCTCTCAATATCAGTTAATATCTTGCCTCAAAAGTGACAAACCATGAAAGCAGCAAGTGTCAAAGAACTAAAAGAAGCCCTAAAAGAAAAATCTGAAAAAGAGCTCATGGAGCTGTGCTTGCAGCTTTCTCGCTTCAAAAAGGAGAACAAAGAGCTGCTGACTTATCTGTTGTATGAGGCACAGGACGAGGATAGTTATATCCAATCTGTCAAGACGGAAATGGACGAATTGTTCGCCGAAATCAATCGCTACAGCTATTACTATGTGAATAAAAGTGCTCGTAAAATTTTACGATTAACTAAGAAGTACATCCGTTATTCAAAGAAAAGGGAGACGGAAGTAGAGCTGCTGACTTATTACTGTCAGTGTTTATTAGAATTTGACCCACCCCTTCAGCGCAACGCAACACTTTTTAATCTGTATCAAAGACAAGTGGCGAGTGTTCGCAAATCTCTAAGCAAATTGCACGAAGACCTCCAATATGACTATGGTAGAATATTGGACGAAATGCTCTGAGCCTACGAATAACCGATTCTGTGCAGAGTAATTTCAAGGGGGATTGAGTTTTACTTAACTTGCGATCTATTATTTTAATATTGAAATATCTATGATCGTAGTATTTGCCTTAATGCTCCTGCTATTCGCAGGAATCGGAGTAGCCTCTTCTATTCAGAAACAGAAAAACACCAAAGACTATCTTCTAGCTGGACAGGATATGCAGCCCTGGTTGGTAGCCCTGTCTGCAGTAGCCACCAACAACAGTGGTTATATGTTCATCGGTATGATTGGGTATACCTATACCGCAGGCCTGGAATCTGTATGGCTGATGATCGGTTGGATTTTGGGGGACTTTTTCGGTTCCCTGTTGGTTTATGGCAAATTGCGAGACTTGAGCGCGAAATACGACATCCTAAGTTTCGGTAGCCTCATCGCCAATCACAAAGGAAAAATCATCAAGAGCATTCGCTTATTAAGTGGGATCATCAGCTTTGTTTTCTTGAGCACCTATGCTGCGGCCCAGTTTAGCGCAGGGGGCAAAGCCCTATTCGTAACCTTGGAGCTAGATCAATGGATCGGTGTGATATCTGGAGCTGTTTTGGTCGTGATCTATTGTTTTTCTGGAGGTATCCGAGCGTCTATTTGGACGGACGCTGCCCAGTCGATCGTTATGTTTATAGCCATGGGTATATTGTTGTACTACGCGGTGAATTACATGGGTGGCTGGACTGATACTATGACTAGCCTGAAGGAAGTCGAAGTAGGTTATATGAACCTATTTCACCCTAGCAAAACATTGACCGCTTCTGTTCTAGTGGCAGTGGGTTGGTTGTTTGCAGGTTTTGGGGTAGTGGGCCAGCCACACATCATGGTTCGTTATATGACTCTGGACAATACCAATAATATCAGAAAAGTAAGAATGTACTACTACTCGTGGTTCACGGGCTTTTATGCATTGGCTATTGGTGTAGGTTTGTTGTCCAGGATTGTGTTGCCTGCCAAAGGTTCATTCGACCCAGAGCTGGCCTTGCCTATGATGTCGATGGAACTTCTGCCAGACTATTTGGTAGGTATTATGCTCGCAGGGATTTTTGCTGCTACGATATCCACTGCTGATTCATTGGTGATCAGTTGTACCTCTTCCCTTTCGAATGATATTTTCCCTCAATTCAAGAACAATTATAATGTCAGCAAGCTCTTTACGATTGGGATCACGGTCTTTGCTGTGATCATTGCACTCTATGGAGAGACCAGTGTATTTGCCATTGTGATCTATGCCTGGGCGGTATTGGGTACCGTTTTTGGTCCGGTGATTACGCTGCGCATGTTGGGAAAAGACTTGAGTGCGGGTACGACCCTAGCCATGATGATCATAGGCGGAGGAGTCACCTTAACCTGGAATTTCCTGGGCTGGGGAGCCATCGTATATGAAATGATGCCAGGTCTAATAGCTGGTTTTTCAGTGTACTTTATCGCACGGTTGTTCAACAAGGCAGAGTAAGATTCTGCTATTGATTCAATCCTTTACTTTCCAAAACAAATTAAATCCCTATCATTGTTTCTAAAAGAGCATCAATGAAAAAGGGTTTGGCTTTTTGTGTAGCAGTGGGCATGTCTATGGGCGCTATGGCTCAGAGCGTATATGCACCGCTCAATCAGGACTATTATCATTTGATCGATCGCGCCGAAGTGATCAATGGCGATGTGAGTCCCAGCATACACAGCAGCTTCAAGCCTTATCGAAGAGTCGATATTGCCAGTCATGTCGATTCCTTATCTCAATTCGAACCCAACAAAAAATACTTGCTGACCGACAATTGGGAATTTGTTGCGGATGGGGAGGAATATGCCAGAAGTAAAAAGCCTTTTCTGAAGTGGTTTTATCGAAGCAGAGCGGATATGCTTCACGTCAACAAAGAAGCCTTTCAGCTGAAGGTGAGCCCTGTTTTGTACCTGGGGGTTGGTAGAGATGAAAACAGTGCGGGTCGGCCCTTCATCAATACACGAGGGATCGAGTTGCGGGGGCAGATAGACCAAAGAGTTGGTTTTTATTCCTTTGTAGGAGAGAATCAAGCTATATTTCCGGACTATGTGCAAAAATATACCGCCAGCAATGGTGTAGTACCCAACGAGGCTTTCTGGAAAAAATATGGAGAGAATGGTGGGGTAGATTTTATCAATGCCCGCGGCTACATCACCTTTCAGGCTACCAAACACATTGGGGTGCAGTTCGGTCATGACAAAAACTTCATTGGTAATGGCTATCGATCTATGCTCTTATCGGATTTTGCGGCACCTAGTACTTTCCTAAAGATCCAGACCAAAGTCTGGCGCATTCAGTATACCAACCTATTCACAGAATTGGTGGCAGATGCTCCTTATAGCTCCTTTGGTTCGAATGGTACCGAGGCTTTCCCGAAAAAATTTATGACTGCTCATCACTTGAGCATTAACCTGACCGATCGATTGAATGTTGGGGTATATGAAGCCATCATGTTTCACAGAGGAGACAGCACCAGCACGGCTTTTGAGTGGAACTATCTGAACCCGATTATTTTCTACCGCTCTATTGAGCAATATACGGGTAGTCCAGACAACGCACTTTTTGGTATTGACTTCAAATGGAACGCACTTCGACAGTTGCAGATATACGGTCAGGGACTTTTGGACGAAATGGTCATTGGCGAGCTCAAGGCCAACAATGGCTGGTGGGGCAATAAATACTCACTGCAGCTGGGTGGGAAGTACTACAATGCATTGGGGATCGAAAATCTGGACCTTCAGGCCGAATACAATATGTCCCGACCTTTTACCTATCAGCACGAATCGATTTTTACCAACTATGCACACTATCGACAGCCGTTGGCTCATCCCTTTGGCGCCAATTTTCACGAAGTGGTCATGATTGGAAGGTACCAGCCGATCCGCTATTTGTATCTGACAGCAAAGGTGATTTTGGCACAACGAGGAAACGACAGGCCTAACGAGAACTATGGGAGTGATGTGATGAAGGACTATAACTCAAGAAATGGAGATTATGGCTATGAAATTGGAGACAGTGTGCCCAGCCAACATGTCTTTGTGGATGTCATGGCGAGCTATATGCTGCGTCAAAATCTATTCATAGATCTGAGGCATATATACAGGGATGTAAAAAGTGATGCTTCTGCCATGGAATCTACTACACAATATACCTCTATCGCGCTTCGTCTGAATATTGCTGCAAGAGACCATAGTTTTTAGGGCATAAAAAAGCTCCTTACATTTATTGCAAGGAGCTAGTTTTACTCATAGAAAATATCCTGACATCAATCCATTTCAGCAGCCTCTTTCACTACTTCTAGGAATGATCGGCCCGAGATTTTACTTTCCAGCCAACTCATAATATCGAAATAAAGAAGAGGTTTAGATTCGAATTTATCTTCTCTCAATGGCTCTAGACTCGAACGCAGGTTCTTCAATTCACCTTTCAGATCCAAAGGCATGATGTGCTCCGAACGCTTGATGAATTGCAGGATAATGTGGTGAAATTTGCCCAAAATGTTCCTCTGTCTCAAGTAGACGAAGGCGCGTTTTCTGACTTTTTCCAACTTCTTATAATCCCGTTGTTCGTAAAGGGCGATCACGAAGATGATATAAGAGAAACTCTTCAGGTCTTCTCTCAAATGTTCGTCGTGATCTTCGAGTACGCGTTCCAGATATACCATGCATTTTTCATAGTCCTGAAGCCCGAAGTAGAGGATGGCCGATTTGTAGAAGATTACCAGTTGGTTGTTTCTATCGATGTACTCCATGTTGTCCTCAATCTTAGTGAGGTAGCGAGTCAGCTTATGCTCATACTTTTTGAAGTCACCTTCCATGAAACACTTGTTGAGTGTCTGGATCGTGAGGCAGCGAAGCAGCAGCTGTTTACTGTTCGAATCGATGGCTTTCATATATAGTTTTTCGAATTCGATTAGCTCCTCATAATACATGTTGAAGCGATCCCTATCGTTGATACGGAAGAGCGACTGCAGCAGTCTGTTGAGTCCGCGTAAGAACTCTGCATGTCGAAGATGTGTCAGGTTATTTTCTTTGAAAATGCTGACCCAGATCTCTGTGTATTTCACGCATGATTCGAAATCTTGAATCAAGTATGAATACCAATAATAAGCACGACACATATTATACTGCTCACTAAAAGAAAGGTGTGCTTTGTCGTATTCTGGCAGACTGGAGTAAAAAATCTTGTTAATTTTTTCCAGCTCGTCTTCGCTACGCGCCATACCGCCTTTCAAGAATTGCGCCTTCATACGGAGGGCAACAGAAAAGAAGGACTGTGCCACGTTGATTTTGTTCAGGATGCTCTTCGTCTCTCTGTCCAGTTTGAGAGTCGTCGTAGTATCCAGGGTGAGCATTTGCTGGTTTTCGATGTTTTTTTCGTAGTTCAGCAGCGCCAGCTTAAAGATGTTCTTTTTGTAGTTGTTAGCGGTCAGCTTGATCTTGTTGAGCAGCTTCATACTTTCGTCATAAAGCCCCTTTTTGTACAATAGACGTACATAATCAAGGTTTTCGCGCAGTTGGATGTCTACATCATTTTTCAAATGACTGATTCTGAGAACCAGCAAAACCTGCTTGTAAAGATGAGATTTTAGGTTCGCCAACTGGGCCTTGCTAATATTGGACATTTTTTTGATGATGACAGCCTCATCATATTCTTCAAGCCTATCTAAAATATCAAATAAAGTGATGAACTTTACTTCGTTTTCCTCATTGATGCGGCTGACATAAAGTTTAAAACTTCTTTTTTCGGACTTGGTGAGCGACTTGATTAACTGAAACAGCGGTTGCGGACTAGATTTTTTGGACATGATATGAATGGTACTATTTAATTTAGTATAATTTATTGATTTACAGTAAAATAGGTGAATTTAGTCTGACTTTGGATATGTTATGACTTTGCTAAACTATAAAAAATTTTGAGAATTAAAAATGTAGATTTGTAGACTCAAAAATGATCTGTGTCAGCCGACAACATTAAATTTAGTAGAGTTCTCTACTAAGGCACAGGGAAAACAACATTTTTTATTGGATATGTCTATGAAGCAAAATATAAAAAATACAGGATTATACTCTCCGGAGTTTGAGAGGGATTCTTGTGGGATTGGTTTTATTGCTCATATTAAAAATAAACCTTCCCATCAAATAGTCTCGGATGGACTGATCATGCTTGAGAAAATGGAGCACCGTGGAGGTGTGGCAGCAGACGGCGAAACCGGTGACGGTGCAGGGATCATGACCCAGGTACCCTACGATTACTTTGCGGCCATCGCAAAAGAGGAAGGTATTGAGCTACCAAAAAAAGAGCACTACGGAGTAGGCGTTCTTTTCGTTCCTAAAAATCTTGAAGAAGAACAAGGTCACCTTGATTTAGTATCACAGGCCATTTCGGAATTAGGTTTCGAAAATCTGTGGTTGAGAAAGGTGCCAGTTAACGACAAGAAATTAGGTAAGATTGCCAAGCAGTCTGAACCGACAATCTATCATGTATTCGTGAAGAAGGACAAGCTGAAAGGTTTGGACCTGAATCGCTCGTTGTACGTGCTTAGAAAATCGATCGAGCACAAGGTAAGAGGAACTTACCCTGTATCTGATTTTTACATGCCTTCATTCTCTTCTACCACCATTATTTTCAAGGGGGAGTTGAGAACCTGGCAGATTCCAGAATTTTACGAAGATTTAAGAGACGAAAGATATGCTTCTGCTATCGCATTGGTACACTCTCGTTTCTCTACCAATACATTCCCAGAGTGGAGATTGGCTCAGCCTTTTAGATTCCTGGCTCACAATGGTGAGATCAACACGATCAAAGGTAACATCAACAAGATGGTGGCTAGAGAGGCATTGTTGCACTCTACCAATTTTACTGACGAAGAATTAGCGGTGCTTTCTCCTATCTGTAATTCACGTTTCTCAGATTCGGCTAACCTGGATGCTATTCTGGAGCTGATGGTGATGGGTGGTACTAACATCCAGCACGCCATGGCGATGCTAGTGCCTGAGGCATGGCAGGAAGAGACTGTAATCAGTCCAGAAAAGAGAGCCTTCTTCGAATTCCACTCTACAATCTTCGAACCATGGGATGGTCCGGCTTCATTGGTATACACCGATGGATATACGATCGGAGCTTCTTTGGATAGAAATGGTTTGAGACCTTCACGTATCGTGTTTACTAAGGACGATCGTTTGGTATTGAGCTCTGAAGTAGGGGTAGTGGATATCGCACCTGAGAATGTAGCCAAAAACGAAAGATTAGGACCAGGCCAAATGGTGATGGTGGATCTTCAGTCTGGCAAAATCTCCTTCGACAAAGAAATCAAAGAATTCCTGGCTAAGGCTCAGCCTTATCAGGAGTGGGTAGATAAAAACCTCGTTCGTCTCAACGAGCAGGTGAAATCACAAGAGTTCAACAGATCGATCAAAGAAGATGAGTTGACTCAAAAGCAAATCGCTTACGGATTTACAGTAGAGGATTTAAAGTTCATTCTGGAGCCGATGCTCAAAGGAGGAACAGAGCCTCTAGGATCTATGGGTAACGATACGGCATTGGCAGTATTTAGAGAGGGCAGCACGCACATTTCTCAATACATCAAGCAGCTGTTTGCTCAGGTATCTAACCCGGCGATCGACCCGATCAGAGAAAAGGCAGTGATGTCTTTGGTGAATTACCTGGGTACTTCTTACAACCCACTGAATCACATTCCTGATCACGCGCACAAATTGAGAATCGAAAGCCCTATGCTTTCAACTGCGGAATTTGAGTATATCAAGAACATCAATATCGATGGGTTCAAATCTGTAGTAGTAGATTCGACTTACAATCCTTCAGAAAAGAATTTGAAGCAAGCACTTCTTGATCTTTCTGCTGAGGTAGAGGCTCAAGTAAACGACGGTGCTACGATTGTCATCGTATCCAACAGAGCGGTAAACGCTGAGAAATCAAGAATTCCTTCTCTATTGGCTACAGGTGCAATACACAATCATCTGTTGAATACCCAATTGAGAGCCAAGGCAAGTCTGGTGATCGAAGGTGGAGATGTGATCGAAACACACCACTTCGCTACATTGGTAGGATTCGGTGCTACGGCTGTTTATCCTTTCATGGCCATCGAAACGATGCTGGCAGAAGGAGAAAAGCTAGGCGAAACAGACGGTGAAAAATTATTTGAGAAATACAGAAAGGCAGTAGGATACGGATTGAGAAAGATTCTTTCTAAAATGGGTATCTCTACGATCCAGTCTTACGAGTCGGCTCAGATTTTCGAAATCCTCGGTTTGGATCTTGAAGTATCTGATATGTGCTTCAAAGGCACGCCTTCGAGAATCTCAGGTAAGGGATTTGATCAGCTAGAAGAGTCGATCCTACAAGATCACTCAACGGCATACAAGACTGTAAACGAATCAGCTAAGTTGCCAACAGGCGGATTGTACCAGTGGAAAAGAGACGGTGTTCGTCACCTGTTCTCTCCTGAGGTAATTCACGCGCTGCAAAAGTCTACAAGACTGGGTGATTACGAGCTGTTCAAAACGTATCAAAAGCATATCGATGATCAGGCTAAGA
The DNA here is from genome assembly GCF_025833875.1 of Reichenbachiella ulvae. Lineage (NCBI taxonomy): Bacteria > Pseudomonadati > Bacteroidota > Cytophagia > Cytophagales > Reichenbachiellaceae > Reichenbachiella > Reichenbachiella ulvae. The sequence continues at coordinate 4,046,183 of NZ_JAOYOD010000001.1, read as the reverse complement.
AGAACATTACTCTTCGAAGCATGTTCAGTTTCAATAAAAACAACTCGATCAGCATCGATGAGGTAGAGCCAGTGGAAGCGATTCTTCCAAGATTCGCCACAGGTGCTATGTCATTCGGTTCGATCTCTGAGGAGGCACATACGACCATCGCTAAGGCGATGAATAAGATCGGTGCTAAGTCTAATAGTGGCGAGGGTGGTGAAGATGCCGTTCGATACGAGCCAAACCCAGACGGTACGCTGTCTAGATCTGCGATCAAGCAGGTGGCTTCTGGACGTTTTGGTGTTACCGCTCACTATTTGGTCAACGCAGACGAAATTCAGATTAAAGTAGCTCAGGGTGCTAAGCCAGGAGAAGGTGGACAGCTGCCAGGTAAGAAAGTGGATGAGACCATCGGTCGTATCAGACACAGTACACCGGGTGTATCCTTGATTTCTCCTCCTCCTCACCACGATATCTATTCGATTGAGGATTTGGCTCAGCTGATCTATGACCTGAAAAACACCAACCAACAAGCAGACATCAACGTGAAGTTGGTATCTGAGTCAGGCGTAGGTACGATTGCTGCTGGTGTGGCTAAAGCTAAGGCAGACAACATCCTGATCGCTGGTCACGATGGAGGTACAGGAGCTTCTCCTATATCATCTGTTCACCATGCGGGTATTCCCTGGGAGATTGGTTTGGCAGAGACGCACCAGACTCTGGAGAAAAACGGATTGAGAAAGAAAGTAAAACTGCAGACAGATGGTCAGTTGAGAACCGCCAGAGATTTGGCGATCGCAGCGATCCTGGGAGCAGAAGAGTGGGGTATTTCTACAGCGGTATTGGTCGTAGAAGGCTGTATCATGATGAGAAAATGCCACTTGAATACATGTCCAGTAGGGGTAGCGACTCAGAACCCTGAGTTGAGAAAACTATTCTCAGGCGAAGTAGATCACATTGTGAATTTCTTCCACTTCCTAGCTCAGGGATTGAGAGAAGTAATGGCTGAACTGGGCGTAAAGACAGTAAATGAATTGATAGGTCGTACCGATCTATTGACTTTCGATAGAGAATTGGCAGCAGAGCATGCAGGTAACATCGACCTGGAGGCTTTACTTCTGAATCCTTTCCACTCTGCAGAAGACGGATTGTCTTGTAAGACAGAGGATCAGGATCACGAATTGGATATAGTGATCGACAATCAATTGATCAAAGATGCTGCTCCAGCTCTAGAAGAGAAGAAAAAAGTAAAACTTGACTACCCAATCAACAACCAGAACAGAACGACAGGTGCGATGCTTTCTGGTCAGTTGGCAAGACTACATGGACCTAACGGCCTGAAAGAAGACACCATCAAGGTGAAATTCACAGGGTCTGCTGGACAGAGTTTTGGGGCCTTCCTGGCGAAAGGTATCACTTTCAATCTCGAAGGAGAAGCCAATGACTATGTAGGTAAAGGCTTGTCAGGTGGACGTATCATCGTTCATCCAAACAAAAAATCGGATTTGGTTCCTGAAGACAACATCATTGTGGGTAATGTGAACCTTTACGGTGCGACTTCTGGTGAGTTGTACGCCAACGGTAAAGCAGGTGAGCGATTCGCAGTTAGAAACTCAGGCGCCATCGCGATTACCGAAGGATTGGGAGATCACGGCTGTGAGTACATGACTGGGGGTCGTGTAATCGTACTGGGCGAAACAGGTAAAAACTTCGCTGCAGGTATGAGTGGAGGTATCGCTTACATCTACGTGGATGGTTTTGATTTCGAATCAAGATGCAACAAAGAGATGGTAGAGCTGGAAACTCCAGGTGCTGAGGATTTCGAATTCATCTTCGAGATGCTGAACAAGCACAACAGATTCACTGGTAGTAAAGTAGCGTACAGAATGTTGGACAACTGGGAAACTGCCAAAGCGAAATTCGTGAAGGTGATTCCGACAGAGTACAAAGCCGTACTTGAAAAACAAAAATTAGCTAAAAAAGAAATTGCATAAAGGATGGGACAAGTAGATGGATTTTTGACATATGATCGACACTCTTTGCCATACGAAGAGGTCGATGAGAGGACAAAGCACTACAAGGAATTTGTAAAGCCTATCTCTGAAGAGGAAACCAATCAGCAGGCAGCTCGCTGCATGGACTGTGGCATTCCTTTTTGTCACAGTGGATGTCCTTTAGGAAATAAAATTCCTGATTTTAACGACGCGGTTTATCGCAAGGAATTCAAAGAAGCTTGGGAAATTCTAAAGAGTACCAACAACTTCCCAGAATTCACAGGACGTATCTGTCCTGCTCCTTGCGAGGGCTCATGTGTATTGGGTATCAACAAGGATCCCGTGAGCATCGAGCACATCGAGAAGACCATTGCTGAAGAAGCCTTCAAGCAAGGATGGGAAGTGCCGCACGACATCATGGTGAAGTCGGGTAAGTCTGTAGCCGTGATTGGTTCTGGACCTGCGGGATTGGCAGCTGCCGATCAGTTAAACAAGCAGGGTCACGATGTGACGGTATTCGAAAGAGACACGCAGCCTGGTGGATTGTTGAGATTTGGTATTCCTGATTTCAAACTGGAGAAGAGTGTAGTAGAGAGACGCGTGAACTTGATGAAAGCCGCTGGCGTGAAATTCGAATGTGGTGTGGAGATCGGCAAGGACATCGATGCAAAAGAGATCGAAGAAAAGTTTGATGCCATCGCGATCACTACGGGTAGTACGGTAGCGAGAGATCTTCCGATCCCAGGTCGTGATTTGAAAGGCATTCACCTGGCGATGAAGTTCTTGAAGAACTCTAACAAGGTCGTGTCTGGCGAAGATGCTCAAATCGACCCAGCCATGTTGGCCAAAGACAAGCACGTCATCGTGATTGGTGGAGGTGATACTGGATCTGACTGTGTGGGTACTTCGATTCGTCAGGGTGCTGCTTCAGTGACTCAGATCGAGTTGTTGGACAAGCCGTCCGAAAGCAGAGAAGCGACCAACCCATGGCCAGAATGGCCTTTGGTTTTGAGAACTTCTACTTCTCAAAAAGAAGGAGCTGAAAGACAGTGGTCGATCCTAACCAAAGAATTCGTCGGTAACGAAGCAGGGGAAGTAACAGGACTGAAAGTAGTAGATGTGGAATGGACCGACAAGTCTAAGTTCCAATTCAACGAAATCGAAGGTTCTGAAAGAACACTTCCTTGCGAAAGAGCTTACCTGGCGATCGGTTTCATGCACCCACAAAAAGAAGGTTTGTTGGAGCAGTTGGGAATCGAGACCAACGAAAGAGGAAATATCAAAGATGATATGTATAGAACGAATAAGGAGCATATATTTGCAGCTGGCGACTGCCGCAGAGGTCAATCTCTCGTGGTATGGGCCATCAGTGAAGGTAGAAAAGCCGCTTATTCGGTCAATAAATATTTAACCGCCTAGTCCTTCGGGATTAGGGAAAACCAGGGCTCAGTTGTTATATAATTGAGCCTGACAATATTACCCAAATTACAATATTTTATCCCCGCAGCAAATCGAGGATAAGGAAGACAAGTAGTTTTCTCATATTGTAGTTGGAAAGGACTTCAACCTGGACTTGGAAGTCATTTGTTGGATAACCCCGGTGGAGTAACACGCCGGGGTTTTTTTGTGCTTTCCGATTCGTTCGAAAAACAGAAACATGGGTGCGCCGGCATTTCCGCAAACTCGGAAAGGTCGAAACATACGTGCGTCAGCGTTTCCCGGATGTCGGAAAGGTCAAAACATGCGTGCGTCAGCGTTTCCGGGATGTCGGAAAGGTCGAAACATGGGTGTTTCAGCATTTCGGGAACGTCGGAAGGGTCGAAACATGGATGTTTCAGCTTTTTGACCCTAATGAGACACTTGTACCAGAGCTGTTGATCCTTCCCCAAGGAAGGATGTATACAGGTACTTTGGCTGCTCAAAATTTCCAAGCAGCAGATTCAGTCCGCAGATAATCCCCTCCTTGGAGGGGACACAGGGGTGGGTTCAGCCCTGATCATTTTCTAATTTTCCAAAGCTAATCCAATGTTCCAACCAGGCTTTACATGGTGGTTGTTCATAAAGGCATGGTCTGAAATGACTCTCATTCTAGCGCAAGCGTCCGCTTGTGCCACTAACCTTCACCAGTAATGCTACTACTTTCTAGAGTTGAGCATTTGCTGGCCTGCTTACAGAAACAGGCCATGCCAGGGTTAATACAAGACTAAGGATCAAAGAGGATGTAAACCTCTTTGACGTTTAACTAAGAAGCGTCCGCTTGTGCCTTATCGCTCAACCAGCATACAAGCCAAGCAATGCAGCTACTTAACCATTCCCGTTTTGGCAATCCTTTTCTCGCAGAGAGAGATAGCTGCTGAATGGATCAAGTCAGGAATCCCTCAGAGACGTTCCAATTGACACTTTATCACTTGCTACTTTTAACTTGAGGAACTAATGACAGTATGACAAAATGCTGACAATTATGTCTAGACATTATTAATTGCTCATGGCTTTTGCTTAACTTAATACTACGACCGAAAGAAAGCCTAACTAGACTCCTTTCTTCTAGTCCAGATGAAACAGCTTCTCACAGAATATTTCAATTGTTTCGTCGAAAACGTAAATTATTCTTGGTGTATTGATCGATTAGGTACGACTTTTGCCACCTGAGAGAAAGATTAATAATGCACATATTATTTTAATTTTTAATAACTCTAATAACTATGAATGGAATGAAAAAACTAACTAGAATGTTCTTGATCGCGATGACAGTTTTCGCTGTTTCGTGTGATAGCAATGATGATTTAATTGACGATATCCTGGGTGATGAGGATATTGAGTTAATGGTAACGGATAAGACTTCTAAAAGCGTAACTGTATTCGTATCGGATTTAGAAGCAGGAGCAACTTCTTTCAATGCTTTAGTAGATTTTACTTCTACAGATGCGAGCATGAGAAGACTATACATCACAGAAAACTATTTCGGGGCTGGCGATGAGCCTTATGATCTAACTGCATCGGCTGGATTCACTGGTTTGGATACTAAATTGGACGGATCTATCGATTTGGAGAGAGATTACAAAGAAGGATTTTCTTTTGATATTCCTTTCAAAGTATATGATACTGAAACTACTGGTAAAGTTGTTTATACACTTTGGGCAACTTCAGGCAGAGGTGACTTCAGAGATACTGACAAAAGATTAGCTGTAGGATTGGGTACTATCACTGTTGACTATGGTGGAAATAACCCAGCTACTGATGTTAAAGAATACACAACTAAGCTTTTCTATGCTCCTCTAGGAGATGGTTCTTCAGAAACATTCATTTCTATGTTGGATGGCCAGCTTTACCAAATCAGCGAGGGTGAAGAGTATGCTGCTTTCTGGGATTTTGGTTACTACTATGGTGGCCAGTCAATGGCATCTTTCGCATCTACTGCTGATTATCCACAACTATTCGATCATGACAATGATGCAAATACTCCATTGGTTGATGTTGCGACTTTAGTAGGTATTCCTGATTCAGAGCTTAATGAGGTTTTCTTTAGCTTGTCTGATATGGATTTTGCTGCAGTAACTAAATCTTCAGATCTAGATGGAATTGTTGCTTCAACAGAACAACGTATCAATGGTTTAGTTGCTGATAATGTTGTAGAGTTTGTTGATTCTTACGGTAAGAAAGGACTTATTCAAGTCGTAAAAGTTCAAGGAACTTTCAATCAAGGTGACTACATTGAAGTAAATATCAAAGTTCAGCCTTAATCAAAAGGTAAAGAAGTTGACTTGACAGAGTCACTAATAATAAAAAACCCTGGCGGATCCCGTCAGGGTTTTTTTTGTTCCTGCTCTAGCAGGCGAATTTTTTTGTCGAGTTGGTCGAAGTAGCCATCCAGGCTATCGGGCATCAGCTGTACCAGCTCGTAAACATCCCGACGGGCGAAAGAATGCAGATCCAGCCCGATGTAGTGGATGAAATCCAGATAGTAGTATTCGTCTAGCCTTTGATCGAGGATGTCCAGCAGCTCTTCCATTTTCACTTTAGCTATTTCGAAGGTTTTGTCCTCCTGTCTTCTATCCAGGTTTTCTTCGTAGAGGCGCTTCTCTTGCTTGTAGGTATCACTGGTCGCGCGATAGATGGCAGTAGCAGGACTCACGATCGAGCCCATCACACCCAGGTGATAGTCATCCGCTTCGGTCTTGGGCTTAGAATACACGCCTGGCACATGGTAGGTGGGTCGGTTGGGGTTGCGAATGATCGTGTTGGCCTGAAAGTCGTCTCGAATCTGTACGTTTTCTAGTACGATGGTGGCTTTGGTCAGGCTGATCAGCATTTTTTCTATTGCCGTGCTGTCCGATACGGTTTGTATCACTTCTTTATAGCCGAGTAGTTTGAAGTGCAGGGTGTCTCCCGAAAAGACCTTGAGCGAAAAATTGCCATCGATGTCTGTATAGGTGCCTTTACCATTTTGGGTGAAGATATTGACGTCTCTGAGTGATTCTATGCTCTGACCATCGATGACATTTCCCTTGATGGTGATCGTCTGCGCCCGAGTGGCTAGTTGGAAGACAAGCAATAAGGCAAAAAGGGAGAAAAACTTCATATACATATTACACTACAATGTAGCGGAGGGTTGCAGGGTTGCCTGACAATTAGGAATCTTTGAGGAAGGAAGTTAGTTTTTTCTTGAGTGCTTTTTTCTCACTTTTTATGACCAGGTTTTTGTGCACCTGCGGGTACATTTCCATCACGGCCCCATAGCTGTAGCCCAGCTTGTCAGCGATCATGTTGCAGTACTCCACTTCTTCGTTGAAGATCTCATCGTCTATTTTCATCAGTTGGATGATGCTGTAGAGAAATTCGAATTTTTCGTCTGGGTCCAGCTCGTCTACACTTCCGATTTTGCCCGGATGGGCTATGATTTCCTGGATTTCATCACGGCTGATCTTGTGAGCATCGCCGATTCTATAAATCAGCGCTAGCTCACGATCATCCATGTTGTCATCACTCTTGGCCATGTTTACCAGGGCAGTGATTTGTTTTTTGATCATCGACTCTGTCATCAGAACATATCTTTGAGTGCTTTTTTGGCTTTCTTTTTAGCATCTTCTGCTGCCTTCTTCGCTTCTTCCTCTGCCTTCTTTTCTAGTTCCGCTTGCTGCTTGGCCAGCTCTTCTTTGGCTTTCGCTTCCGCTTCTTTCTTTTGTTTTTCTAGTTCTGCTTTGGCCTTTGCCTCTGCTTCTTTGATTTGTTTGTCGATTTCTGCCTGTGCAGCTGCTTTGATCGAACCGCCCTGTCCATTAGCTGATTCGGTGCTGGCGATTCCGACTTTTGGCTTTTCGTAGGTGCCTCCGATTTTCAGCTTGACCAGCATTTCTTCTCCGATCACTTCTTTGCCGCCGGTGTAGCTGGCCAGTGCCTGGTTGACTGCCGATCCTGCAGCTCCAGTTTTCACCATCGTGCTGATGTAGTAGTCCAGTGAGCCGTCGATACCATTAGAGCCATAGACTGTGGCCTTTTGGCCGGACATCTTCACATCGAAGGGTTCTACATAGAGACGGCCTTCGCGGATTTCAATATTCAGCTTCACATTGTCCATGTTGATCTGATCTCCGCTGAATTTAGAAGCTGCAGACATGGCCTTCATCAGGTTGTCGCCTTTGAGGGCAGCCTCTGCGATCTCCACCAAACCATGGCCTGTCAGGTGCTCATAGTCTGGCATCATGTCAGGTCCCATCACGCCATTGAATCCGAGTGCCGCAGAAAAGTCTCCTGCTACGTTCTTGGCCACTGGCGCTAACTGCTGCACCGTATTGAAAGTCTCGTAGGATTTTGGGATCGAAAGGTCTTTGATGTTGAAGCCAAAATCAAAGGCAGGCTTTTCAGGTACTGAGTTGTAGGTTCCGTTCATGACGAACTCTCCGTCCAGTAGGTTGAAGTCAATGTTTTCCAGTTTCGCAATTCCGTCTTTTACTGTGATCAGGCCATCCAGATCAGAGATGTCCATGCCATCATAGACGATCTTCCCGATTTTGGATTGCAACCTCAGGTCCAGATTGGTAGGCACCCTGATGATCTCCATGGCACTCGTGTCTTCTTCTACTACGGTGGTGTCTTCTTCGGTCATCCACTCGTCCAGATTGAAAGTGTTTGAACGAAAGTTCAACGATCCTTTTAATACTTCTTCTTCGTTTAGCGCATATCCGATGAAGTTAGAGACACTGCCATCCAGATGCATGTCGCTTTGTCCGAGTGTCGCATCGAATTGCTGCAAGTTGATCACCTTAGGGCTAAAGGTCATTTTGGATTGCTGGATGCCAAAGCCCTGTGGCAGGTCTTCGCTCACCATCTCGAATCCAGTGATTGCCAAACTACCCTCTGCAGGTATTTCGTCATAGCGCTCTTCATCTACCAGCTTCATGTTGCCGGAGGTGCTCAGGTCAGCTGCGATCAGTCCTTTCAGATCCATGCCTTCGACAGGCACTACTTTCAGCAGTTTTTCCAGGTCCAGTTTTCCGTGCATCCCAAAATCCCAGGTGTAGTTCTGAAGGTTGCTAAAGGTCAAATTGGCTCCTACTTTCTCTCCATCTAATAGCATAGAGAAAGTGGGCATGTTAAAGACCATATCATCCATGTTTTCGCCGGGTACATTTAGATCCGTGCGGATGGTCAAGGCTTCTATCGGAATAGGGTATTCGGCATATTTGATGCGACCCTGGTCTACGTTTAGTTTGGCCATCACATCAGGGAGGCGGTTTTCGTTGTAGGCTCCTTTGGCGCTTCCTTCGAATGAAATGCTACCGCTGGTTTCTACTCCATTTAGGTATTCCTGATATACGCCAGGGATCAACGAAAGAATGCTTTTGATGGAAATGTCTTTGCCCTCAAAGTTCAAATCCATGTCTATGTCCTCTCCCGGCATGGCTACATATCCGTCAAAACCAAATCCGAAATCATTGAGTGAGAGCTTATTTTCTTTGAAAGTATATTTCGAGTGAGGCAAATCCATATTCAGGATTATGTCCGCATTGAAAGTCTTGTTGCTGAGGTAGTCCACACCATCCATTCCGAAGGTGATGGACTCTATGCTGGTCTGAGTGCCCAGGTCAAATACATGTTCGGTGAAGTCGCCGGTTCCACTGTGGTTCAAACCCAACAGGATGGCCGACATATTCGAAGACTGGTCGATGTAGACGATTTCAGCGTTTTTGATTTCCCATTGCTTGATCGCAATGTTAAAAGAAGCGGCTTCTCCACTTTCTTCGACTACTGCTGTATCCTCGCTGCTAGGTACTATGTCGTAGTTGGCTGTGCCATCAGGAAGCACCAGTACAGTGATCGAGGGTTGATCCAAAAGGATAGAGTTTATTTTGATTTGTTCTCCATTGATCACTGACATCAGGTCGATTTCGAACCCAAACGATCCCACATGCACCAAAGTGTCCTGATCGAAAGGAGCATTGCCCACGATTCCAAAATCATCTACCGACAGGCTGAAGTTAGGAAAGCTCTTGAGCAATGAAAGAGAGAACCCTCCTTCATCATAATAGACCTGTGCGTTGATGTTTTCGGCAATGGCCTGGTCTACCGCTTTTTTGATGTCGTCTTTGAAGACGATGGGCGTGGCGATTAAAACCAAAAATATGAGGCCGATGATCGACCCGAGAATGATGAGAAGCTTTTTCATGACTGGATTGTGTTTGGTATGGTTATTCTAATTTAAGGGTAAATATTGATATGCGGTAAAGGCTTGCCTAAAGCTTTGTGAAAATATAGCGCAAGCCTACCGAAATCTAGTGTAGTTGGTTTCTAAATGGAAGTATTATGGATCTGTTTTACTTGCTCAGGATCAAAAACACATCTTCTACGAGTTGCAATTTGACTCTGTCGCTAGTGGCCTGAAGGATTTTATAGGGCATCCCGAATTCGTCTCCTTTGTTTTTGACGTTTAGGGTGTCGCCGTACATTTCCCACTGCAGGGTATGCACCAGGGTGTCTTTCCCGAAAATACAGTTTTCATAACCATAGGCGCTGATGGTGATTTTTCCATCTTTCTTGATATCAAAAACGCCATTCATGGTGTAATTGGTGTCCGGAGAGACCTGTGCGCTTTCGTCTGGGGTTGTCACCCATTGCACATCCCATTTCCCTACTATATCCACCGTTTCGCCCTTCTCTTCTGTATTTGCTTTTTTGCTTTCGCAAGCGGATAATACTGCCAGGGCACCAAGGAAAAAGAATAGACTTTGGAAAGATCTTAAAAACGTTTTCATTTCGATTGATTAATTAACAGATTTTGAGTTCGTGCAATGTAATTCAGACTTTGTTTCAAAAAAAACATATCCCCCCTCTATATCCTTTTTATTACGCCCATTTGAGCCTAGATTTGCAGAATTTTATACACCCCTTAAAAGAAATAAAGTCGACGGAAAATGCCAAAGGACAATAGCATCAAATCAGTATTAATAATTGGAAGTGGACCTATCGTAATCGGTCAGGCCTGCGAGTTTGATTATTCAGGATCTCAAGCCGCCAGGTCGCTTAGGGAAGAAGGAATCGAGGTTACCTTGATCAATTCTAACCCGGCCACCATCATGACCGACAATGTGACCGCTGACAACATATACCTAAAGCCATTGACCAAAGCCTCCATCAGGGAGATTTTAGAGAAACACGATATCGATGCGGTACTACCTACTATGGGTGGACAGACTGCTCTCAACCTCGCGATGGACTGTGACAAAGCGGGAATTTGGGAAAAATACAATGTGAAGGTCATTGGTTCTAATTTCGATGCGATCGAAACCACTGAGGACCGTGAAAAATTCCGCATGAAGATGCAGGAAATTGGTGTGGGCGTTTGTAAGGGACGTACTGCTACTTCCTTTTTGGAAGGAAAAGAAATTGCACAGGAGATTGGCTTTCCATTGATTATCCGTTCTTCTTATACACTAGGTGGTGCCGGAGGTGGTTTCGTAGAAAAGCCAGAAGATTTTGATAGGGCTTTGAACGACGGTCTGCATGCTTCGCCAATTCACGAAGTATTGATCGAGCAAAGTATCCTGGGGTGGAAAGAATACGAGCTAGAGATCATGAGAGATCACATGGGTAACTTCATCGTGATCTGTTCGATTGAGAACTTTGATCCGATGGGTGTGCATACTGGAGACTCTATCACGGTAGCTCCTGCCATGACCCTACCAGATACTGTGTATCAGGAGATGAGAAATCAGGCGATTAAGATGATTAGCTCGATTGGTCAGTTTGCAGGTGGATGTAACGTTCAGTTTGCAGTCAATCCTGAGACGGACGACATCATCGGTATCGAGATCAACCCTCGTGTATCCAGATCTTCTGCTCTAGCATCTAAGGCTACAGGTTACCCAATCGCTAAGATTGCTGCCAAGTTGGCCATCGGATACAATCTGGACGAACTAAACAACCAAATCACTAAGAATACTTCAGCCTTCTTCGAGCCATCGATCGATTATGTGATCGTAAAGGTGCCAAGATGGAACTTCGACAAGTTCAAAGGATCCGACAGACACCTGGGTCTGCAAATGAAATCTGTGGGTGAGGCCATGGGTATCGGTAGAAACTTCCAGGAAGCGCTACAGAAGGCTTGTCAGTCTCTGGAGATCAAAAGAAATGGATTGGGAGCAGATGGTCGCGAGCTGAAGAGCCACGACGAACTGTTGGAAAGTCTGGAGCACCCAAGCTGGAACCGATTGTTCCATATCTACGATGCTTTCAAGCTGGGTATCCCATACAAGACTATCCGCAAGCTGACTAAGATCGATCCATGGTTCCTCTATCAAATCGAAGAACTGATCGCACTAGAAAAAGAAATAGAGAAGTTTTCGCTGGACGAGATTCCAAAGAAGCTCCTTTTGACTGCCAAGAAGAAAGGCTATGCCGACAGACAGTTGGGTCACTTGCTGGGATGTCTAGAGAGTGAGGTCTTTGCGAAAAGAGAGGAATTAGGCATCAAAAGAACCTACAAGTTGGTAGATACATGTGCGGCAGAGTTTGAAGCCAAGACGCCATACTACTACTCGACTTTCGAAGAGGAGAACGAATCCACTCCTTCTGATAAAAAGAAAATCATCGTACTAGGTTCAGGACCTAACCGTATCGGACAAGGTATAGAGTTTGATTACTCGTGTGTACACGGGATCCTGGCGGCTAAAGAGTGTGGTTATGAGACCATCATGATCAACTGTAACCCAGAGACGGTTTCTACCGACTTTGACATTGCAGACAAGCTTTACTTCGAGCCGGTATTCTGGGAGCACCTCTACGAAATCATCCAACTGGAGAAACCAGAAGGTGTGATCGTTCAGCTGGGTGGACAGACTGCCTTGAAACTAGCCGAGAAACTGAGCAAATACGGAATCAAGATCATAGGTACGAGCTATGAAGCACTGGATCTGGCAGAAGACAGAGGATCTTTCTCTGAACTGCTGAAAAAGAATGACATTCCTTACCCAGAGTTTGGTGTGATCGAAAATGCAGACGAAGCACTAGAGTTGGCTAAAACCATTGGATTCCCGATGTTGGTTAGACCTTCATACGTACTGGGTGGTCAGGGCATGAAGATCGTCATCAACGAGGAGGAACTGGAAGAGCACGTAGTAGAGATCTTCCGCACGATCCCTGGTAACAGAGTATTGCTGGATCACTTCCTGGAAAATGCGCAAGAAGCAGAAGCCGATGCGATCTGTGATGGCGAGGATGTTCATATCATCGGTATCATGCAGCATATCGAGCCTGCAGGTATCCACTCTGGAGATTCGTTCGCCGTGTTGCCTCCATACAACCTCGGTGACCTGGTGATCAGAAAGATCGAAGATTACACCAAGAAGATTGCCAAGGCATTGAACACCGTAGGATTGATCAACATTCAGTTCGCAGTGAAAAACGACGAGGTGTACATCATCGAGGCGAACCCGAGAGCGTCTCGTACGGTTCCTTTCATCTGTAAGGCCTATGACGAGCCCTATGTGAATTATGCGACTAAGGTGATGCTGGGCGAGAAGAAGGTGAAGGATTTTAATTTCAATCCTAAGAAAAAAGGATACGCGATCAAGGAGCCTGTGTTCTCTTTCAACAAGTTCCCGAATGTGAACAAGGAGTTGGGACCAGAAATGAAGTCTACAGGTGAAGCAATCTACTTCATTGACGACTTGATGGACGATTACTTCCTAAAACTCTACAGTGAGCGAAACCTTTATCTAAGTAGATAAGTAAATATTAACCTATGTTGAAGTTTATTCTTATTTTCTTTCTGTTCTTTTGGTTGGTTTTCAAACTGGGCGGATTTTTCGTTCGCCTGTTTCTGGGAAAGGTCGCTAATGAGGCAAGACAGCAGCAAGGCGGTCAGTATCAGTACCAGCAGCAGCAAAAACAGCAGCCGAGAGATGGCAATGTCAACATCGATTATGTGCCAAAGGAGAAAGGGAAGAAAAATGACAAGACAAACTTCAAAGGCGGCGACTATGTCGATTACGAAGAGGTTTAAAATAATAATTTGAAACGACGAGAAGCGGGGAATGATCCTCGCTTTTTGTTTTTGTGACTGAATCTATTTTTCCTATTCACCCCAATGCCCAGACCTGATATACAACTGCTGGCCCTGAGGCCCGCCATCAAGAAAGCCACTACCGAAAAGAGTGGAGTAGTAGAGACCTTTCAGAATGCGGTCATCCGACCCATCATCAAGCTGCAACACGATGTGATCATCGCTATGGTAGAAAATGAAAAGACATTCGAGCTGGCTGTCTCTGGCGCTAAAACCAAAGACGAATACCGCAGTCTGGCCAATATCTGGATGCAGAAGCGTCCCAAGATCAAGAACCAGTTGATAGGTGTGGTGATGGGTATGTTTTTGGAAGAGGAGATCGAAGATTACCATCTGCACTACCACGAGTATGACAAGCGCATCATCCAGATCATCCTGACTCGTGTGGCAGACACGCTGTATTAATTGAGCAAGAAGCTGCCTCAAAAGGTTCAATTAAAGAAATTTGTCACATTGAGCTTAGTCGAAATGTACCTTTGAAAGGTGTAAATAATGTTTCGCCTTGGCTCAACATAACAGAAAAATGACTTTTGAGACAGCCTCTTACACTAAATTCTTAGCCAAGCTGTTTTCTATTCCGCCACAAAATCCAACGAAACAGAATTGATACAATAACGCAACCCCGTAGGAGGTGGGCCGTCGTTGAAGACATGGCCCAGATGACCCCCGCATTTGGCACAAGTGATCTCCGTACGCACCATCCCGTGTGAATAATCCTTCGATTCGACTACACTGCTGTCCGTCGCATATTCGAAATAGCTCGGCCATCCGCAGTGCGAATCAAATTTGGCATTGGAGTAGAAGAGGATATTGCCACAGGCGGCACAGGTATACACGCCCTTTTCTTTGTGCTCGTTGTATTCTCCTGTCCAGGGTCGCTCAGTGCCTTTTTCGCGGAGGATGTAGTATTCCAGCTCTGTGAGCTCGGCTTTCCATTCTTCTTCGCTTTTGTCAATCGTCTGGACTTTGCTATTCTGACCCTGCGTGCTGCAGGCGGTGATCAATAGGATCGCCAATATATTGAGGTACTTCATGGTTTCTTCTTCTCGTTTGACCTGAATGGGATATCAGGATATTAAAACTAAGTATCGAACGACAATGGGTTGACAATAGTTCCTAAGCAATGTGCTCTCCTATCAGAAATGTCCTAAATTGTCTGTAGCGACTTGCGTCTTTTTTCGCTTTTCTCGTCTATTCAATAAAAGCCTATGCAAACAGAGCAAATATGGGAGGAATTCAGCAGCCGGCTTTTGGCCTTTATCCGGTCGAAGGTGTCGGACGATGAGCTGGCCAGGGATATGATGCAGGAGGTGTTCATCAAAATCCATAAGCACCGGGATCAGCTGACAGATAGCAGCAAGTTGAGCAGTTGGCTGTATCAAATCACCAGAAACAGCATCACCGACTACTATCGTAAGCAACAACCCCAGCAGGTGGCGCTCAGCGATCAGGCAGAGGAATTGATCGAGCCCAATCAGAACGAGCGTTTTTTCAATTGTCTGGAACCCTTTGTGGAACGGCTCGACCCCATCTATCGCGATGCATTGCAGCAGACCGCCTATGGCACAGCTTCACAAAAGGCCTATGCTCAGGCAAATGATCTAAGCTACTCAGCTGCCAAGTCGCGCATCCAGCGCGCCAGACAGCAACTCAAAAAGCTCTTTATGGACTGCTGTGCCTACCAGTCCGATGCCTACGGCAATATCGTCGGCGCGAGGGATTGTGGTTCTTGTTGAGACCTAACGAACCTGATGGGTTCTAAAGGCAGAAGCAACTGAAAAGCTAAAACAGTTGTGTCATTTCGACTCTGGAGAAATCTAAAGCGATTCACAGATCAAAAAACACAAGTAAAACAAATATGTCATTGGTACCAAAGGGAGACCTACCATCCGGACAGGCTGGGATCTAAAGCGATTCACAGATCAAGAAACTCAGGATTAACTCAACGTTATTCTATTCAGTCCATCCATACCCCTTGCGTCTTTTTTCAATCCCTCCGTCTATAGGGTTGAAAATAGATGTTTCACTTAAAATCACAGAACCATGTCAGACGAAAGCAAATGCTGCGAAGACAACTCTTGCAACTGTACCTGCAGCTGCAATTGTTAGGCCTGCTTAGGCAGGAGTTATGCTCTAGTAAAGAGAAGGTGAATATTCACCTAATCCTCCAGAGGTTCTGAACCTTTGGAGGGTTGATTGCAAAGAGGGATTCGGCTATAATCCTTCCCTGGGGAAGGTGCCGACAGGCGGAAGGGGTTTTTTGCTCCAGGACTTATTTTTTAAATAATATACCCCAGCTACTCCCAGGCCGGTGGCCAGTAGTATGCTTCCACTGAGTCCAATGATCCACCCTCCATATTCGAACGAAGCTTTTCCTGCTGTTTCATTGGAAAACAGCTCCTTGATGCGGATGAGGTAGGGCGCTTTGACCAGCTCTTCCTTAACATCTAAGATCACCACCTCGTCGTATTGATGCCAGTGATAGAGATAGATCTTACCCTCCTTCAAATCAAAAATATTGGAATAGAGCGTGGTGTTGAATATGCCCTCTTCGTGCACCTCGTCCAATATGGATCTGAACAGGTCTACGGTCAACTCCTCCTCGCTATCGACAGCCGCCAATCGCTGCTCTGCGATGCTGTATCTGTGACAGGGGTACTCCAGCGCATTGTCAGGGTTGACTTTGTTGTAGTTGGTGGAGATCAAGAAGTGCTCATCCTTTTCTTTTTGTGTGAAGGCCAGTTCTCCGGATTCATCTACGCTGATTACGACCGCATCCCCGCTTGCATCGGCAAAGTGCAATTGATATTTGACCGAGCCGTCGATGGGGTACCAGTTGTCTTTCTTATACTCTTTCGCTATTTCTATGGCTTCTTTGACTGTAGCAGCTTTTCTCAGGATCATCACCGGTAGCCACATCATGTGCTCTTCGTAGGGCGCCTGATAGTGCAGCGGTGCTTTCAATTCCGGATGCAGATTGATAGGGCTTTTAGGTAGCGCGTTGGCATCAAAGCAGAGGCCTTTTTCGTTGATCCCTCCCTGATGCGAATAATCCTTGAACCCGAGGTAAATGCTGCCATAGTCTCCCTTGGCGCCTTGATCAGTCCATAGATAGGTCTTTGGCTTGTAGTAGTCCTCGTTGTTGCCAAATAAAACCCGATCTCCGATTGCCGCGGAAAAGATCGTACAGGATCCCGGTACTGGATCGTAGGGTTGAGGGCTCAGCGAGTAAGTGATCCCAAGACCGACGGCCAGGCAGGCACTCAGCCCCATCCACAGATAGTATTTATTTTTCTTCGCCATAAAACTCATCTTTACCTCTTCTCATAGGCTCCTACATCATAGGCAGTGCCAACAGGACGTGATTGACCCAAAATATCTACATCGATTCCATACATGGATACATCCGCTCCTGCATCGAGTGCTCTTGAACCGTCCTGCAAGGAGTAATCTTCTTTGTCTGGGTTGCTAAAGTGGAGGGATTCCAGATTCTGCGTAAATATGTTGTTGGCGCTATCCATGGCTACACCTTTTCTGGATAGCTCGGCTCCTGTCACGGCAAAGATGTTGTTGTAGAAGCGCTTGACACCTCCATCGACTCCAAAGAAGGCCAAACCATTGCGACCCGAGTTGATAAAGGTATTGTTCATCACGTTGAAATAGCCATCCTCCCAACGCACAGCATTTGCGGCATAGAATCCATCTCCTTTCTTATCAGGGCCATTGCCAGCATTCACGATCAGATTGTTGTAGATATCGTTGTTGCCGATACCATAAAACTGGATGCCATGACCTGTCCCGTTGATGATGTAATTGCCATAAAACTCGCCGGTGGTTCCATCACCGATGAACAGCCCTTCGTTGTGGGCTCCTTCATCCAGCTGACCGTAGTTGCGAATCACATTGTTGAAGACCTTGCAGTCCTTGTCGCAGTTTTTGATTTGAATTCCATCAAAGCCCACATCCTCTATGCGATTGTCATGGATTCGGATATGCTGGATCGAATGCGAATAGGTAGTCTCGCTGCAGGCGCTTTCCACTCTGCCTTCATAGAAGCCATGTCCGATGTAGAGTCCTTCGCCTCCCGTATCGTGGATGTAGCAGTGGCTTACAGATACATTTTTCATGATCCAGGCGCTGCGGGTAGGATCGGTAAATACATCACAGGCCTGATAGGGGCTGGTTTTGATACCGATACCTGCGAACCCATTGTTTTCTCCTATTCCACGGGGTTCGTATCCTGCGATCTCCACCAGCGATATGTCAAAGTCCGTGGTAAACTGCTCGAGTGTCAGAAAGAAACCTTTGGAGGTAGAAATCTGGATGCCATAGTCGGAGGCTACATCGCCATCTCCCAGCAAACGAAAGTGCTCGCTATGGGTGAATTTGACTCCAAAAGCATAGTAGGACTCAATGATGGCTTTACCGTCACAATTCCGAATGATAATAGGATCCGCCTCGGTGCCCACGATGTTGGTAAAGGTGATGTTTTGATAGTTTTCTCCCGATCCGGAAAGACCGATCACCTGACCGGGCTGAATGCCCAGCTTTTCTCCATCGATCATGCCGACACCCGGCTCGATCACAAAGTCACAATCGCTACAAGCCACATCGCTCACAGGAGGTCGCTCGATTTCCGGTTCAGGCGTAGTACCGCCAACGTCACTGCTGCAGTGGCTCAGCAAGGAAAGAACAAGAAGAGCAGCGGGAACTATTAGGTGGATGCGTTTCATTTGGTTAGTTAGTTTAGTTTATAGTAAAGCTACGGGAATACCTTGGGCAAGTCCTAAGGATATTAAAGGTGACGTAATTTATCAATCCATCTCATCTAAGAACTGTCCCAGTTTTTCGAGTTTGTCCAAAGGCATTTGACGGAGTTTTTCCAGGCTTTTCAGGGCTTTGGGGTCCTTTCGAAGTTCGAGTAAGGGATGTTCTCTATCCAGGTCTTCTCCTTGCCAGTCTAGTATGTCATTCGGAGTACAGCGCAGTGTTTTGCAAAGGTTTTCCAGATGCTTGAGATGGATGTTTTTCACATTTCCGCTGGAGAGCCGCTGGGCGATTCCGTGGCTCATGCCTAGTTTTGTCAGGTAGCTGTAGGTACGTCGTATGCCCCGCAGTTGGGCTACATGGTCAATCTTTAGTTTTAACATGCCGGTGAGGTTAGTTCTATTGCATATTACTAAGTACAGATGTAAATGTCAAATGATCGGCCTGACAATTCAATTGCATAGATGTCTGTTTCAAATGCTCGATAGGACTATTGATTTGCACAGACTTCCGATTGATAGGTTCGAATGTTCAATTACTTTGAACATATGAACAATTGAATTGCTTGTAGGTACTTTTGATTGGCAAAGATGGTTTATTCTTTTGCTTGGATGTAAGATTATCATGTACGAATGAAAAACTTAATTCTACGGATGTAAAATTGAGATGTGTGGGTGGTTCTGGGGTGTCCAAATTAAGTTGTCATCTCGACGAAGGAGACCTGCCATCCGGACAGGCTGGGATCTAAAGCGATCCACAGATCACAAAACCATCTTCTTGAGTGACTCTACGAAGTGCTTAAGCTCGGATTCTGTTTGGCTGGCAATGATGCCATCTTGCTTATTTACTTTTCCTTTCACGCCTGGTATCAGGAGTGTGCTGTCCTCTGTGAATTGGGCTTGCAGGGTTTTCATCAGCAATTGTAACTCCGCATGTCCTTTGGCACCATGGGCAGAAGCGGTGATAAGGCCGACAGGCTTGTCCGTAAAGACCGTGGTGGATACGCACCACTCGATCAGGTTCTTCAGTCCGCTCGGAATGCTGAATACATATTCCGGCGAACAGATGACCACCGCATCGCTGGTTTGAATGGATTCTCGTAGTTGTAGGATTTGCTCAGGTACATCTTTTTCTGTCAGTTCAGTTTGGAAATGTGGTAATAGGCTTAGATCATCCATGATTTCCATTTCAAAATGGAATTCTCCCAGTTGGGCAACCCTTCGGAGGATACTGAGGTTAGCTGATTCTCGGCTGGCACTTCCGCATATTGCCAGTATATTTTTCTTAGTGGTCATTTAAATAGTAGGTAAGTAGTAAGGCGATTGAAAATTCTCACCCCTTCCAATCCTTGGTGATCTCGTCGAGCTTTTTGATTTTGTAGTCAAAGTCGCCTTTGAGTTTGTCGCGGACCTTGGCCATCTGGTCGAGGATGTCGTCGATTTTTTCGGGAATCACATCGGTCAGCATTTCACGCATGCGTTTGGACAATGTGGGGGATTTTCCGTTGGTGGAGATGGCGATTTTGAGGTCGCCTTTTTTGACTACTGAGCCCAGGTAGAAGTCGCAGAGGGCGGGTTTGTCCGCCACGTTGACCAATACGTTTTGGGCGCGACAGGCTGCCTGTATCTGGCTGCTGGCCTCTGGATCGTCTATCCCTATGATCACCAGGTTCATGCCCTCCAGGTCGCTGGGTTCGAAGGCTTTTTCGACCAGGGTGATATTCGGATAGTCCTTCACGATGTCCTGCACTGCCTCGCTAAACCAGGTGGCCACCATTTTGATTTGGGTTCTGGGACTGTTCTTGAGCACCGCACCGAGTTTTTCTTCGCCCACATAGCCACCGCCTACGATCAGCAGCTTCATTTCTTCTAGTTTGAAAAATACGGGAAATAGGGTGTTGCCTCGATCTTCGCTCATGGTTTATTCCGGTTTTGGATCCATTTGTTGGATGTTCTTTTTCAGTTTTTCTTCTCCCAGTGCCACGGTCTTTCCGATTACGATAATGGCCGGGGAGGTCAGTTGATGATCCAGCACCAGCTGGGACAGGTTGCTGACCTTGCCGATCACGATCTTTTCGTCCTCACGTGAGCCATTTTGTATCACAGCTGCCGGGGTATCTTCCTGACCATGTTTCTTGAATACGTCGAGAATCTTCCCGAGTTTTTTCATTCCCATCAGGATCACGACAGTGGCGGTAGATTGTGTGGCCAGTTCGATATCAGCCGCCAGACTACCGTCGCTTTTGACAGCAGTCATCACCCAAAAGCTCTCGTTTATGCCACGTCGCGTCAGGGGAATCTGATTCAGGGCCGGAACGGATATGGCACTGGTCACGCCGGGTACGATCTCCACATCTACGCCATGGGCCTCTGCAAACTGCAGTTCCTCATGCCCCCTGCCAAAGACATAAGGGTCACCCCCTTTGAGTCGGACGACATGGCCGTGTTTTTTGGCTTCTGATACGATGGTCTCGTTGATTTTATCTTGTTGGTAGACATGGCAGCCTGCTCTTTTGCCCACGAAGGTTTTGATGGCTTCTGGTTTGCAGTAGTCGAGTAGCTCTTCGTTGGCCAGTGCATCGTAGAGCACGACATCTGCCTCCTCCAGTGCCCTGATGCCCTTGAGTGTGATAAGCTCTGGATCTCCCGGTCCGGCTCCCACTAGTGTCAGTTTTGCTTTTTTGGTCATTGATTTGATTTCTTAAATCCCCCTGACCCCCTTTATGAAAGGGGGAATCACTTTTTAGCTGGTGCGTAACTTCTTTGGTCGGATGTTATTCCTATTTTGTTTCTATTCTAATTTTGCAACACAGAAATCTAAAATGAATAAGGCCCGGCCCCTTAACCCTTAAGCAGAATATTAATATACGAAAGAATAATCCCCTCCTGGGAGGGGCAGGGGTGGGTTTCCATCCCAAATAAAAAAGAAACGCCCTTCTGCAATTTCCTGAAAAAGGGTCACAGAAGGGCGTATTCCAACCTTAAATTTTACAATACTTATACAGTTTCAGTTTCTTGCTCCTGTACTTCTTTCACTTTGCCAAGGAACTGGTCTGCGTCCTCGATGAACTTCTCAGCCCACTCTTTGCTTGGCTCGTTTTGCTTGATTCTCAACACAAAATCGGTGAAAGATGATCCTACTACGCTTTCGAAATCACCCTCGAACTCCTCGTCGAAGCTCTTCATGATGCCTGCTTGCGTATTTACAGTCACGCCTTTGTCTACCAACAGGGCCTTAGCTCCGTTGATGAAAACACTGTAAGCGTGGTAGATAGAATCTGCATAGTTGCCTAGCTCATGTGCTTGTTTGGCCCACTGTGCTTTCTCCTCTGCTTCGAACATCAGCGTAGAGAACAAGTCGATGATCACGCCAGCACATTCACCCACTTCTGTTTCTACTTTGAATTGCTCGTCTTTACCCCAGTCGATGTAGTCCGAATCGGTTACATTTTCAGTATCCGCTAAGAATTTCAACAGTTGGTAAAAATAATCCTTGCCCTGTCTTTTGAAGTAAGTAGCATAGTACTCGCCTTCTTCCGCATTTTCGTCATAGTCGTTGAACAAAACTCTCAATACGTCAGGCGCTTTTTTGCTAGGCACTTTGATCACTTTCTCAGCGATGAAACCGTCACCATCTTTGTCCAATCCACCTCCGAGTAGCACCTGCACAGCTGGCAATACTTTTTTAGTGGCTTTGTTTCTCAAAGACGACCCGTGGAATCCAATAGAAGCAATCGCATGGTGACCACAAGAGTTAGGACATCCACTGATTTTGATTTTGATGTCATTGTTTTTGATCAGCTCTGGGTACTCGCGCTCGATCACTCCTTCGAGCTCTAATGCTACGCGCGTACTGTTAGAGATCCCGAGGTTACAAGTATCGGTACCCGCACAAGCGATGATGTCTGCCGTGCTGTCGAATCCTGGGTTCGCCAGATTCAGGTCATCCAGTTCAGTGAAGAGCGACTTCAAGCTGTCTTCTTTCACATATCTCAAGACATATCCCTGATTGACCGTCACACGAACGTCATCTGCAGCATACTTGCTGATGATGTCGGCAAACTTATGCGCCTTTTGTGAGCTGATGTCACCATTAGGAACCTTCACCTCTACATAGTAGTATCCTTCCTGCTTCTGTGGGTGAACGTTGGTTTCTTTCCACAATTCAAATTGCTCAGGATTGATCAAGGCCTTGTCAGAAAAACCAATGGTTGTTGGCAGAACAGGACCAGCAACTGCACTGGTATCGATTTTATAGCTTTTAGTGCTTAGGGCATTCCACTCTTCTTTTACCAGTCGCATTACTTCTTCCAGACCGATATCGGCTAGCAAGAATTTGAAACGCGCTTTTACTCTTCTTTTTCTTTCGCCATAGCGATCGAAAACTCTCAAAAGGGCTTCAGTGAATGGGATGATCTGATCTTCTTCGAGGAAGTCATATGCTTTGACTGCAGGAGCAGGTTGTGCACCCAGACCCCCTCCGATCATTACCTTGAATCCTCTGATTTCTTTTCCACCTTCAGTTTTCACTTTAGGAATGAACCCAATGTCGTGAATGAAAGAGATACCTGTGTCTTTGTCACTTGACGAGAAGGAGATCTTGAATTTACGTCCCATTTCCTGACACACAGGGTTTCTCAAGAAGTACTCAAACACTGCATGAGCGTATGGAGATACATCAAATGGTTCGTTAGGATCGATACCTGCTACAGGAGAGGCGGTCACGTTTCTTACCGTATTACCACAGGCTTCTCTTAGCGTGATGTCGTCTTGCTCTAGCTTAGCCCACAATTCTGGCGTGCGATCCAGACTCACATAGTGGATTTGGATATCCTGTCTAGTGGTAGCGTGTAGGTTGCCCCCACCGTATTCGGTAGAGATGTCAGCGATTCTTCTCAGCTGCTTTACGCTCATTTTACCATATGGTATCTTGATTCTGACCATTTGGTTGCCCGGCTGGCGCTGACCGTAAACTCCTCTGGCAAGTCGTAAGCTTCTAAACTTGTCAGGGTCAATGTCTCCATTGTTGAACTTCTCGATCCGAGCGGCCAGATCGATGATGTCCTTCTCTACTACTGGATTGTCCAGATTTTCTAATTCTGTTCTAAAACTTTGCATGGCGTGCTTCGTGTTTTAATCTAAAAAAAGCCTCTCCTGGCGTGGAGAGGCTTTTAATGTTTTATTTTGGTATTGAATAAATGGTCTTGTTCCAAACATTAATATATATCCCCACTGGTACTGCAGTCAGTACAGCAACAACACGGCTGACAACAACCGATCATTTTTGAAATATATAATGTGTTAATTTTCATTGTCTTAACTTTTGAGTACATGCATAACGCATATATCCTAAAAGGGGTTCAAAGATAGATTGCTTTTTATATAAATGTCTCCATTATTGGAACTATTAGTGGACAATTACCTGTTTTTTATCAAATTCTCAATGAAGTGTTAAAATATTAATGAAATTCAAAACTAATGAAACTTGGTTTTTCTCGCTGAGACGCAAAGTCGCCAAGCTGATAATAAATATTCACCGATTTATAGTTTGTTGACGATTCTTGTTATCCCATTCTTGATTAAGGCTTCATTAAAGTTGATCAATAGGCCCAGCTTTAAATCTGTTACTTTCAAGTAGGTCAATAGCTGCTTTTTATGCACAGGAGCTATGAGTTCCACCGACTTGATTTCAATAATCACTTTGTTCTCAATGATAAGATCTGCTCTAAACCCGACATCCATTTTGATGTCTTTCCAGAAAACGGGGATTCCTTTTTGCCTTTCCGTTTTTAATCCTTTTTCTCTCAGTTCGTAAGTCAGTATTTCTTCATAAACTGATTCGAATAATCCTGCCCCTAGTTGCGTGTGTATTTGATAGCAGGTATCTACAATTAAAGAGGCAATTTGGTTTTCGGTCATGGTAGGTTCTTAGGTTTAGGAAACCTAAAAATAAACAATTGTACGCAATGCGTCTTGGCGTCTTTGCGAGGGCATTTACCCCAACCACTGCTTGAAAGCACTGGCCCTTTCGCTACTGACGATGATGGGCTCTTCTAATTCGAGCTTGGGTTCGATGAGCAGTTTGCTCTTGCCGTATTTGTGGATCGAATCGATGCAGTGATAGCAAAGGATGAACTGGCGATTGACCCGGTAGAACTTTTCGGGATCGAGCTCTTTCATGATGTCTTCTAGCGTCAGGTCGATCACATAGCGCTTCCCAGATTGGCTGATCAAATACACCAAACCATTGAGTGCCTGAAAGGCGGCAATATTCTCCGTCTCTACCGACATCATTTTTTCACCCATTTTCACCAAAAAACGGGATTTGTATTTGGCACTGCCAATTTGAATGCATTTCATCAGCTCCTGGATATTGGGCTCAGATACAGGGGCCAGTGAGGAGCGAAGGTTCTGATATTTGTCCAGACTGCGGACCAATTCTTTCTGATTAATCGGCTTGAGGAGGTAGTCGATACTGTTGACACGAAAGGCCTTGAGCATGTATTCGTCAAAGGCTGTGGTAAAGATCACTGGGGATTGCACCTTTACTTTTTCGAAGATATCGAAACTGATCCCATCGCTCAATTGGATATCCATGAAGATCAGGTCAGGCCAGTTGCTGATGCCTTTCATCCAGTTGACGCTTTCTTCCACACCATCGATCACTTCTACGATTTCGATGGTTTCGTCTACTTCTTCCAGCATTTTCTGTAGGCGTCTAAATGCTGGCGCCTCGTCTTCTACTATCAGTACTTTCACTATACGGCAGATTTTAGATGTTCCACTTCAGATATCAATTCGATCAAAGGTACTTGTACGATGAAGTCTTTTTCTGTTTTGACCACATTGATGGCTCGCTGCCCGAGGAGTTGGTAGCGCTTTTTGATGTTTTCCAGCCCTGTCTTGGTGGATATCTCCAGCGAGTGTTTGGTCTGGAGGTTGTTTCTAATTTCGAGCAGGTTGTTTTCGTCCACTTTCACCTCCACCCTCAGCGGAGAACCTTTCGTGATGGCATTGTGTTTAATGGCATTTTCTAATAGCATCTGAAGTGTCAGAGGGGCAATGTAGAGATGTCTTTTGGTCTTGGGAATATTAAAGCTGACTTCAAAGTTTTCAGGAAAGCGCTTCTTCAGCAGGAAGACGTAGGATTGGCAAAATTCCATTTCCTCACAGAGTGGAACCAATTCTCGCTCCTTGTTGTGAAGGATGTAGCGATAAACATCCGAAAGCGTCTGGGTAAAATCGATCGCAGTATTTTGGTCTTCCGTGATCAAGGTGGTCAGTGTGTTTAGACTGTTGAAGAGAAAATGTGGGCTCATTTGATTTTGAAGCACACCGTATTGTGTGCGAATCTGCTGGCTCTTCAATTCTTCGTTTTGGATCAGTGAGTCCTTCCACTTCCCAAAGAAATAAGCTCCCTCGTAGATCGAGGTGACTATAATAGCCACGATAAAATTGACATGAGCGTACCGGAAAAAGTAAGCTGGATTCTTGAGGTCATCCAAAGAACAAAGCCCCAATACCATACCAATCAGATTGGATCCAAACACCAAAAGCAAGGAGGCTAATACAGATGTGACTATGAGCCTTCGGGGGGTTTTCTGAATAGAGGTGTACCTTTTTCTCATCCTCAGCATGATGAAAAGGACACCATTCCAAAGGATAGCGGTGAAGGTGAAAGAAATCAAAACCTGCTGCCAAATGGGCATTTGCGCATGCTCATGTTGCTTGATGAAGAAATTCACAATCAAGGCCACCACCAATATGCCAAACCAGCGCAGATATATTTCTTTGATTTTCAACATGTACAAGAATACGACGAATCCCTATCAAAAGTAAAGAATCCAAACTGAAGCCGGAAAAATCAAAAGTGAAGCAGTCGATATGGGAGATGAATTCACTGGAATTTTCGCATTCCAGCTCACCTCAATAATTCTGCGGTTCAGGTCAAAATTTTTTCGTTTCATCCATTTCTATTTATTAAGCCTTTTGATTCTTATCTTCTTTGAGCCAGACTTAGTTGAAACTCAGAACTTATTGCACCAAAACAAATGAGATTCACGAAACCAAATGCTAATCAAATGAAAAAGGTAGTTACGCTGCTGCTCGGTATCATCGCCGCAATGCTTAGCCTGCATGTACAGGCCCAAACCCAAACTGTAAAAGGGCAAATCATAGATGTACAATCCGAATACCCACTGATCGGGGCATCTATTCAGTTGATAGGCTCTGATCCATTGATCGGTACCATTACAGACATCGAAGGAAACTTTAAGCTGAATAATATCCCCATAGGCCGACAGAGCTTTGCTGTCACCTATGTGGGATATAAAAGCATCACACTGCCCAATGTGCTGGTAACGATGGGAAAGGAAGTCGTACTCCAGATCAAACTAGAAGAGTCAGTCGAAAAGCTCGATGAAGTAGTAGTCACTGCCGGAGCGGACAAGGACCTTCCCATCAATGAACTGGCTAAGGTGAGTGCGAGAACTTTCAGTCTGGAAGAAGTCACCCGCTTTTCGGGCGGTAGAAATGACGTGGCACGACTGGCTACCTCTTTTGCAGGGGTCAGTGCGCCGAATGATTCCAGAAATGATATCGTCGTACGGGGCAATTCACCGACAGGACTGCTTTGGAGGTTGAATGGCCTGCCCATAGCCACTACCAATCACTTTGCCACACTGGGCACAACTGGCGGTCCTGTCAATGCCCTCAACACCAACATGCTACGAACGTCAGATTTCCTTACGGGTGCATTCCCTGCTGAGTATGGCAATGCGAATGCAGCGGTTTTTGATGTCAATTTTAGAAATGGAAATGCGGACAATTATGAATTCACTGCGCAGATGAGTGTGTTTTCAGGAGTGGAAGCCATGGCCGAAGGACCGATCAGTCGTAAGAATGGTTCTTCCTTTCTGATTTCTTATCGCTATGGTTTGGCTCAGTTTGCTGCTACTGGTACTAGTGCCATACCCGTCTATCAAGATCTTTCTTTCAAATTAAATCTCGGAGATAGCCCTTTGGGGCGATTCGAGATTTTTGGAATGGGTGGCTTGAGCAGTATCGATTTTCATGGGGATGAGATCGACGAGGATGATCTGTTTGCCAATCCTAATGAGGACGCCTTTATTGATAATGATCTGGGTATGTTAGGTGTGACACATACGGGACGATTGAGCAAGACGGCTTATATCAAATCGGCCATTGGGGTGTCTACCTATAGCAATCAATACTTTCAGGACAATCTGATTCGCAATGCTGCAGGACAGCAGATCGATGCCTACCGATCTGTCAACAATGAAAACCGGGAAAGTAGGGTATCCCTTACTTCTCAGCTCAACAAGAAATTCAATGCACGTTGGTCATTGCGAGCAGGATTTTTGACTGAGTTGTATTTGCCTAACTTCTTTACCGAGAGTAGAGACAACCAGCCAGAGGTCCCAGACAATGATGGAGACGGTATTCCTGATTATTTCTTGCTCTATCGTGATTTTGAAGAAAGCTATTCAGTCAGTCAGGTCTTTGCGCAGGCTGAGTACAAAGTGAGCGATCGATTGAGTACTACTTTTGGTCTCCACAGCCAATATCACGACTATACCGAGTCCACAGTATTAGAACCGAGAGCGGCGATCAGCTATGAGTTGCTCAATCAGCAGCGCATCAGCTTTGCCTATGGACTGCATGCTCAGGCAATTCCTAGTCCAGTACTGTTTTTGGAGGAGGAGCAGGCAGATGGCAGCTATCGACGCACCAACGATCAACTGGATTTCATGAAGAGTCATCATTTTGTCCTTGGCTATGACCGGCAGCTCGGTACCGACTGGAGACTGAAAACGGAACTCTACTATCAGTACCTCTACGACGTACCTGTCGAGTCTACCCCTAGCAGTTATTCCGTGCTGAACGAAGGAGCGGATTTCGTATTCGAAAACAAAGGCTCGCTGGTCAATGAAGGCACAGGTAGCAACTATGGACTGGAATTGACTTTGGAGAAATTTTTCAGTCATGGTTATTATTTGCTCCTGACTACTTCGATCTATGATTCTGAGTACAAAGGCAGTGATGATGTTACTCGCAGCACCGCTTTCAACAATCACTTTGTCTTCAATACTTTATTTGGGAAGGAGTGGAAATTTGGGAGCCAGAGTCAGCATGCCTGGACCTTTGACACTAAGTTGACCACTGCTGGAGGCCAGCGCTACACGGCCATCGATCTGGATGCCACCAGACAAAACAATGGGGAAGAAGTGCGCTTTGACAATCAGGCATTCGAAGAGCAGCTGGGCAACTATTTTCGCTGGGATGTGAAATTTGGCGTCCGCCTCAACAGTGCTAAGCGTGATATTTCGCATCAGTTCTTCATCGATTTGCTGAATGTCACCAATCGCAAAAATGAATTTGTGAAGCGATACAATGAGGTGACGGATGATATCAATCTGGTAGAGCAAACAGGCTTCTTTCCAGACGTGATGTACAGGATCAATTTTTAGAATTCAGTAACTACAATCATGAAACTAAAGAGAAACAAAATATTGATTACTGGAGGTAGTAAGGGAATCGGCAAGGAGATGGCCTTGCGTTTCCTTGCCCTTGGCAATCAAGTGATCATCACCGGAAGAAACACTTATGCGCTACGCTCCTTACAGGAGGCTTACCCTCAACTCATCATCTATCAGTGTGATCTGAACAAAAGTGAGGAAATCAATGGTCTTCTGGATTTCGTAAAGGCCGACCATCCAGACCTGAACATACTGATCAACAATGCCGGAGTGCAGTTCAACTATGATCTATCCGAAAAGAACAAGGTGATGCACTGGGTGTATGAGGAGATGTCTACCAACCTGATCGCGCCGATCAATCTGGCAACTGGCTTGATTGAAGTATTGGAGAAGAATGAGAATTCGGCCATTGTCAATGTATCCTCTGCTTTGGCCTTTGTTCCCAAACAATCTGCTCCGATCTATTCGGCCAGCAAAGCGGGCCTGCATAACTTCACTCAGGTGTTGCGCTATCAGCTGGAGGGTCGAATCAAGGTTTTCGAACTGATACCTCCTTTGGTCGATACTGGCATGACGAATGGTCGGGGTAGCGGAAAAATATCTCCCAAAGAACTGGTTTCAGCTTTTGTTTACGCTTTTCAGCAGGACCAATTCGAGATCAACGTTGGAAAGGTAAAGGTGCTGCGATGGCTCCACCGGCTGTATCCGAGTGGAGCAGAGCGGATGATGCGTTTTAAGTAGTAGCCTGCAGCTTGAGCTCTGAATGCTTCACGCCTTTGTACATGAGTGCCAAAGTGCAGATCATAAAAACATGACTGATATCGTCTCTGTTGAACCAAAGGTGCAAGTCGATCTGGCCCAGTCTGAACGGTAGCGTCAAGATCATCAGGCCGATTCCATAAAGGAAAAGCAGGTAATGCCCCTGACCTCTTTTGACATGATGAATCGATGAAATGCCTAAGATGATCAGCAGTCCTGAGGCGGTTTGGATCATGACCCAGGTGAAATGCAAATCGATGGCCATGAGTACTAAAACCACGATTGCTTTGAAGCGAATGATTCTTTTCAGCAGACCTTCTTTGTCAGGGTGCTGGGTGGCCACTGCCATCTCGATGCTGGCGATGGCAAATACTGCAGCTAGCCATCCTGGAACTTTGCCCATCATGCCCAAATAGTTGTATAGCAAATGAGAGAAACCTCCGAAAAGGGTAGAAAGGGCGAAAAGCCAGTAAAAATTGATCCAATGTTTTTTGAATTCACTTACCTCTTCATCTTTCAATCGAAAAAACAAAGCAAATGAAAAGAGGCACATTACCATATTGAGCAAAAAACCCATCGGTTCCAACAGCTGCATTCCCCACAGCTCAAATGATATTTTGGTCATGAATTAAAGAATGTTAAAAAATGCAAAATATGTAATAATGACTAAGAATAAATAGCTTTGAGCCTGTTTTCTTGGTCTGGGTTTCAACTTTGATGGCTGAAGCTTAACGAAGCAGACCAAAGATTTATTTTTTGATCAAAGAAAAAGACGATTTATGGCTGCACTGCGAGCGATACGAGAGGAAGAAAAAAACATGGTGAGGGCGATGCTGCAGCATATTGGAGCCGATGAGGCGCAATATCCGATCAGTAGTCAGGTGAGTGAGTACGGCGATCCACATATGGGTAGTATCAATTTTGATAATGATCGCCCGGATCTGTATGACGGTGACTTGGTGCAGTGTGAGTACAGCGACGAAGATGGTGAAAATGTGGTGCTATCACTGACCAAAGATGCCGAAGGCAAGCTGCTGGATCTGGACTTTTGGAAGTCCAATTTTACTCCACTAGTAAAGTACCCTACTCCGGAGGTGGTGAGCTACAAACAAAAATAGTCGGCCCATGTGCTATCATACCAAACAGACGCAGGAAGAAAACAAGGTCAAGCGCCGCTTTGCCGCGACCATGATGTACCCCGAACAGGCGGGGCTGCTGACCTCTTCGCACTGGAATGGCTATGATTTTCCACGTACTCCGGTCATTACCAATGAGGCACCTTCTCAAATTCAGTTTTATCACTGGGGCCTGATACCCACCTGGGCCAATGACGAGAGCATCCGCCAGTCCACCCTCAATGCCAAAATTGAGACGCTGGACGATAAACCTTCTTTTCAGACACACGAGACGCACCGATGCCTGGTGCTGGCCGATGGGTTTTACGAATGGCAGTGGCTGGATGCCAAGGGAAAGAAAAAACAAAAATATGAGGTGGGGCTAAAGGAAGGCGGCTTGTTTGCCTTTGCGGGGCTGTGGTCTGCCTGGACCGATCCGGCCAGTGGGCAGGTGCTCCATAGCTACTCGATAGTGACTACCGAGGCGCAGCGGGTGATGCGCGAGATTCACAATTCCAAACTGCGCATGCCTGTGATCCTGCAACCCGAGCAGGAAAAGGCCTGGCTGGCAGGCGATGACAAAGACAAATACATAGATACAGAAGTAGAGCTGGTGGGTAAAACAGAGAACCTGCAGTTGGGGTTGTTTTAATCCCTCTCTAGAAGGTTTTTTTGGCTACTATCGTATCTTTTTCTATATTTAGGAAAGCAGCGCAAATGATGACCAGCCATGAAATATCTATGCCTAGCTCTGCTCCTTTCCATTTCTCTTCCTTCTTATTCACAATTTCAAGACGATTTTTCGGACGGTGATTTCACCCAAAATCCTGCATGGTCTGGTGATGAAGCCTATTTTGAAGTAGAATCGGGACAACTCAATTCTAATGGACCAGACGAGACTTCATCCCTATATCTATCCACTCCAATAGAAGTTTATGATTATACTCAATGGGAGTTTTTGGTGGACCTGCGATTGTCTCCTTCTGGCAGCAATCGGGCACGCGTCTATCTCATGTCAGATCAAGCCAGTCTAGAAGAGAGTTTGAATGGCTATTTTATCCAGATTGGACAGTCTGGGGACGATGAAATTGATTTTTATAGGCAAGATGGAGGTTCTACCTCTCTTTTGTTTTCCGGGAGTACCTTGTTCACTGGGGATGTATTGGTTCGAATTCGAGTGAAGAGGGATGTGGTGGGTGCCTGGCAAGTTTTTGCGGACCCAGCTGGTGGTTCGAATTTCAATTCGGAAGGAGAACCATTTTTGGATGATACCTATTCAGCGGGGGAATATTTGGGAGTGGTGGTAGAGCATACCAAGACACAGAAATACAATTACTATTTCGATGATTTCAGCGTAGAGGCTTATGACCCTCCTTTCGCATTGTCTCTGGTGAAGGTTGAGAGCAATAATACTCTGAGGCTTTCCTTTACATCTGAACTGGATCTAGCAAGCGCTGAAACTTCGTCTAATTATGATTTGTCCAATGGTTTCGGAATGCCCAGTTCAGCTGAGATTGATCCAGAGCATGCAAATCAGGTACTTTTGACGTTTGCTGATGACTTCACCCGCAATGATTACATGTTGGGATTAAACAACATACAAAATTCAAATCTGGACGAATCACTTACTGACATTCAATGGGATTTTGAAATTAATGGAGCTACTGCATTTCGCGAGATAGTGATCAACGAGATTTATGCGGATTACAATCCAACTTCTCTCGGTTTACCAGATGAGGAATATGTTGAGTTGTACAACCTTTCGGATTACCCAATCAAGCTCGGAGACTTTAGTTTGAATGAGGAGGCCCTGGATGATTTTGTACTGGCTTCCAAGTCCTATGTGATTGTCACCGATGATTCTAACATCTCGGAGTTTGAAGGTTTTGGGGATATGGTGACCCTTTCCAGTTTTCCTTCTTTGCTCAATGGAGGCATGGAATTGCTGCTGAAAGATAATTTGGGGAATTTGGTTGATTCCGTCACCTACTCGGATTCATGGTATGGAGAAGAAAGCAAAAGCGATGGTGGTTTTGCCCTAGAACAGATTAATCCTGAACGGGATTGTAACTATGCTGGAAACTGGTTGGCTTCATCTGATGAAAGGGGTGGAACTCCAGGAGAAGAAAACTCCGTCTACGATAGCAGTCCGGATATAGAATCGCCTGCTGTTTTGCTTCTAGAAGTAGTGGATGCCACTCACCTCCAATTGACTTTTGATGAGCCGATGGATGTTGGCTCTTTACAGTCAGCTACCTACAACCTGAGTCCTGGTTTGGAAGTTTCGGTTCAGGCTGCCTCTGGCATGAAAGTTCAATTGGAATTGGCAAACTCTTTAGTCAGTGATACTCATTATTCTTTGACAATTAATGGTGCAACTGATTGTGCTGGTAATGCTTTGACAGAGGAGATACCATCTTTTTATTATGATGTGAATGCTCCGGTTTTGGTGGGGTTGGTGGTTTTGTCAGATACGGAATTGCAATTGACCTTTGATGAGGGACTGTTGGAAACAGTTGCCGAAGAAGTGAATAACTATGCCATTGGGGAAAACATTGCAACCTCAGCTACACTCAATGCTGATGATTCTACTGAGTTACTATTGACTTTTGAGGAGGCATTTATCGATGATGTGGAGAGTATACTTTCCATTGGTAACCTGGAAGATTTGTATGGGAACACAATGAGTTCCGAAATTCAGCAGGCTTTTACTTATAATGAGCCATTTGCTGTTGATACCTTGATTCAGGAGTCTTCCTTGTCCTTACTTCTCCGTTTTAATCAAGATCTGGAAGCTAATTCAGCAACGCAAATAGGGAACTTTTCTCTAGATAATGGTTATGGTCAACCCATCGAAGCGACTCTTCAAAATGAAAATGAGGTCATTTTAACTTTCGGTGCAAGATTCAATACCAATGATTATCAGCTCACACTAAATGACATCCAGAATGCAGATTTGGATGAAGCTCTGGTAAATGCTGAAATCGAAATAACTATAGAATCTGCTACTGCTTATCGCGAGATAGTCATTAACGAGATCTATGCGGATTACAATCCAACTTCTGTAGGTTTACCAGATGAGGAATATGTCGAGTTGTACAATCTTTCGGATTACCCAATCAAACTCGAAGGCTTTAGATTGAATGAGGAGGCTCTGGATGATTTTGTACTGGCCTCCAAGTCCTATGTGATTGTCACCGATGATTCTAACTTCTCGGAGTTTGAAAGTTTTGGGGATGTGGTGACTATTTCCAGCTTTCCTTCTTTGCTCAATGGAGGCATGGAGCTTTTGCTGAAAGATAATTTGGGGAATTTGGTTGATTCCGTCACCTATTCGGATTCATGGTATGCAGAGGAAAGTAAAAGCGATGGAGGTTTTTCGCTAGAGCAGATCAATCCGGAACGCGAGTGCAATTATGCCGGCAATTGGTTGGCTTCATCAGATGAAAAGGGTGGGACGCCTGGACAGGAAAATTCCGTCTACGATAACAGTCCAGATATAGAATCGCCTGATGTTATGCTTTTTGAAGTAGTAGATTCCACTCACCTCCAATTGACTTTTGATGAGCCGATGGATCTTCTCTCGTTGCAGTCGGCTACTTACGATTTGAACCCAGATCTGGAAGTGTCTCTTCAAGCATCGACCAAGTTTAACGTTCAACTGGAATTGGCCAATCCATTGGTCAGTGGTACAACTTATGCCCTGTTGATAGATGCTGTGACCGATTGTGCTGGCAATGCGCTGGATACAGACGAGGGCTTGTCTTTTTACTACGATGTTACCGCTCCAGTTTTACAAGAACTGGCGATTCTATCAGATACGGAATTGCAATTGACTTTTGATGAAGGTCTGTTGGAATCAGCCGCTGAAGATGAGAGTAACTACACTATTGGTGAGAGTACTGCAACATCAGCAACGCTCAATGATGAGGATTCAACTCAAGTCCTATTGACTTTCGAAGAGGTCTTTATCGATGGAGTTGAAAATATACTTTCCATTCTGAACCTGGAAGATGTGTATGGAAATGCCTTGGCCTCTGAAATTCAACAAGCTTTTACCTATGAATCGCCTTTTGGTTTAGACTCTTTAATTCAAGAATCTACTTCTTCTCTACTGCTCCGCTTCAATCAAAGTCTTGATCCAACTTCTTCAACTCAATTGGCCAATTATGCTATAGATCATGGCTATGGTCAGCCCTTAGAAGCAACTCTACAAAATGGAAATGAGATCATATTAACTTTTAGCGATGCATTCAATAACAACCATTATCAGCTCACTCTAAATAATATCCAAAATGCAGATTTTGATGAAACTTTGATGAACCCTTCCATGGGGATTTCAATAGAAGTATCCACTTCTTTTCGCGAGATAGTTATTAATGAGATTTATGCAGATTACAATCCAACTTCTGTCGGTTTACCGGATGAGGAATATGTCGAATTGTACAATCTTTCGGATTACCCAATCAAACTAAGAGACTTCACTTTGAATGAAGAGACCCTAGATGAATTTGTTCTTGCCTCTAATGCCTATGTAATTGTCACAGATGATTCCAACCTTTCAGAATTTGAAATCTTCGGGGATGTAGTGACTATTTCCAGTTTTCCCTCTCTGCTGAATGGAGGCATGGAATTGCTGCTGAAAGACAACCTCGGAAACCTAGTAGATTCGATTACCTATTCGGATTCGTGGTATACAGAAGCAAGCAAGAGCGATGGAGGCTTTTCATTAGAGCAGATCAGCCCAGAACGTGCTTGTAATTATGCTAGTAATTGGATGGCATCTTCTGATGAAAAGGGTGGAACGCCGGGACAGGTAAATTCCGTCTACGATAACAGTCCCGATATAGAGTCGCCTGATGTTATGCTTCTTGAAGTAGTGGATGCCACTCACCTCCGATTGACTTTTGATGAGCCGATGGATGTTGCTTCTCTACAGTCAGCTACCTATAGCTTGAGTCCTTATTTAGAAGGTTCAATTCAATCAGTCACCAACATTCGAGCTCAATTGGAATTGGCAAACTCTTTAGTCAGTGGTACACATTATTCTTTGACAATCAATGGTGCGACAGACTGTGCCGGTAATGCTTTGACTGATGAGATTCCATCTTTTTATTATGATGTGAATGCTCCGGTTTTGGAGGATTTGGTTGTTTTATCTGATACCGAAGTACAATTGGTTTTTGATGAGGGTCTATTGGAAACAGCGGCTGAAGATGAGAATAACTATGCCATTGGGGAAAGTATTGCAACCTCAGCTACACTCAATGCCGATGATTCTACTCAGGTCCTATTGACTTTCGATGAGGTCTTTATCGATGGAGTGGAGAATATACTTTCCATCGGTAACCTGGAAGATTTGTATGGGAACACAATGAGTTCCGAAATTCAGCAAGCCTTTACCTATGAAGCACCTTTTGGAGTTGACACCTTGATTCAGGAGACTTCTTCGTCTTTAATTCTCCGTTTTAATCAAGATCTGGATGCTACTTCAGCAACACAAATAGAGAATTTTTCTCTAGACAGTGGCTATGGTCATCCTTCTGAAGCTATTATTCAAAATGGAAATGAAGTGGTCTTGGTCTTTGGTGATGCATTCAATAACAATGACTATCAGCTCACACTAAATGACATCCAGAATGCAGATTTGGATGAAGCTCTGGCAAATGCTGAAATCGAAATAACTATAGAATCTGCTACTGCTTTTCGCGATATAGTCATCAACGAGATCTATGCAGATTACAATCCAACTTCTGTCGGTTTACCAGATGAAGAGTATATCGAACTGTATAATCTTTCTGATTACCCAATCAAGCTGGGTGATTTCACTTTGAATGAGGAAGCCCTGGATGATTTTGTTCTCGCCTCCAAGTCCTATGTGATTGTCACCGATGATTCTAACTTCTCGGAGTTTGAAAGTTTTGGGGATGTGGTGACCCTTTCCAGTTTTCCCTCTTTGCTCAATGGAGGCATGCAGCTTTTGTTGAAAGATAATTTGGGGAGTCTGGTTGATTCTGTCACCTACTCGGATACATGGTATGGAGAAGAAAGCAAAAGCGATGGCGGTTTTTCGCTAGAACAGATCAATCCAGAACGCGAGTGCAATTATGCCGGAAACTGGCTGGCCTCATCTGATGAAAAGGGTGGGACGCCTGGACAGGAAAATTCCGTTTACGATAACAGTCCGGATATAGAATCGCCTGATGTTTTGCTTCTAGAAGTAGTGGATGCCACTCACCTCCAATTGGCTTTTGATGAGCCGATGGATGTTGGCTCTTTACAGTCAGCAATTTATACTTTGAGTCCTGATTTGGAAGTTGCTTTTCAGGCTGCCTCTGGCATGAAAGTTCAATTGGAATTGGCAAATTCTTTGGTCAGTGGTACACATTATTCTTTAACAATCAATGGTGCAACAGACTGTGCCGGTAATGCATTGACTGAGGAGATTCCATCTTTTTATTATGATGTGAATGCTCCGGTTTTGGAAGATTTGTTGGTTTTGTCAGACACAGAATTGCAATTGGCTTTTGATGAGGGTCTGTTGGAAACAGTTGCCGAAGATGAGAATAACTATGCCATTGGGGAAAGTATTGCAACCTCAGCTACACTCAATGTCGATGATTCTACTCAGGTCCTATTGACTTTTGAAGAAACTTTTAGCGATGGTGTGGAGAGCATACTTTCCATCGGTAATCTGGAAGATTTGCATGGGAATACAATGTCTTCAAATGTAGAGCAAGCCTTTACCTATGAAGCACCTTTTGCAGTTGATACCTTGATTCAGGAGTCATCCTCGTCCTTACTTCTCCGCTTCAATCAAAGTCTTGATCCAAGTTCTACAAGTCAATTGTCCAATTATTTTTTAAATCATGGCTATGGTCAACCCTCAGAAGCGACTCTTCAAAATGGAAATGAGGTCATTTTAACTTTCGGTGCAAGATTCAATAACAATGACTACCAACTCACCTTAAGCAATATCCAAAATGCGGATTTGGATGAATCCTTGGTTGAAATATCATTAGGCATTTCAATCGAAGTACCCACCTCATTTCGCGAGATAGTGATCAATGAAATCTATGCGGATTACAATCCAACTTCTGTCGGTTTACCAGATGAGGAATTTGTAGAGTTGTACAATCTTTCGGATTACCCAATCAAGCTGGGTGATTTCACTTTGAATGAGGAAGCCCTGGATGATTTTGTTCTCGCCTCTAGCGCGTATGTAATCGTTACTGATGACTCTAATTTCTCAGAGTTTGAAAGTTTTGGGGATGTTGTGACCATCACCAGTTTTCCTTCTTTGCTCAATGGAGGCATGCAGCTTTTGCTAAAGGACAATCTTGGGAATTTGGTTGATTCGGTTACCTATGCTGATTCCTGGTATGGGGAGGAAAGTAAAAGCGATGGAGGTTTTGCGCTAGAACAGATCAATCCAGATCGTGAGTGCAATTATTTTGGAAACTGGCTGGCCTCATCTGATGAAAGGGGTGGAACTCCGGGGCAAGTAAATTCAGTTTATGACAATTCGCCTGATCTACTTCCACCCAGCATATTATCAATGGAAGTGCTGGACTCGGTACATCTTAGTTTGGCATTTGATGAGCCGCTCAATATTGATTCTTTGAAAACCAGCTATTTTTCTTTGAGTCCCGAAAATGAAATATTATCAGTGACAGGGGATGTCTTTTTAGTCATACTGGAACTCAAAACTGCTTTGATTAGTGGAACTTCTTATAAATTGTCAGTAGAAGAGCTATCGGATTGTGCAGGCAACTCCATCCTAAACCAAACTTTGGATTTCCACTATGATGTAAAAGGTCCAGAGTTGAACAGCCATTTGCTCTTGTCCGATCGCCAGTTGCAATTAACTTTTGATGAGCCGATTGTTTTAGATAGCCTTCAAGATCAATCATTGATCATAAATCCTACTGCCACGATTGAACTAGAATTGGTCGATCCAAATACTATAATCCTTAGTTTCGATTCTGCTTTGATTTCTGGTCAGACCTATGAGCTGAGCTTTTCAGATTTCAGCGACACTTTGGGCAATGTGCAGAAGCAATTAACTACTCTTAGATGGCAATACATTAATCCAATAGATACGCTGCATGTACTTAGTGGTCATCATTTGGATTTGCATTTTTCGGTCGATTTGGACATTTCGATGGCTAGCAACCCTGAATTATACGAATGGGTAGAATCTGGTGCTAAACCCATATCTGTGCTAATGAATCCAGACGAAGCTCACAGGGTTCAATTGATCTTTCAGGAGGATTTTGATGATAACAAGGAGTTATCTCTACGGATTTCAGGACTATACGATCACCAGGGTAATTATTTGGCATGCCCTTTAGTTCCTTTTGAATTTGACACTTCTGCTCCCCGAGTTGAATCTGTAGTTGCCTTATCTGCCCATGAATTAGAAGTTGTATTTAGTGAAAAAGTCGATCGACAGTCTGCCGAGACTATCGAAAATTATGAGTCTGATGAAAGGTATCCATTGCAAGGATTGTTGCAGGAGGATCGAAGTTCCGTTCTGTTGGAGTTCGAAAAAGTGTTTGAGGAGGAGCTAGCATATAACTTACTCATCGATGATGTGGAGGATCTATTTGGCAATGCGATCGGTACCAGGAAGAAGGTACCTTTTGTGTTCGATCAAACAGCTCCACGATTGGATTCGGTTTTTACCCTATCATCTACTGATGTGGTGCTGATTTTTCATGAAGAGATGGACTCTATTTCCGTCTTAGATTCGACCCATTTTTTACTCACTGGCATTCATCCCAAAGAAGTGCTTCTGGACAGAGAATCTCAAAAGAGGATCATTCTTCATTTTGCAGAGGCAATTACGGGTGTCCAAACTTTAGAGTTGGAAAAGCTTCAGGACTTAAGTGGGAACGAGATTGATGCTTTGAAAATCGACGTAGATTTTGAGGATTTTCACCTCGTCAATTGGCAGATGAATACAGCTAATCAACTGGTTCTTGATTTTAATTTCCCCCTCGGTGAATCCTTTCTGGATCAGGAGAAATATAGTTTGCAGTCCAACGCCATCTCTTCATTGTCCCTGGAGGATAAAAGGTTAACCATTGAATTGGATGAGCCCATGGGCTCGACGCAGTATGACACCCTTTCTTTTTCTAATCAGATAAGTAGAAGTGAACGGCGATTGTCTACTAAAAAGTTGATTTTTCAATATCAACCCATGTTTGCAGGTGCAAAAACGGTCAATGACCAAACCATAGAATTGCAATTCGACACTTTTTTTGACCCATCATTTTTGAGTTCAGAGTCCTTTCATTTAGAGGATTTGGGAAGTCCACTGGCTGCAACGGTTTCAACTGAGAGTGCAAATTTGATTCGGTTGATTTTCAATGAGAGTTTGAAGGCCAATCATAGCTATCTTCTTTCCTGGAGACCTTTGATTAATGCATTTGGCAATCTCGTACCGGGTCATTCGATTACGCTTCTGATCGATCGGACTGCTCCCAAAATTCTAAACCTAGAAGTGATACATGATCAAATGATCGCACTACAGTTTAGTGAGCAAATGGAATCAGGATC
Organism: Reichenbachiella ulvae; assembly: GCF_025833875.1. Taxonomy (NCBI): domain Bacteria; kingdom Pseudomonadati; phylum Bacteroidota; class Cytophagia; order Cytophagales; family Reichenbachiellaceae; genus Reichenbachiella; species Reichenbachiella ulvae. Next base: position 4,005,947 of record NZ_JAOYOD010000001.1, on the reverse strand, counting down.
TGTCGAATTTGAGAGCTATTATCAGATTTCGGGATTGGAAATCGATGACCTCAACTACCACCCTGAAGATTCAATTGTGGAAATTGATTTTGAATCTGCGATGATTCCGGACCAAGTCTATGAAATCAAGCTACAGTCTATGAGAGATCTCTCAGGAAATGCGATGACTGATACCACCTTGCAATTCCATTATGAAAAGCCTTATGCGCCAGCCTTTGGCGAATTAAGAATTACCGAAATCATGGCGGAACCTGAAGAAGGAGAGCAGGAGTATTTTGAACTCTACAATGCCAGTGATATCAATATTGAGCTGAAAGGTCTGGTTTGGCATGATGGAAACGGTGAGACTTATTTCGAATCGGGTGAAATAAAACCTCAAGGCTATCTGGCCATTAGCTCTGATTCGGATTTGCTTTCTTCCTGGCTCAATTTGAACAATGCGAGTGAAACGCTATCCCTTTGGTCGGAGGAAGGGCTGGTTTTCTCGGTGACCTATTCGGAGGACTGGTATGATCAAGAGGATCACAAGGGCTATTCTCTAGAAATGGTGGATGTAGAAAGTTTTTGCGGGGAGGACGGTAACTGGACCGCCTCTTTGTCCCTGAATGGAACTCCCGGACTGCCCAATTCTCGAAGTGCCAGTAATCCCGATCAAGCTGGCCCTATGATCGAACAAGTCGTGGTAGAAGATCAACATTTGCTTATTGAACTGAATGAAAAATTGAAGCCGAATTCTGAGATTGTTGATCATATCACTATTACCCCAGATGTTGATTTGGTGAGTGCAGAGCTTGATTTGCCCGAAGGGAAACGAATTGCTGCAGAAGTCATCAAGGCGCTGGAACCCAAAACGGCCTACGAACTTAAATTGTCAGGGATAGAAGATTGTGTAGGAAATGCATATCCAAATGATGAGACATGGACTTTTTATGTCCCAGAATCAGCCGATAGTTTGGATATCCTGATCAATGAGTTCCTATTCAATCCAAAACCCGGCGGAGTAGATTTTGTTGAGCTCTACAACCAGTCGGACAAGTACATAAATTTAAAAAATATGCTTTTGGTCGGGGGCAGTGGTGCAAAGAAAATCACTCAAGACCACCTTCTGTTTCATCCTGGCAGTTTCTTGGTTTTAACATCTGATGCCCAATTGCTGTCTGCTGCTCACCCTAAAGGTGATGCCAGCCGTTTTTTGGAATTGGCTTCTTTTCCTTCCTTTAATGACGATGAAGGGCAAGTTGTTTTGGCATTACCCGATGGCAGAATCATCGATTCCTTGTACTACGACGAAGATATGCATAATCCTCTCCTGGATGAGGTAGAGGGAGTCAGCTTGGAACGAGTTTCCTTAAAAGTTGAGACAATGGACCGGAACAACTGGCAATCGGCGGGGAGTCTGGCGCATTATGCTACGCCTGGCTTGCCCAATTCACAGAGCCGTGAGGATTCGGGTAGCACGGCACGACTCAGTGTAGAACCTAAGGTGTTCCTTCCTGATGGTACGGGTCAGGCTGATTTTACCACTATCAGTTACCGAATGGAGCAGCCAGGGGCTTTTGCTAATGTTAGGATCTATGACAGTCAGGGTCGACAGGTGCGTACACTAGCCGAGAATCAATTGCTATCGACAGAGGGTGCCTTGCACTGGGACGGCAGCACCGATGCAGGTCAGCGCGCTGCGATTGGATACTACATCATTTTTGTGGAGATTTACGATCACAAGGGCAATCAAAATAGCTTCAAACAAACCGTCGTTTTGGGAGGGCGACTCTAGCCTATGTATGTACAGCGCGCACAACTCAACTGGATCGATCAGGGCATATTTGCCCTCTTCGTGCTCAATCTCGGCCTCTTGCTCTATGCCAATTGGTATGGTTTAGGTCTGGATTTAGAATCCGAGGACTACTGGGCCGCTGCGACTCATCTGGGCGATTATTTTCAAAAGACCCCTATCGAGGGCAAGGTCATTAATCGACCTCCGGTTTTTCCTATATTGTTAGCGCCCCTATCCAGCATGGGTGTCTTTGGGGCCAAGGCATTGATCCTACTACTATTTACCCTGATCTCCTGCCTCTATTACCTTTTGATCAAGCGTTATATCTTTCAGCCTGCACTGCAGCTCTTTGCCTTTGCACTGTTTTCCTTCAGTATACCCATACACCTGGTGCACGCCTTCGTCTGGACCGAGTCGCTGGTCATGTTTTGGGTCCTGATACAGTTTTTTCTGATTTTGGAGGGCAAACGAAAACCCTGGATGTACTTCCTCTGGTTGCTGCTGGTAGGTATAGTGGCTGTGGAGACCAAAAATGGATACATGCTGATGGTGCCGGGTATCGCACTGGCCTGGCTCTACAAACAGCGCTCGTGGGTGGGGCTCATTCAATCTGGCCTATATGGCTTGTGTATGTATCTGAGCCACAGATTTGTCAGCAGTCAGTTTGTGGGCATGGATACCCATGAGGTACTGGCTAAGACTACAACTTTGAATCTTCAAGCCAATTACATCGATGTACTCACGGGCTGGTTTGTTCCGCTCCATATCCCTTTTGCGCTGCGCATTACTTTGTTTGTGGTCGTGGGATTGGGGTTGCTCTACCTTTTTGTTCGTCATCGTGTTTACCAAAATCAAGATTGGGTCATCGCCATGGGCGTGTTTTGGAGCTTCTTCTTGCTGCACTCTTACTTTTCGCACCCCGACTACCACGAGAGTGAGCGCTATCTCAGTACCGTCTATCCGATTTTTCTTTGGTCTTTGATCCGCTTTTTGGATATTGGGATGAAAACGGATGCATTCATTCGGGAACTGAAATGGAGAAACCTGAGTTTCGTATTACTCTTTGCCTGGTTGCTTTATTCCTTTGTCAGAGTGCTGTCCAACGATATCCTGTGGCATCAGAGTAGATCATTGTTCGAATCATGAGAATAGAAAAAAAGACTTTTGACGAGTTGAGTACGCGCGAGCTCTATGCGCTGCTGAAGTTGCGGGTAGACGTATTTGTGGTGGAGCAAAACTGTCCCTATCCAGAGCTGGGAGATACCGATGAGGTAGCGATGCACTTTCTGGGCTATGAAGGGGAGCAACTGGCGGCCTACCTGCGTACCTACGAAAGGACCCCGGGCGAATATGGCATAGGTCGCATCGTCACACAGATGAACCACCGAGGCAAAGGACTGGCAGCTGAGCTGATCCGTCTAGCCATGGGGTACATCAAATCCCTACCTGGGGCTAAGAGAATCGTGGTTCAGGCTCAATCTCATCTGGTAGACTACTACAGTGGATTTGGCTTTTCGGTCTGCTCTGAAGAGTACCTGGAAGACGACATCCCTCATACTGATTTGGATCTAAACTTATAAATATGGCCTACAATGAAGAAACCGCTGCTCGAATCCGGCAGCATCTGCAACCCTACGGAGACATCATTACAGAGAAAAAAATGTTCGGGGGATTGAGTTTTCTCTACAAAGGAAAAATGAGTGTCGGGATTGTCAAAGAGGATCTTTGTGTGCGTGTATTATCACCAGGAGATCAGGAGGAATTAAAAAAGCCTGCTGTACGTCCTATGGATTTTACAGGCAAGCCGATGAAAGAAATGATTTTTGTGTCCCCAGCCGGATTTCAGTCTGAAAGTGATCTGGCCTATTATATCAATTTGGGCATTGCCCATGCAGAAAGTAAAACCAAATAATTTAAAATACGCTTAACCTTTAAAGGAGTCAACCCAGACTATTCCTAGCTATATTTGAAATAAAACCAACAATGATCAGACCTGTTATTCTTTTTGTTATTGTGCTTTTGAGTTTTACCTCTTCAGCTCAAAAAAACGCCTATGTGGTATTTAAAAAGGCCAAGAAAATGCCCAAGCCGGTTTTTGGGGCTGCCTATTGTTCTGATGGCACCAAGGCCATAATTGCTGGAGGACGTGGTTATGCTGGGGTCAATTCCTCTGATATCTTGATGTATGATGCTGCTTTAGGCGATTGGCTTGACCTGTCTCCATCGAGTGATATGGATCCTGTTTTTTTCGGTACGGCGGTCTATCTGGATGATTATAAAAGTGCTTTGTTTTTGGGAGGAACGAAACAAGATAAAAAGTATATCTATCTGGAAGACAACCTGACCTACTACGATTTGAGCACCCTTCAAACCAGAAGTTTGGGACAAAATCCCATTGCCGCCAAGCTTCAGGGCGCGGCGTACTGGAAGGGCAAAGTATATATCTTCGGAGGATCTAAAAACTCTGATGGGAAGACCATACTTTATAACCCAGAGCTCTATGCATATAGTTTACAGACCGGTGTGATGGACCAATTGGCGGCATTGCCAGTGGCCAAAGAAGTAAGAGGTGAAATCATAGATGGGATGCTGTATATCGTAGGGGGCTATTACCAAAAAGCGAGTAACCGGGTGCATCGCTATGACCTGGCCGAAGACAAATGGGATAAGGTGGCCGAACTGGATAAACCGATATCCGCTTATGCTATGGTCAAATATCAGCATTATTTGATTTTGGTCGGAGACTACAAAGAGCTGGATCGAATGGTGGTTTTTGATACGAAAACACTCACTGCCAAGACTTTCAAAATGAACTTTAAAGGGCGACATGCAGCTGCTGCTGTTCTCAATAATGAATTGCACGTTTTTGGGGGATTCAATCCTGAAAAGGATGATCGGGTCGCTTCTGACCAGCACTGGAAGCTCGATTTGGATCAGTTCTTTAAATTCAATTATTGATCACTCAGACCTCTGCCATACGGTGGCGGCCACTCATAAAAAAATAGGGTTTTATTCTGATCATATGTTCTATTTTTAATCGAACAATATGATTTCAGTTTTATGAGAAAGATCTACATGATGATGCTGTCCATGCTTTGCACAGTGGCCTGGGCGCAAGACAAAGGATACCAGGGTAAGTTCGAACCCATCGATCGACTGATTGCTCCCCCGAGTGTTTATCGTACCGCCTCGGGTGCTCCGGGCAAAGAATACTGGCAGCAACGTGCCGACTACAAAATCAAAGCAGAGATCGATGAGTCTACTCATGTATTGACCGGATCGGAAACGATTACTTACTATAACAATTCTCCTGATGAGTTGAGCTACCTATGGCTGCAGTTGGATCAGAATGTCAATAGAGAAGAGAATGAGGATTTTGGTGAGTACTATAGCGTCAGAGATTCGATGACTTCTCAGCAAATGCAGTATTTGCTGCGTCCGATCGAGTTCCCAGCGGGATATACCATCAAATCCGTAAAAGATAGTGACGGCAAGACCTTGAAATCACTTGTGAATAATACCATGATGAAGGTAATGCTACCAGAACCGTTGGAGCCGGGAACATCGATTTCTTTTTCTATCGAATGGTCTTACCCTATCACGGATCGATCTAACTATTTGCTCTCTCGAGAAGGATATGAATATTTCCCAGGAGATAACAATGCTGTTTATTTGATTGCCCATTGGTTTCCTCGCATGGCTGTATACAACGATACGGAGGGGTGGCAAAACAAGCAGTTCCAGAAGTTGGGAGAGTTTGCTCTGGAGTTTGGTGACTATGAAGTGGAGATTACCGTACCGGCCGATCATTTGGTTGCCTCTACTGGTGAGTTGCAAAACGAAAAAGACGTATTAAGTAGTACTCAGCGTCAAAGATTGGCAGAGGCGAGAAAATCCTTTGACAAGCCGGTGATGATTGTGACTCCAGAAGAAGCGGAGGCCAACGAAGCGGAAAAAGCGAGTGGCAAAAAGACGTGGAAGTTCAATGCTGAAAATGTACGTGACTTTGCATTTGCTAGTTCAAGAAAATTCATTTGGGATGCACAGGCCGTAAAACTCCCAACCAATACTACGCTGGCCATGTCTTTTTATCCGAAGGAAGGATTGCCTGTATGGAGTGAGGAATCTACCAAAGCGGTCGTTCATGCGGTGGAGGTTTACTCCGAAATGACTTTGTCAACACTTCCAATATCGGGATGGAGTTCCCCATGATCAGCTTCAACGGAGGCCGACCCAAAAATGGGAAGATGAGTGAGGCAGCTATGATCGGTATGATCAGCGTGATCGTACATGAAGTAGGCCACAACTGGTTCCCGATGATTGTGAGTTCGGATGAGAGAAAATGGATGTGGATGGACGAAGGGTTGAATTCCTTTGTGGAGCAGGTGACCATGGCTGAACGTTATCCTCAATACCACAGTTTGGTGCCGCAGGATATCGTGCCCTATATGAAAGGGAATCAGGACGTGATGCGCCCCATCATGACTACTTCTGATGTGGAATCTTTGAGCCGATTAGGTGCCAATTACTACAACAAACCGGCTGTGGGTCTTCAGATGTTGAGGGAGACCATAGTTGGAAGAGAGTTATTCGATCAGGCTTTCAAAGAGTATTCGACTCGCTGGATGTACAAGCACCCGAATCCGGGAGATCTTTTCAGAACGCTCTCTGATGCGACTGGTACGAACATGGATTGGTTTATTCGCGGCTGGTTCTTCACTACAGACAATGTGGATATCAATCTGGACAAGGTGAAATGGTACCAATTGAAGGAAGAAGAAGTGAGCGTGGAAAACAAAGGCAAGAAAGTAAAGTCTAAAATCAGTGGCTCCTCTGATGAGAGTTCGGAATCCAATGACTTTTCGAATGGTCCTGAGCCTTTTGCTGTGAGAGCCACTCCTGATAGCCACTATGGTGGGTTCTTGAGCAGAATTGATGAAGCGAAAATGCGCGATCAGCTGTCAGGTAAGAATATCTATGAGTTGACTTTTACAAATGAAGGAGGCCTGGTCATGCCGGTCATTATTGAGTGGACATATACCGATGGCAGCAAGGAGGTCGAACGACTTCCTGCCGAAATCTGGCAGCTCAATGAGTACAAGGTGAAACGTACTTTCCTCAAGGACAAAGAAGTCTCCAGTATCAAAATCGATCCTAACAATGAATTGGCAGATGTGAACCTCTCCAACAATTCCTTTCCCCGAGCGGAGGAAAAATCGGAATTTGATGAGTTTAAAAAAGACAGTAAATAAAAACTGAAACGGCCTGCTGGTAATTAACAGCAGGCTTTTTTGTTTCTTAATTAAGGACAAATTAGTCTTTAATTAAAATTTTGATTTACTTTGCTATGCAATAACAGATAAAGGATGTTTTCAAAGGCTTGTGAATATGCGCTGAGGACGATGATTTACCTCAATTCAATGAAGGCTGACAACCAAAGGGTTGGCCTCAACGATATAGCTGCGGCCATTGATTCACCTGTTTCGTTTACCGCAAAGATTCTCCAGCAATTGGTCCGAGCACAGCTTTTGCTGTCAGTTCGTGGGCCACATGGGGGATTTGTAGTGGTAGATCGCAAGATCAGCTTGCACGAGATCGTAGTGGCCATCGACGGGCCTTCTTTGTTCAAAAATTGCGTGGTAGGATTATCAGAATGCTCTGAAACCAAACCATGCCCGCTACATCACAAATTTGTGGATATCAGGAAGAGCCTGACTGATGAGCTAAAGAATACCGTTTTGGACGAGCTGAATGAAGATGTTTTGCAGGGAATGAGTTATTTGAAGGTGTAAAAAAATTTAATTAAATAAAGGATAAAAAGGTCTTTAAATCTATAAATATGGAAAATCTGGCAAAAACAAAAGTAGGAAAGATCGTAGCGAGCAACTTTCGCACATCTACAGTGTTTACCGCACATCAGATAGACTTCTGTTGTGGTGGGGGTATTACTTTGGAAGAAGCTTGTAAGGATAAAAATCAGGATCTGCAGCAGGTGATAGAGGAACTGGAAGCTTCATTCGCTATTCGGGATCAGAAAGAATATGCGCAGCTGCCTCTGGATCAACTCATAGACGAAATCATCGACGTACATCATGCTTATGTAGAAAGGACAACCATTCCCTTGCTGACCTATCTCAATAAGCTCTGTCGAGTACATGGCGAAAGGCATCCAGAGCTGAACAGTATTTATGAATTATTTACTGAGACAGCTGGCGCACTGACACAGCACATGAAAAAGGAGGAGCTCATTTTGTTTCCATTTGTGAAAAAGATGTTGGCCGTTTCGAAGGAAGGGGGAGAATTACCAGAAGCCGTGTTTGGTCACATAGACAATCCGATCACGATGATGGAGCACGAACATGATACAGAAGGAAAAAGACTAAAAGAGATCGCTGAGATATCGAAAAATTACTCTTGCCCTCCTGATGGATGTCAGACCTACAAGGTGACTTATGCCATGCTGGAGGAATTCGAACAGGACTTGCACAAACACATTCATTTGGAAAACAACATCCTGTTTCCGGCTGCTAAAGAGCTTTATCAAAGACTAACAAAGAGCTAGTATTTATCTGAAGGGATGCTTTCGTGAAAAGGTATGGGAAAAACATCACCAAGCATCCAAAGCCAGTTCGAGAGAGCTGGCTTTTTTTAGTTTTCTTCAATTAATTGACTGATTTCCTTTTTAAGAATGGGTAAGTGATTGATTAAAATGGACCAAATATTTTCATCGGATACATTGTCATAGGCGTGAATAACTTGATTTCTTGAACTAATAATGGCTCTAGAAGCAGTTATTCGATTAGAGATATCGTAATTTCTTTTCAGAATTCGGTTCATCGCCTCACCTATTATTTCGAGATCTCTTTCCACCGCTCTTTTGAGCATTGTATTCCCTTTGTAGGCAAGAAAGTCTTTTGGATGATATTCGAAATATTGATCTATTTCTTCGATGGCTTGATGAATGTCATAGAGCCATTTCAAAATTCTTTCATCCATAAACAAGAGACTTGTTTTTATTAATGGATTGAATAAGAATAGGGTTTCGAAGACTTTGTTCTTCAACCAAATCTACCTCTCTGCCAAATAGATCTTTAAGTTCAGATTTGAGTTGAATGTAATTATCAAAGTAGTCGGAGAGATCAAAATCCTCGAACTTCACTAGAAGATCAATATCGCTATTGGAGTTTAGTTCATCTCTGGTAGCCGAACCAAAAATATGCAAAGACTGGACATGATGTCTTTTACAAATGCTATTAAGTGCTTCCAACTTACCTTGAAGAACCTTTTTCATATAGTAAATATACCTAAATCCATCAGAGATTAATAAAATTCCCATTCAGTGCCAATTCGTTTCATCTCTATCTACCCCAACCTCATCGGCTTATGTTCCACCATCTCATCCAGAAGATAGGCCTCCTGTAGAATGGCATTGAGTTGCTCTTCGTTGATTTCTTCTGCACTGTGGTAGGTGATTCCGGCCATGCGTTTGCGGTCTTTGAAATCCAGTGATCCATCTTCGTTCGACAATTCTCTGGCTCGCCAGAATACGATTTCTACACCGCCATTTTTCAATGGATTCAGGTGACAAAGCGGGCTTTTCATTTTGTAGTATGGTACGCTGTAGCTGATCTTACCTGTTACTTTTGGATGATTCGTGATCATGCGATGCAGGACTTGGAGTATGTCTGCCTGATGTGCGGGCTTTTCGTGGATGTAACTTAGGACTGCGTTCATTATGGTTCTGTGAATTGATGTAGTTCACGATATTTGCCTAAGTTAAGTTCCATTAATAAAACATCTATGACCAAAGAAGAAATACTCGCCGCATTCCAGTACCGCCATGCCTGCAAGGAATTTGATCCCAACAAGAAGATTTCAAAGGAAGATTTTGAATTCATCCTAGAGACGGCTCGTTTGTCTCCGAGTTCTTTTGGTCTGGAGCCCTGGCACTTTGTGGTGGTTCAGGATCCTGAGTTGAGAGAGGACTTGAAAGAAAATGCCTGGGGCGCACCAAAGAAATTGGATACGGCCAGCCATTATGTTTTGGGACTGACGATGAAAACGCCTCTGATGAAATGGGATTCCGACTACATTCAGGATTTTATGATCAATGTGCAGCACCATCCTGAAGAGGTGAGAAAAGGCAGAAGTAAGTTCATCGAGCAGTTTCAGAAGTCGGATTTTGATCTGAGCGACGACCGCAAGCTCTTCGACTGGGCCTCCAAGCAGAGCTATATCGCCATGGGCAATATGATGACGGCCGCAGCGATGATCGGTATCGATAGTTGCCCGATAGAAGGTTTCAAGCAAGAAACGACAGAAAATATCCTGAGAGAAAAGCTTGATATCGACACAGAAAAATTCGGAATCTCCTACATGATCGCCTTTGGCTATCGCGTGGTAGAACCGCGCGAAAAAACCCGAAGACCGATGAATGATGTGGTCACCTGGAAGTGATTCGAAATCTAATCTGTTATAATATTGATAGTGTCAAGGTAATGAGTTAAAATATTAACAGAACCGTTGGATTCTTGACGATTCTTAATGAACTGGGCAGATGAGCGTTGCTTCTTGCTTGATTTCCAGTAATTTTGCCAACCTAAATTAGACACGAACTAAAAGGAACATATAATGAAACTTGCAGTAGTAGGAGCAACAGGACTAGTAGGGAACGAAATACTAGAGGTGTTGAAAGAAAGAAATTTTCAATATGATGAATTGCTATTGGTAGCGTCTGCGCGATCAGTAGGTAAGGAGGTAGAGTATCAGGGCAAGACACACACGGTGATTGGTCTGGAGGATGCAGTGGCTGCTAAGCCAGACATCGCGATCTTCTCAGCAGGTGGAGGCACTTCTACAGAGTGGGCTCCTAAGTTTGCTGAAGTAGGCACTATCGTCATCGATAACTCTTCTGCATGGAGAATGGACCCAACCAAAAAATTGATCGTACCAGAGATCAATGGTGACGCGATCACTATCGATGATCGTATCATTGCCAACCCTAACTGTTCTACCATTCAGATGGTATTGGTTTTAGGACCTCTTCACAAAAAATACGGCATCAACCGTGTGATTGTATCTACCTACCAGTCCGTAACAGGATCAGGTAAAGGAGCAGTAGACCAAATGATGGCTGAGCGTGCAGGCGAAGAGCCAGAGATGGTTTATCCTCACAAGATCGACATGAACGTATTGCCTCACATCGATGTATTCCAGGACAATGGATACACCAAAGAGGAAATGAAAATGACCAACGAAACGGTCAAAATCCTAAGAGACGAGAAGGTAAAAGTATCGGCTACATGTGTGAGAATCCCAACTATGGGAGGTCACTCTGAGGCAGTCAATATCGAGTTTGACAATCCATATGATCTGGAGGAGGTAAAGACTATCTTATCTAAAGTGCCAGGCCTTGTGATTCAGGACGATGTAGCTAACAATGTGTATCCAATGCCATTGACCGCTCACAAGAAAGACGAGGTATTCGTAGGTCGTATCAGAAAAGATGAGTCTAAAGAGAATGCGTTGAACCTGTGGATCGTAGCGGACAACCTAAGAAAAGGTGCTGCGACTAACGCCGTTCAGATCGCACAGTATGTGACTGAAAACAATTTGGTATTGAATTAAGCACTATCCCTGAAATGTCAATTCAGGGGGTTAAGAGTTAATAGATAAAAAGTTATTAGGTTCATTAGACACTGACATTTCTAATAGCGCTGACAAAGTGGTTAGATATTGCAGATTCGCTTGACCAATTAACTAATAACTCATTTCCCTATTAACTCCTGCATTGAAAAATGCAGGCCAAGACATTCCTATTTTAGCTAAGGCTGGTTCGGATTTATATAAATTTGGGCCAGCCTTTTCTGTTATCCTGGTTTTTGCAAAAGCAAAACCAGAGTTAATGGTTAATTAGTTATTGAGTAAATAGGGGGTTGATTTTCGTTTCAAATTTGACGTAAACTCAATAGCCCATTTGGTTAGTCTGTTCGAATAGAAGACTCCAAGATATTTATTTGATACACAAACTAATAACTGCTGAATGGAAAAATTCAGGATTATATGATCAATAGTCTCAGTAAACCGGAAGTCAGGAAATTTATCCAGGAGCATCGCCTCGATGATCCTGCGCAGCTGGTACTGAAGGCCGGAAAAAACACTGAGTTGCCGATCCGGGAGATCGCTCATCAAATCAAATGCTGGCAAAAGGCGCGGCACAAACTGCCCACTCTGGTGGCCCATGCTGATCTGATCTATCCACCCGGCGTTTCGCTCGAGCAGAGTTCGTCAGAAGCCACGGCCCAGTACAAGGCACGCTTGATTTCAGGCCAAAGCCTGACAGACCTGACAGCCGGGTTTGGTATCGATGCCTATTATCTCTCCCAGCGTTTTGAGCAAGTGATCGCCATAGAGCAAAATCCTGATTTGATTCCAGTTGTCGAGCACAACCTGGAACTATTGCAGGCTGGAAACATCCGATACGTTCGAGGGAATGCAATGGACTATCTGAAGGAAGAAAAGGAACCCTCCGACTTTTACTTTTTGGATCCAGCTCGCCGCGATGGTGCCAATCAAAAGGTGCATCTGATCGAAGATTGTCAGCCTAATTTGCTAGAGATTCTTCCCCTACTGAAGCAGCGCAGTGCCAAAGTCCTGATTAAACTGGCACCTCTGCTGGATATCCAGCAGGCCCTGGATCGACTACCGAATGTTAAAGAAGTGCATGTCGTGTCTGTAGACAATGAATGCAAGGAACTGCTCTTCCAGATTGATTTTGAATTTGAGGGAGAGCCAAAGGTGGTAGCTAGTAATTGGGTACAAGAAAGCTGGGATCGCCTGGAATTTCAGTATTCTGACGAAAGGGAGATCGCCTCATTTAGCCAACCGATGAAGTATATCTATGAACCGAATGCCTCTATCATGAAGGCGGGTGCCTTTACTTCCGTGGGGAAACAATTTGGCCTGAGCAAGCTGCATCGCAATTCACATCTGTACACCAGCGAAAAAGTAGTAGCGGGCTTTCCCGGTAGAGTGTTCGAAATAGAAGCTGTAACGGTACTGAATAAGAAGAAGCTCAAACCCTTTCTCCCCAACAACAAAGCCAACATCACCGTGAGAAACTACCCCAATACCGTGCAGGAAATCCGTAAAAAAACCTCCATCAAGGACGGAGGTTCAGTTTATCTTTTTGCTACCACACTGATGGACGGCAGTGCCAGTGTGCTGGTTTGTAAAAAGTGTTGAATTATTCCACTATTTCTTCGAAAAGCTTCAATAGTGCTTCTTCACCCGCCAGTTTTTCTTTGATTGCGGATTGTAGGTAGCCTGGGATTTTTTCTCCGTCTTTCAGTTTGCCTTTTACATCAGTCAGCATTTCTATCAGTTCGTCTTTGTCCTCACGATCCATGCCTTCTACTGTTTCGATCAGTGCTTCGATTTGGCTAGCCTCTTGTACATTTGCTAATTTCTCCAGCTCTCTGCTTGATTTACTTTCGATGCAGGCGTTGTATTCATCCATGATTTTGTAGAGATCGTTGCGGCCATAATCACCATTTTCTACTTCGTTTTGGACCTCTTCGCATTCAACCAAAAATTCAGCAAGCTTCTTCTTAAAACCAATGTTGCTAACGATATGCTGTTGGCCGTCTTTGCTCACCAGTAGTTTGCCTGCGTATTGGCTGTTGTTGGTCGACTGGTCAATATATCGATAGAGGCTGAGGAAACTCCCTTCTTTTTCTACCTGTACAAATTGATAACGGCCATTGAATTTGATGGGGTAGTATTTTTGATTTTTGTCCTGGATCACTCTGATTTCAAATGCATCAAAGTATTTCTTTTCCTTTCCCATTTTGATTCTGACACGGTCTACCTGATACTGACCCCCGAGCTGGATCGATAATTTACCCTGCAGGGTGTCCAACTGGGTAGTTACCAGATAAGATTTCTTTTGTGCAGATATGTGAAATGAAAAACTAAGAGAAAGTATGATAATAGCAATGATGCGCATAGTCTGAAATTTTTGTCAAGCTTAAAAAAAATATTTTAAAAATGAGGTAATGTCCTTTGCTTTCTGACTGGCAGATCGAAATCAGACCCATTTAGGCTTGCTTCTCCATTCTGCAGTAATGGTTCTTTGTCCTCTTCAATTGGCTTTTGGTCGGAACGAAATCAAAATAATATGCTTTGGCACGTATATTTGTTAGGATGGGAAAACTCGAGTCGATTATTCGCTTTTTGTTTCAGCATAGATGGGCGAGCCACATATTCTTTTGGCTATCCTATGTGTGCTTTTATGCTGTACTGTGGGGCAGCTACGACGAGCAGTACCTGATGAGTTTCAATGTGCAGCTGATGTTTCTGCCGGTGAAGATTCTGGTGACTTATTATACGCTGTACATCCTACTCCCTAAATATATCCTGAGAGGTCGTTGGTTGCCGTTCATCTTTTTGTTCATCGCCTCTTCGTTTACGGGAGGGACGATCTACCGACTGATTGCCTACTACATCGAGTATCCGCTGTACTATCCAGAGTATATCGATGGCAATCCGCTCAATTTTTATAAAATCATCAAAGGAATACTGGGCATATACACGGTGGTTTTCCTGGCGCTGGTGATCAAGTTGCTCAAATATTGGTATCAAAGCCAGCAGGATCGTCAGATACTGGCACACGAAAAACTGGATGCAGAGCTGAAGTTTTTGAAGACCCAGATCCACCCTCATTTTCTCTTCAATACCTTGAACAACCTCTATGCCCTGACGCTAAAGAAGTCGGACTATGCTCCTGAGGTGGTACTAAAGCTATCAGACCTGATCAACTACATGCTCTATGAATGCAATGCCCCTAAAGTACTGCTGGACAATGAGCTGAATTTCATCAAAAACTACATAGAGATCGAGCAGATGCGCCATGGCGATGACCTGGACATCAAAGCCATGATAAATGGCGATAGCACCAATGTATACATCGCACCGATGATCTTGTTGCCATTCGTGGAGAATAGCTTCAAGCATGGTATCAATGAGGAGTTGAATAAGTCGTGGATTGATTTTGACCTGACGGTGACGGATCACGAAATGATACTGAAGCTGGCCAATAGCAAAAGCCAAACGCAGCAGTTGAGACAGGGAACACAGGGCATCGGTCTGAAGAATGTAAAACGCCGACTCGAGCTGCTCTACAAAAACGACTATCATCTCCATATCGATGACCAACCCGGGTCCTATACTGTCGTATTAAGAATAGCCTTAAAGAAAGTACAATGAAGATCAAATGCATAGCCGTAGATGATGAGCCACTGGCGCTCGAAATAATTGAATCTTATGTAGAAAAGATGGAATGTCTGGAGCTCGTCGGTCAATTTAGAAACGCGGTGAAGGCCTTTGACTTTCTGCAATCTGGTGCGGAAGTGGACCTGATTTTTCTGGATATCCAGATGCCACAGCTCACCGGGATCGAGTTTCTGAAGTCCCTGCATCACAAACCCAAAGTGATATTGACCACCGCCTACCGCGACTATGCGCTGGAGGGATTCGAACTGGAAGTACTGGACTATCTGCTGAAACCCATCTCTTTCGACCGCTTTATGAAGGGGGTGTCCAAGTACAAGGCTATTATGCCAGAGGAAGTACAACTGGCAACCGAGGAGGACACTTTCATCTTCTTCAAGTCAGACAAAAAGAACATCAAGATCCGCCTGAAAGATATACTCTACATCGAGAGCATCAAGGATTATGTGAAGATCCTAACCCCTGAGAAGGAAGTGGTGACCCATCAGAAAATCAGCGAGCTAGAGCTGAAGTTACCAGAAAGCGATTTTATACGCGTACACCGCTCTTTCATTGTCAATATTCCTAAGATCGAATGCTACTCTGCATCGGAGATCGAGATGCTGGATCATAGTGTGCCCATAGGCCGAAACTATAAAGTGGATGTTTTGGAGCGATTGGGTAAAATTGTATTATGATAGATGTTAGACATTAGATCCTAGACTTTTAGATTTGATTCTAGCAGTCTAAATTATACACCTAACATCAAATTGATATGAGCGAAAGCACAATGTACTCACTCAAATACCCGATAGGGGAATTCGAAAAACCGGCCCAAATCACAGCTGAACATATATCGCAATGGATAGAAGATATCGAGCGATTTCCGATCAGAATCAAGGAACTGACTCATGATCTGTCCACTGAGCAGCTCAAATGGCCCTATCGACCTAGGGGTTGGACCATCAAGCAAGTGGTGCATCACTGCGCGGACAGTCATATGAATAGCCTCATGCGTTTCAAATTGGCTTTGACGGAAGAATTACCGGCCATTCGACCCTACTTCGAAGATCGGTGGGCTGAGTTGGAGGATTCTCTGGACGATGATTTGAGTTATACTCAGATGCTGCTGGAAGGCCTACACTACCGCTGGGTCAAATTACTCAAGAGCCTGACTGCTGATGATTTGAAGCGAGAGTTCGTACACCCGGAGCATGGTCAGCAATTTTCTTTGGCCGAAAACATCGGTATCTACGCCTGGCACTGCAATCACCATACAGCCCATGTCAAGCAGGCATTGGAGTTAAAAGGGGAAAGTTAGAAAGTGAAAAGTTTGTCATCTAGGTCGTAGAGGTTTCGAACCTCGGCGACTCTTCGAAAGAGTCTAGTACCCTGATAATTTGGGTCTAAAAACCTGAAACATCCATGTTTCGACCCTCCCGACGTTCCCGAAATACTGAAACACCCATGTTTCGACCTTTCCGACATCCCGGAAACGCTGACGCACGCATGTTTCGACCTTTCCGACATCCGGGAAACGCTGACGCACGTATGTTTCGATCTTTCGGAGGTCTCCGAAAGGCTGGCGCACGCATGTTTCGGCCAATTACTTCTTCTCTGGATACTCGTACCCGTAGAGCTTGGTGATTTTTCTTTTGGGTAGTTTTTCCACTTCCATGGTCAGAAAGTAGTCTTCTACTGGTTTGTCGGCACGACCGGTTTTTACTGCGGCGATTTTGTCGATCACATCCAGACCTTCTACTACTTGACCAAACACGGTGTATTCAAAATCCAAATGTGGGGCTCCTCCCTTAGTGGTGTAAGCTTCTTTTTGCTTATCCGTCAGCTGGATCGGCTCAAACTCAGCAGCGATTTGCTCCATCACTACAGCGATGATAGAATCTACCGCGACCTGATTGCCTTCTTTCTGGAAGCTTTGAGCTGCCTTTAGGTATTCCTGGTTTTCAGGTCTCTGGATCACCTTGCCCATGTTCAATTGGTTCTCGTACGCCTCTATTTCTTCAGGCGTATATTTTTTGCCATCCACGATGTAGAATTGGCACCAGCTCGATGCTTTCTTAGGATTGACCCGGTCTCCCTGACGGGCGGCAGCCAGGGCGCCTTTTACGTGCAAGTATCCCTTGTCAAGCTCTGCAGGAATGCGTTCGCTTTTGTTTTCGCCAGTCTTCATGTCGATACCGCCTCCCTGGATCATAAAGTCTTTGATCACGCGATGAAAAATCGTACTGTCATAGTCGCCAGATTCGGCTAGTTCGATGAAGTTGGCTTTGTGTAAGGGCGTTTCGTCATATAGCAGGACCTTCATGTCGCCAAAGCTGGTGTGAATGGTGACGATGTAGTCTTTTCTGTCGTTGGCACAGGATACCATGACTAAAACAGCCAAAAAGGCCATAGCTAGTGAGATCTGTTTTTTCATTCTGCTTGTTCTTTTCTGATTTCTTCTAAAATTTCCTTTCCACCATTTTCCAGGATGTAATGAGCCAGTGTTTCGCCTGCCTTCAGTCCTCCATCCAGGGTGGTATTGCAGGTTTTGGCTACTTCTCTTTTTCCATCCAGGCTGATGATACCGCCAGTCAGGCTCAGGGTGTTGCCCTCTATGGTTGCTCGGCCGTAGACGGGTATGCTACAGCCTCCATTCATGACTTTGAGGAAGGCACGTTCGGCCAGTAGTATCGTTTCGGTGGTGTCGTCATTCACTGCCTTGCGGATCAGCTCTTTCTTTTCTTCGGAGATGCCCGTATACACTTCTATGGCTACCGACCCTTGTCCCACGGCTGGCACGAATTCTTCGAGATCAAACTCATGCACCACCATATGATCAAACTCCATGCGATGCACACCTGCATAGGCGAGCCAAAGCGCATCGCAAGCTCCATCTTTCATTTTCTGAATGCGCGTCTGTAGGTTGCCACGTACAGGTACGGTCTTTACATGAGGGAAATGCTTGTGCAGGCAGGCGATTCTGCGCGTTGAGGATGTCCCTAAGACCAGGTCTTTTTGATTGAGGTCGATGGACTTGTGACTGACCAGTACGTCGTGCTCTTTTTCCCTTTCAGAAAATGCGATCAGCTCGAACCCTTCTGGCAGAGTGGAGGGCATGTCTTTGGCGCTGTGAACGGCTATGTCGATTTCTCCGTTTTTCAGCTTTTCTTCGATTTCTTCAGTGAAGACCCCTTTGCTACCGATTTTTGAAATGGTGACATTCAGAATCTTGTCTCCTTTTGTTTCGATCTTTACGATTTCACTATCTACGCCCAGTTCTTTGAGCCTGTCCTGCACGAAGTAGGCTTGCCAAAGTGCCAGTTTGCTTCCTCTTGTCCCTATTCTGATTTTCATCGTCTATCTTATTTTGCTGTCATGATTCTACCTATCGTTAGCGATAGGTCCATGAACAATATTTTTACATTGGCATTTCTATCGAGATGATAGGATGCCTGATTGAGCTCTTTACTGATTCTTTCGAGCTTGTCTTGACTCAGCGCCTTCCCAAAATTAGTCACAAAGCCCTGTTCGTCGGGATTCAGTTTTTTGGTTTCTTCTGGCATGTAGGCCGTCAACAGCGCATGTCGGATCATGTTGATGGCATACTGCAGAAATAGCTTCTGAGCCGTTTTATTCATTTTGAAAAATTGATCGGTCGAGCTGGTGATGGCCGTATAGTCTTTGGTCCAGCATTGTCTCATCCAATCCCGAAACAGCGCATGCGAATCGTCCTCTGCACTGTCTATGTTTTCGATGGCTCGCTTGATGCTACCTTCTGCCAGCATGGCGATTTTACGAGCGTTTCCTTCTTCTAATCCTTTGCTCTCTACCAGATAGCGCGTGATTTCATCGTCGCTAAAACCGGGTACTTTGAATAGCTGACATCTGGATAGGATGGTGGTCAATAGTTTCTCATAATCGCAGGTCACCAGCAGGAAAAGCGTTTTTTCTGGTGGTTCCTCGAGGATTTTGAGGATACCGTTGGCCGCAGAGACGTGCATGTACTCTGGTAGCCAAATGATCAGGACTTTGTACTCTGCCTCGAATGCTTTGAGAGAGAGTGATTTGATGATATTTCGGCTTTCCTCTTTGGAGATGTTGGCATTTTTGTTTTCTGCTCCGTAGTGGGTGCTCCAGTTTTCGAGAGAGCCGTATTTGTTGTTTTCGAGGTAAGTGCGCCAGTCTCTAAGGTAGCTGGAGCTGACGGCATTTTTTCCTGTGATGTTTTTGGTTGGGCTTACGGGATAGACAAATTGCAAATCAGGATGCACCAACTTGTCGATCTTGCTACAGTTGCTGCATTCGCCACAAGAATCCGTTTCAGAGGGGTTCTTGCAGTTGATGTAGGCCGAATAGGCCAATGCCAGGGCAAGGTTGGCTGATCCATGCTGACCATAGAATAGCTGGGCATGCGCCACATGATTGTTTCTGATGGCTTGGATCAGCTGTTTTTTGGCACTGTCGAGTCCTGGTATGTCCGCAAATCTCATGAGGCCTTGCTATTCGTTTCGTAAATGTGTTTCAATAATTTTCGATCCTCGTCGGTAAAACTTCTGTTCTTACGATCCATCACGATCTCTACTGTCTCCATGGCTTTGTCAAAGTCATAGACCAACATGGATCGCACACCACCCCAGGTGAAAGAGGGGATGCGCTTCTTTGGAAAACCCGCTCCATATACATTGGCGCATACGCCTACGGTGGTCCCCGTATTAAACATGGTGTTGATGGCTGCTTTGGAATGATCTCCCATCACTAGTCCACAGAATTGCAGTCCTGTATCTAGGTAGTCCTGGCTCAGTTCGTCCCACATCTCCACATTGGAGTAGTTGTTTTTCAGGTTGGAGTTATTGGTATCAGCGCCGAGGTTGCACCATTCTCCGAGTACAGAGTTGCCCAGGAAGCCATCATGTGCCTTATTTGAGTTGCCGTAGAGGATGGAGTTAGAAATTTCACCTCCGATTTTACAACCTGGTCCGATGGTACTTCCTTCTCTGATCTTGGCGTTCATGTTGATGCGAGAGCCCTCACCGAGGTAAAAGGGTCCCCGGATGGTAGCACCTTCCTGGATCTCTGCGTCTTTGGCCAGATAGATCGGACCTTTCTCTGCATTGAGGATGGCTGCCTTGATTTTCACCCCTTCTTCCAAAAAGACATTTTCTGCTCCATAGACGATCGTGTGTGGGTCCTCTATTTTGGCGCTGGTCTTCCCCTCAGTCAGTAGATCAAAGTCCTTTTTGATTTCCTCCGAATTGTTGAGGAACATATCCCAGGCTCGGTTGATGTGGGTCAAGGGGTCTTCATAGCTCACTTTCTCCTCGGATATATCAGGCGTTTGACTATAGCTGAAGCCTCCTTTCGCTGCTATGAATAGGTCGTTTTGATAAAGCGACTGGTCCATTCTTAAGTTTTGAATGGCGTGTATCAGGCTTTCGTCGGGGCATAGGGCTGCATTGATGATCAGGTCATAGCTTTCCGCAATAGGAGGGAAAAGTGCTTTGAGGCTGTCGTCAGTCACGAAGGACAAACTTTGACCCAATCGCTTCTCCCATTTTTCACGAATGCTGAGAATGCCGATTTTGAGGTCGGATATAGGTCTGGTAAGCGTAAGAGGGAATAATCTGGACCGCTGATCCGGCAGGTCGACCAATGCTATGTTCATAGGGGTAAAAATAAAAAAGTCTCCAAGAACTAAATCTTGAAGACTCCATATTTTGAATCCAAATTAGTGGATTACTTCTTTTTGTATCTTTTGTTGAACTTCTCAACTCTACCAGCAGTATCCACAAATAGTTTCTTACCTGTGTAGAATGGGTGAGAAGCAGAACTTACTTCTATTTTGATCACTGGGTATTCGTTACCGTCTTCCCACTTGATCGTTTCGCTAGAGCCCATAGTAGACTTAGTCAAAAATTTGAAGTCGCTAGATGTATCGAAGAACACTACATCTCTGTACTCTGGGTGAATATCTTTTTTCATTTTATTATGGTTTTAATGGCGCCCATGGTTTTTGCCATGAACTAATTATTTTTTCGTTTCCAGTCCTTTTTAGAAAAGGATTGCAAAATTATGCACAGACTTGATGAAAACAAACCTTTAATAAAAATACTTTTCTCTATATCAAGGCTTTATTGGCCTGAATTACAGAAAATAAGGCCGACGAAGTAGAATTTCGTCGGCCTAGATGTGCAATAATGCAACAGTTAGAATTTTCCTACCCAGGTTTTGACCCCATTCATGATCATTTCGATCGAGAATGTTCCGATCAATAGAGCTGCCACACGACCGAGTATATCGATGTATTTCAGCACCAAAGATTCGTTTCGGGTTTTCGCTCGGGTGTAAATGTTTTTCAGAATAATCACTGTAGTGATGCAGATGACCAGCGAGATCAATATGATGATAACAGCTGGAATGTAATCCAGACGTTGTCCTACCACGATACTGGCACTGATCGTACCAGGTCCTACCATGATGGGCATGACGATCCCACCCTGTACGTATTCTGGTTCTCCTCTCAATTTTTTGATCGCTTTGTTTCCATCAAAGACATATTTGATACCTGTGATCAGGAAAATAATACCACCGAAGATCTGAAAAGAAGCAAAATCTGCCTTGAATACCGTGTCGAAAATTTCATTGCCTAGTATGGCAAATGTGATGTAACAAGCTCCGCTGATCAATCCTGCACGGATCAACATTTTGGCGAAGGTCTTGGCGTCTAATTCTTCAATCAAGTCTATAAGATAGACGATGAGTAAAAAGGGATTCAGCATGAAGAGCATCAGCCCTAACGAGTCGTAAAAAACGTCGTTGAACATTTATTGTATTGGGGTTTTGATGATAAAAAAAGGTTAAGATATGCCATTTCGGACTTACCATAACCCTTTTTAGAAAATGTTAATTTTTAGTTCAGTTACCGATGCGCAATAAAATCCGGTCGTGGACTTGTTCCACCAAAAGGGGCTTCCAGTCTATTGGATTTCGCATTGAAAACAAAGAAGATATTTCTTCTCGGCATGGGTGAAATATTACTGCTTGATCCATGCATGGTGTTGCAATCGAAAAGGATGACTGATCCCGGTGGACATTCCGCTACTTCGATTCCACATTCCTCGTAGAGGGCTTCCAGGCTTTCTTCATCCGGAACACCGTACTTCTGTCTGCGCAAGGAGTTTTTGTAGTGGTTCTCAGGCGTCTTTCCGATGCAGGACACATATTTTTTGTGCGAACCCGGCATCAGCATCAGCGAACCATTGTAACTTTTGTTTTCTGTCATGGTGATCAGGCAGCTTATGGCTCTCATTCGCGGCATACCATCCTCCACATGCCAGGTTTCAAAATCCGAGTGCCAATAGAATTCCTTTCCACTAAAGCCAGGCTTAGCATTGATCCGGGCCTGATGAATGTACACCTCCTCATCCAAAAGATATTCTACCTTTTTTCGGATTCTAGGATCTTCAGTGAGGGCTTGATATTTGCGGCTAAATGTATGGGCTGCAAAAATGGATCTTACGATTCTGCTTTCGGGCTCCTGAATGAATTCCTCTTTGACTCCCAGAATAGGATCATCAGCTAAGCGTTGAAATTCCTCGTTGTAATCTTCTATTTCCTCTGCTGAGAAAACATTCTTGATGATTAAAAATCCTTTTTTCTCGAAGCTCTCGATTTGCTGTTGGGTCAGGGCGGTTGTCGGCGCCCCCTTTTTTGCATAGACCACAGGATCATGTCGATCGATCCATCGGGCTGTCGAGTCCGTTCTTGATGGATACAAGTCTTCAATTACCATATGTGTATCGGTTTGATGTAAAATTCAGTTGATGTTATCTATTTGTTTAATTAATAATTTGATGAATGCTTTATAAAGCAGAATGAGAAGATTTTAACCGGCCTACCAGGCTAGTTAATTCCTTCTCATTCCTAAATATGTAATTCACCTTTTAGGTGATCAAAAAAAGAACTATTCGTCTTCTACCAGAGCATAACTACCATCTGCCTGGTGTTTTTCCTGACCTGTTACGGGTGGGTTAAACACACAAAGCATGGTCATTTCAGTATATCCTTCCAGAATGTGATGATCGTTTTCGTTGAGCGCGTACATGGTGCCTGGCTTGATTTCCCAGGACTCACCCGTCGCTAGAGAGGTGATTTTACCTTCTCCCTTGGCACAGTAGACTGATTCAAGGTGGTTTTTATAGTGCATCTCTAGTTTGGCTCCTTCTTCAATGATCGTCTCATGAAACGAAAATCCCATTCCATCTTTTTTCAGCAGGTATCTTCTGCTGATCCAACCGTCAGATTTCACTTCATTGCCTGCCGCCTGGACTTCTTCTAGCGTGCGTACTATCATGCTAATTCTGCTTGTTTTATTGTTTCAATTGCTTTTTCGAATATTTTGATTCCTTCATTGAGGTAATTCTCATGAATGTTCAATGGAGGGAGGAACTTGATGATATTACCATCAGATCCACATGTTTCGATGATCAGTCCATTGCTGAATGCTTCGGCTGTAATGCTGCTGGCGGTTTCTGCATCTGTACATTCTACAGCTGCGATCAATCCTTTTCCTCGTACATCTTTGATGATGTCTTTGTGATCCTCGCCGATTTGATTCAAAATTCTAAGAAGTTTGGCTGATTTGCCTTTGATCTCCTGTGTGAATTCATCGTCTTTCCAGTATTTGATGATGGCTTCTGCAGCCGTCACAAAGGCAAGGTTGTTACCTCTAAAAGTACCTGTGTGCTGACCTGGCTTCCAGTCATCGATTTCTGGTTTGATCAATAGCAACGACATAGGCAGTCCATATCCACTAAGTGATTTAGATAGGGTAACCATGTCTGGGTATATACCAGCATCTTCGAAACTGAAGAAATTACCCGTACGTCCACATCCTACCTGGATATCGTCTACGATCATCAAGATGTCGTGCTTTTCAGTAATTTTTCTCAATTTCTGAAGCCACTCTTTAGGTGCTACGTTCACACCGCCTTCACCCTGGATCGTTTCCAGAATGATCGCTGCTGGTATGTCGGTACCACTACCAGAGTCACTCAAGATTTTGTCCAGATAATCTGCTGAATCAAAATCGCCATCCAAGAAACCGAAATAAGGAATGAAAGTCGTAAACTGATTCAATTCATTCTCTAGTCCTTTTCTATAGTGAGCGTTGGCAGTCAATCTCAAGGCACCTTTACTGTGACCATGGTAGCCATTGGTAAAAGTGATGATGTTGGTACGACCGGTTACGATCTGTGCCAGTTTGATGGCTGCTTCTACTGTATTGGTACCTGTAGGTCCTGTGAATTGCATCTTGTATTTCAATTCACGTGGCTCCAGGATGTATTTATTAAAAATCTGGATGAAATGCTCTTTGGCCTCTGTTGATAAGTCCAATCCGTGCGTTACTCCATTTTTATCGATGTAGTCCATCAACTTCATTTTGAAGAATGGGTTGTTGTGCCCATAGTTCAATGCTCCGGCTCCCGCCAGAAAGTCGATGTATTGTTTGTGGTCCGTATCGTGGATCACTGCTCCGTTTGCGCTTGTGAATGTTACGGGGAAACTTCTACTATACCCTCTTACATTCGATTCGTGTTTTCTAACCTGTTCCATTATATTAATAGTTCAATTTTCCGATTTTATAAATGTATTCTGACTCGTGACTGTCGTTGAAATCCGATGCCTCGATGTAGTTCTCTTTTTTCATCTCTGCGCCATAACTTTTGGCCAGAGAGGTAAAGAGTGCAATGGAGCCTTGATTATCATCTGATATCGTGGCTTCAATGAATTCTACTTTTTCTGATTGCTGCTCGATCACAAAATTGATGAGCTTCTTAGCCATCCCTCTTTTCTGAATTCGTGGATCCGTGCATACTTGCCAGACAAATAAGGTCTGACTGTCGTCTTGCCTCGGGATGCAGGACACATATCCGAGGATATCGGTCTGGTCCGGCGAGGTGACAATGGCACAGTAATCTTTGAACAGATCTGAGAGCATGAAGTAGCAGTACTCAGAATTAAGGTCTAGATTTCCAGTACGTTTAATTAGCTTCCAAATTTCTTTCCCGTCAGTTAACTGCGGCTTTTGAATATTTAGATTCATATATAAGGTTTAAATTGAATGAGAACAGGCTCTAAAAACACTGTACTCATTTGTTAATGCTTGGGCTTGAATTCACCCTCTTTGTTTATTGTTATTTCTGGTTCTCCAACTATATTTTCTCCAGTTGCCAAGATTGGACTTGAGTCAACATCTTCTGCTTCTATGGCAGTGATGAGTAGGCTCAGCGAATCCAAAATTTGTTTTCTCTTGTCTTCCGAAAGATCAGACAAATTGTTTTCCAACTTCTTGTGCAAGAACATAGGAGAGTTATTCAATATCTCTTCACCCATGTTGGTCATCTCTATTTTGATGATCCTGCGATCCTTATCAGATCTCACACGCTCTACTAATAATCTAGACTCCAATTGATCAATGATATTGGTCAACATACTGGGAGACAGATTAAGCATCTTACCCAATTCTGAAATCGATCTTGGTCCATACTGACTCAGATAATTGAGACAAGTAAGCTGCGAAGAGTTGAGACCAATTTGCTCTTTCAATCGATTCGAGTAGATGTCTACGGCTCGTATGATTTTTCTAATACTCGCGATAATTTCTTGTTCTATTTTCACTGATTTTATAAAGTATTTGTTTCAGTCAGCAAAATAGTTCAGTGCTGAAACATTTGCAAAACTAAATAATCTACTTCAATTAAAAACCTTTTACTATTGAAATATTCAACGGCTAAGAAATGCTTTTGATGCACAATGCGGCGGTTTTTTGAAAAAATCGCCGAAATAGAAGAGATAGGTATGATTTGATGTGAGACCATTCTCCGCAATTTTTTTTTAATCTATCTTGATAGATTCTGATGATTGCTCATGATCGGAAGCAGCGATTTGGAATAGGATTATTTGAAGAAAAACTGCGTTTTGTTATATAATGCCCGGGATTATACTGATAAGGCAAAATAATATAAGGATTATGCCAGAATGTAAGAATAAAATTTCGTCATCTATATTTAAGCGGCTCCATTAACCAAACAATACTATGTTCTCTCAACCAAAATATTTAAGAGCCATTTTATTTTGTCACATTTTAAATGATATTCGAATTCATTTTTAACTAATGGACATTGAAGAACAAGATTTTTTGGTGGGTATTCGGTTTTATCGTTTTTGTGATCTTCAGAATAATATCGTCAGTGGGCTTGGATGAGGATACTTCCATAGAGTGTTTTGAAGAAAGCCTAAAAGATACGCGAACGGGAAACTATCTGCATACCAGAAATTGGATGAGCAACCATGATCAGCATTGCCTAACTTATGAAAGTAGTATGCTGACGAGTGAAGCTTCTAAAGCTGATCGTGAAAGGTTGAATCACCCTATGGAAAATATGAAATACAACCAGCACTGGGGCACGATCTACGCTCAGTTGGTTGAACAAAACAGAGAGCGGCTAGAATATTTTGTGGACTCTTTGCGGAATCATTTAGCACTGGGGGCAATGACACCATCTCAGCAACTATCCACGATAGTTTCCTTAGTTCAGGATATTCCATACGTACTCATCAAAACGGGCTCTTGTGATGAAGGTACTAATTCGGGTTCTTGTGAAGGGGGGCATAAATTTGGCGTCTTGTCTGGACCAGAGTTCATCTATTCACTTAAGGGTGATTGCGATACCAGATGCTTACTATTGTATGCCGTTTTGGAGGCATTGGGCTATGATGCCATGATCATGATCAGCAAGCAATATCGACATGCCATGCTGGCGGTGAACACTACTGCAACGGGTGATTATTACATGTACCAGCACAAGAAATATTACTTTTGGGAAACGACCGGTAAAGGTTGGCAAATAGGTATGTTGCCACCGGATATGCAAAATATCAACTACTGGAAAATTGCGTTATCATGAATTATAGAATAGCTGTTTTAGGTCTGCTTGAGATTTTTTCTGCCCTCAGTATTGGAGTGTTTATTTTGGCACTGACTTACAAATTGGTCAAATGGATTGGACAGAGGTATCACGGGATTCGCGAGCAGGAAAACCTTGCCTATAGCATCTATACAGCGAGTATTTTATTTTCTGTAGGGTATTTGGTCAGCTCGGTGATTCAGCCTTTGTTGTCTTCTTTTCGCTTGCTCAGTCAGAGTGAAAGTCAATGGTTGCTTGTTTTTAAATACCTGGGTCAAGGAGCCATCTACATTGGTATCGCCTACTTTTTTGCTATGATCATAGGTCTACTCAGTACGCTGCTTTATGCCAGAATCACGCCTATCAAGGAATTTGAGGAAATCCGAAACAACAATATCGGAGTGGCGATAGTGGTCAGCGTGATCATCATCACATTGACCATGATGTGCAAGAGTGGAGTGGCCTTATTGATAGAATCCATCATCCCATATCCGGAGCTACCGCCTAATTGATAAATCATGAACCGTATCGACCGCCTTACTGCCATTTTGATCCAGCTCCAAAGCAAGAAACGTGTGCCTCTAGTAGAGATCGAGGAGCGCTTTGAGATTGGTCGGCGTACAGTCTTTAGAGATATCCGAGCACTGACGGAAGCGGGTGTTCCCATCGGAGGTGATGCAGCGGAGGGCTACTTTATCGTCGAGGGTTACCATTTGCCTCCGGTGATGTTGAACAAGGAGGAGGCGGCTGCTCTTTTGCTGGGAGGAAAACTGCTGGCGCCTAAGGCGGATAAAAAGACCTATCGAGCGTTTGAGGAAGCGTTGCTGAAAATAAAGGCGGTATTGCGCTATTCTGATAAGGACTATCTTCAAACACTGGAGGATAAAGTGCAGGTTTTGCAATTTCGACATTCCAGCGATACGGAAGATCAGGATCGTTTTTTTCCAGATATTCAGAAAGCCGTCGCAGGTCATCTTTTGGTAGATATGTTGTATTACTCCAACTACAGCGAATCGATCAATCAAAGAAAGGTAGCTCCGTTGGGTTTGGTCTATTACAACGACAACTGGCACATTATTGGCTTTTGCTTTCTGCGCAAACAGATTCGAGATTTTAGAACGACGAGGGTTCGAGAGCTGATGTTGCTGGAGGAGACTTTTGATCCCTGCGACTATCCAAACTACGATGATTTTCTGAAAGAGCAACTCAGTCGCTTTGATGTGGAAGAAGTGACAGTAGAAATCCGAAATGATATCACTCGTTTTATATCTGATGCCAAATACAATTATGGCTTTGTCAGTGAGAAGAAGGGACAGGAATGGACAGAGATGAAATTTGTGATTCCGGATCATCACTTCTTTGTGCACTGGATGATGATGCATGGCA
Organism: Reichenbachiella ulvae; assembly: GCF_025833875.1. Taxonomy (NCBI): domain Bacteria; kingdom Pseudomonadati; phylum Bacteroidota; class Cytophagia; order Cytophagales; family Reichenbachiellaceae; genus Reichenbachiella; species Reichenbachiella ulvae. The sequence continues at coordinate 3,977,549 of NZ_JAOYOD010000001.1, read as the reverse complement.
AGTATGGCAGGATTCTTTCTCCTCCCTCTTTGATCAAAAGGGCAAAAGAGCTGAGTCGGGAGATTTTCGAGCACTATCTATAATTTTTTTTCCATCCCTAAAATAGAGTGACATAGGGCTGTCACTCTGCCTGATTTCTTTGTGTTCAAATCAAAACCATAGAACAAATGAATACGGAAATCAAAGAAGTGATTGTCTATACGATCAAAAATGAATTTGAGAAGGAGTACGGCAAAGTCCAGCACATAGTGAAAAGCTGTTTGGAGGGAATGGCAGGGTTCAAGGGAGTACATAGCTTTCGCTCGTGCAGCAAGGCCAATCAACTCATGGATTGGGTAGTGTGGGACAACTATGAAAACGCCAAGGAGGCTGAAAAGGAGTTCGAAAAACATCCACAGTTTGGATTGCTGATGAACTATCTGGAGGAGATGAAATTTTCTGATCACTTTAAAAACTAAGCGTCATGATTGCAGAAAAACTAGATTTGGCCATTACAGATAAGTCATATTATAGGGCAAAAACTGAGGCGGCTGTAGAGGATTTTGGGACTTATCCTTACTTGACGATTGCGGGTCAGTGCGCTCCAGAGGATGAGATCTTTTTAGGTGCAATTGAGAAGATCTATCAGCTGGCATATGCGATTAAATTTTTGCAGAAGGCGGATGATCTCGATTTTAAAGTGCCCAAGATGGAGTGCGAATGGTGGGTGAAAGGTGGCCCTGAGAGGCAATCTGATTTTATATCGGTCGCAAGAGAAGAATGGTGCTGGAGAATCATGATCCGAATGCCGATATCTGTGAGTGATGAGGTATACAAACAGGGAATGGCTGTTGCCAAAGAGAAGGGGAAACAGGTGGCTGATGTCCAATATGAAATTATAGAGCAGGGCAAATGCGTGCAATGTCTTCACTTGGGATCCTATGAAGAGGAGGGGCCAACGGTAGATAAGATTCTCAATTTAATGAAGGAAGAGGGCTTGAAACACCGTGGCTATCACAAGGAAATCTACCTGAGCGATCCAAGAAAAACGGCAGAGTCAAAGCTCAAAACCATCATTCGTCATCCTGTGATGTAATTCTTTTGGACCAGTAGGAGGAAACACCATGTGGTTCCGGCTTTGTCAAGGACTGATCTCTATTAGGCCTGAATGGGAGAACAGCTTGACAAAGCCTTTAATCATGGCTACTTCTATTGTATCCCTATTTCATTGTGTTAAATTTGAGTTCACCGTTAAAAAACACAAACACATGAAATTGAAAAACAACATATTAATATTAGCAGCCCTCGTGGTGACTTTTGCATGTTCTACTAAGAAAGGTGGAGAGACTGCAAGTGAGGAAAAAGAAGTGGTGACTTACGATCCATCAGCCGCTAAAATCAAGTGGACAGCTTTTAAATTGACTGATCGAGTAGGTGTATCAGGTACTTTTGATCAAGTAGCAGTTACTCCAGGAACTGGATCTACTATCGATAGCCTTTTGACTGACGGTAGTTTCGTGATTACCACCGAAAGCGTCAACTCAAATGAGGCAACTCGTGATCCTAAAATCAGAGAATCATTTTTCGGTGTATTCAACACTCCAGAGATAAAAGGAAGCATCTTGTCTGCCAAGGATGGTAAAGGCGAAGTTTCTTTGATGATGAATGACACGACTAATACAGTTCCTTTCACCTATGCAGCGACTGACTCTACTGTGGTGATGACCACTACTGTAGACGTGACTAACTGGAATGGTGGAGCCGCGATAGATTCGCTCAACAGCGTATGTGAGCTGTTGCACAAAGGCGCCGATGGTGTCTCTAAGCTTTGGCCAGACGTGGTAGTTCAGGTGACTATCCCTGCTAAGAAGTAATAAATTAAATGAACGTCACTACGACGTAAGGAGAAGTCTCATTCGGTATGCCTTGCCAAATGAGACTTTTTTTGCGCTCAAGCCAAAAGTCCATTCAATAAATCAGAGGCTGATTTGAGTTGTTTTTTCCCATCCTCGTGTAAGCGCACATCTTCGAAGGCTTCTACTAAGTCTTGAATAGACTGTTCTGTCTTTTCGTTACTTATGGTTTTTAAGATGTTCACGTAATCTAGTCCTTCTACCAGCTTTAGAAAAGCGGTAGTGTTGCTATCATCTATGTCTAAAATTACCTTCATATCCGGATGTCTATGTCTTTAGTATATCAAATATAATGAATCTAAATGGAGATTTCGGGAATACAAGGAAACGTCAAAGAGGTTCAAAACCTCTTTGACGTTAATTCATCACATCGCCATCAGCTGATAGCTTTTGACCAGTTGTATGAATTCTGATCTGTAACCATTCACATCCGTTCCTTTAGCTGCCTTTGCCATTGCAAGCGCGTCTTTCGTTTCAAAATCCCCTTTGAATTCTGAGTCTCTCAGGATCATCCCAAATGCTGCCACACTGGCCGACCATCTGAAGTTTTCCGAACTTTCGCTCAAATCAACGCTGCGGTCCATCAGAGGCTGCTCGATCAATTGACTTTCGCTGCCCTTTGGACTTTTGTATCTGAGTTTTACGTTCATGAGTTCATTGGAGGCGCTGGCGCTTTCTGTTATTTTGGTTTCCTGATATTTGAGGTCGTCCACAGGACTGAATTTGCTTATGACCCCTACTGGAATGATTTCGTAAAGGGCAGTCACTGTGTGTCCTGCACCTAGTTCACCTGCATCCTTTTTGTCATCGTTGAAATCCTCATCTTTCAAAGCACGGTTTTCATAGCCGATCAATCGGTAGGCTTGCACCTTAGTAGGATTGAATTCTACCTGGATTTTTACGTCTTTGGCTATGGTGAACAGCGTTCCGCCAAATTCGTTGACCAGTACCTTTTTGGCTTCCAATATGTTATCGATATAGGCATAGTTGCCATTGCCTTTATCAGCCAACGTTTCCATTTTTGAATCCTTGTAGTTGCCCATGCCGAATCCCAATACGGTGAGGAAAACCCCTTCTTCTCTCTTTTTCTCGATCAACCGCTCCATGGATGCGTTGCTGGATTCTCCCACATTGAAATCCCCGTCAGTGGCGAGAATGATTCGGTTGTTACCTTCTGGCTGGAAGTTCTCCTTGGCGATTTGGTAGGCCAGGTTGATACCTGCGCCACCGGCTGTGCTGCCTCCGGCTTGCAATTTGTCCAATGCTTCAAGGATTTTATCCTTTTCCTTGCCAGAGGTGGAGGGCAAGACCATACCAGCCGCCCCAGCATAAACTACGATGGCTACTCGGTCCTGCGGTCTCAACTGCTGCACCAGTAGTTTGAACCCTGATTTCAACAGCGGCAATTTATTTGGGCTACTCATGGAGCCAGATACATCGAGTAGAAAAACCAGATTAGAAGGCGGCAAATTCTCCGTTGGAATGTTTTTGCCCTGAAGACCAATATGTACAAGCTGATGTTGTTCGTTCCAGGGAGCCTGCGCTATTTCTGTATTGATTGAAAAAGGATCGTCTCCAGTGGGTTCTTTATAGTTATAGCTGAAATAATTGATCATTTCCTCAATGCGGACTGCATCTTTAGGAGGCTTCTGGCCATTGTTGATGAAACGTCGCATGTTGCTGTAAGAAGCCGCATCTACATCGATGGAGAAAGTAGAAAGTGGCTTGTTTTTGGGCTGATGAAAGATGTTTTCTTCTATCGCTTCATATTCTTCAGTATTATACTGAATTGCGGATTCATCGTACATCATCATAGATGGAGCAGAGGCTTTGGCTTTTCTGTTTACCACCTTCGCAATACTACCGGTGACAAAACTTCTTTCTTGTGCTCCATAGCCTACTACGACTACTTCCTCCAGCTGAGCCATGTCGGGTTCGAGTGCCAAGTTGATTACGCTTTGCTTCTCGACTTTTATTTCCTTGGTGACATAGCCGATGAAAGAAAAGCTCAGCGTTTTCCCTTCCATGACAGAAATGCTGTATCGGCCATCCAGATCGGTGATAGTGCCCTGAGGGCTACCTTTAATAATGACATTAACGCCCGCTATTGGGTTTCCATCATCTGCGCTGATGACTTGTCCGGTGATTTGTCTGGCTACTTGTGGGCTCTGTGCTGCAGTAGCGATGATGAATGTGAGTAGAAATATTGTAATCCGTCTCATGGTTCTTCGGTTTTTAGTGAAACATTTTGCTACTAGGATGCAGGGCCAATCAGGATTCCATAAAAGTTTTTGAAAAAATTTTTAGATTGATCGATGGGCAGTTAATCGGATGATTGCCTAAAGTGTGATATCTTCCCGAGATTGACAGTAAACAAGCCAAATACAGATAAGGAGATCATCCAGGCCTATAAGCGCTCGGGTGATATGGAATTGCTCGGAGAGCTGTACGAGCAGTACATGCACCTGGTACTTGGCGTTTGTCTCAAATATCTGAAGAGCAAAGCAGAGGCTCAGGATGCAGTCATTGAGATCTTCGAAGAGCTGGTGGTCAAGCTACAAAATCACGAAGTGGATCATTTCAAAAGTTGGCTCTATGTGCTCACTCGAAATCACTGCCTGATGAAATTGCGTAAGCAAAAGTCAAGAGGGCATGAAGAAGAAATTGGCGAGGCTTTTATGGAATCCGAGCCATTCCAGCATCATGAGGATGAGACTCGGCTGGAAGACAATCTGGAAAAACTAAAGTCTTGTATCGCAAAGCTGAAGGAGGAACAAAAGCGCTGTGTCGATTTGTTCTTTCTTCAGGAAAAATGCTATCAGGAGATAGCAGATAGTACCAATTTTGATCTGAAGAAAGTAAAGAGCTACATCCAAAACGGAAAGCGAAATCTAAAAATATGCATGGAGCAAAGTGAGTAAAGATCGCAAACATATTGACCCACTGAAGGAGCTGAGTCCTGAAATGATGGATGCTTATCTCAAGGGTAAGTTGAGTCCACGGGAGCGTCATGCAGTGGAGCGCTTCTTGCTGGACCACCCCTTCGAGGCAGAGGCCATGCAAGGTCTAGAGGCTCATGAATTCGATCTTGGTTCATCACTTCGTGGACTTAGAGACAGATTGCCGAAAGAGGACAAGGAGGAGACCAAAGTACTACCGCTGTGGAAACGACCACTAGGTATAGCTGCAACGATTGCTTTGCTTTTTGTGAGCTCCATCACGATGTGGCTGGTAGTGGATCAGCTGTTACCAAGTGATGAAGTAGTGATCAAGGAGGCACCTTTGGAGGAAGAGGAACAAGAGCAGAAAGAACTGTCTCAGCCCGAGCCTGTCCAAGATGAGGTGACTGTAGAGGAATCAGAGAAACAGGAAGTGACAGATGAGTCCAAAGAAGAAATGTCAAATGCCCCTGAGAATATCGAAAGACAAAAGGCCGCTGAATCGATCAGAATGGAGAAGGCTAGAATGGAGTCTGAACAAAAGATCGCTCCCCAACCCGTGGTTGAAGAATTGGCGCTGGCTCCAAAACCTGTTGCCAGACAAAGGGAAGTTAGCGATGAAAGGGTGATTACAGAGGAGGAAGAAGCCCAAATTGTACAAGAGTTACAAGGGGTGGTTTCAGGAGTTAAGGTTGAAGAAGAAAGTGCTTTCGCAGCAGATGAGGATGTTGTTGTAGAAGGAATGGAATTGGAGACTGTGGAAGTCGTAAGCTACGGCGTACAAAAAAAGCAATCAGTGACAGGTTCCGTAGCTGTTGTTGAGAGAAGTGCATATGCCGGTCCGCGATTGGTCAAAGGAAAAGTGGTAGATGCATCTGGAGAAGGCATACCTGGAGCCACAGTAATTGTTAAAGGCAGTACGACCGGAACGATTACCGATATCGATGGCAATTTTGAGATTGGGTTGGAAAATGAAGATGATCTCCTGGTCGCTAGTTTCATTGGTTATAACAAGAAAGAAATCAAGCCAGATAGCTTTGCACCTGTCACAATAGAAATGAGCGAGGATGTAGCTTCTTTAGAGGAAGTGGTCGTAGTGGGTTATGGAACCAGCACTACTCCAAAACCTGACAATGAAGCCTATCCTGATGGAGGTTTTATAGCTTTTCGTAGATATGTCAAGGAGAATTTGGAGTATCCAAAAGAGGCACATTTCCTTCAATTGGAGGGAAAAGTAGTGGTTAAGTTTAAAGTTAGCGATACGGGAAGCCTTTCTGATTTCGAAATCAAAAAAGGGTTGGGGCATGGCTGTGATGAAGAGGCCATCCGACTCATCCAAGAAGGACCAAGCTGGAACCCCTCAAGAGAAGAGGGGCAGTTAGTAGAAGATGAGGTGACGCTTAGAATTCGATTTAAGCTAGAAGACTAAGCGCCTTTGCTCTCTAATGCGAGATAAATGGAATCAAAAAAGCAGATTTAATCCTCTACCTTCTCGCTTACGATTTCCTTGATGTCCATCATGATTTTCTTGGCCAGTACTTCTGCAGTGTTTTGCGATTCAGATTCTGAGTAGATTCTAATGATCGGCTCAGTATTCGATTTGCGCAGATGTACCCACTCGCTCTCAAAGTCGATTTTAACCCCATCCTCAGTATTGATTGGATGTTTTTCGTACTTTTTCTTCACTTCTGCCAACACATGATCCACATCTATGTCCTTGGTCAAGTCAATCTTGTTTTTGGAGATGTGGTAGTTCGGGTAAGTTGCTCTCATAAAAGAAGAAGATTTACCAAACTTAGCCAGAGCCGTCAGGAATAAAGCAATCCCAACCAGAGCATCACGTCCATAGTGTAGTTCAGGATAGATCACACCGCCGTTTCCTTCACCGCCGATGACAGCATTGGTAGCCTTCATTTTAGTGACCACATTGACTTCTCCTACTGCGGAGGCCTCATATTGTCCACCGTTTTTCAGCGTTACATCTTTCAGGGCGCGGGTAGATGACATGTTAGAGACGGTGTTACCCGGTGTGTTTTTCAACACATAATCTGCAATCATCACCAACGTGTACTCTTCACCGAATGGCTCGCCATTGTCAGCTACAAAGGCCAATCTATCCACATCCGGATCCACTACAATGCCCAGATTGTATCTCCCACTTTCTACTTCGTTACAGATGTGGGTAATGTTTTCTGGAAGTGGTTCAGGATTGTGAGGAAATAAGCCGTTAGGCTCATCGTAGAATATTTTATAATCACGAACACCTAGTTTGTCTAGCAATTTTGGAATGGCCAGAGCTCCCGTAGAGTTGACTGCATCTACAGCAATCTTCAAATTGGCGTTCTTGATCGTTTCAACGTCTACCAGGGGTAGTTCTAAAATCTTGTCGATGTGGAAATCAAAGTAGCTATTATCTACTTTGTATTCACCCAAGTCTTTGGAGTAAGCAAATTTGATTTCACCAGAATCTGCCAATTCCAATACTTTCTTGCCTTGCTCATCATTGATGAATTCGCCATCTGCATTGAGTAGTTTCAACGCATTCCATCCATTTGGATTGTGGCTAGCCGTGATGATAATACCGCCTGCTGCTTGTTCTGCCGGTACAGCCATTTCTACAGTAGGGGTGGTCGACAGACCCAAATCCACCACATCTATTCCGAGGCTTTGCAAGGTGCCTGATACCATTTTGGCAATCAGCTCACCAGAAGGACGTGCGTCTCTTCCGATTACAATCTTTCTGAATTCACTGTTTTCTTTGGCCCATTGACCAAAAGCAGCTGCATATTTTACTACATCATTGGGAGTGAGAGATTCTCCCTTCTTGCCTCCAATGGTTCCCCGGATTCCGGAGATAGATTTAATCAATGTCATCTACGCTAGTAGTTTTTTGGGAGCGCAAAGGTATTCAAAGCTTTCAAAGCACAAAGCTATTGGCTGTTTGAAAACAATTCCCAGCTCCAAGGTTAGTTAAAAAAGGTTGCTAAATATGTGCTAGTTGAATTTGCCCAATACTTTGTCTACTTCATTATCTGGATTGCCACATGAGGCTCCAGGAGTAACTGTTTTACCACAGTAGCCACATGGTTCACCCGTTTTGTTGAGATAGGGGTTTTGCGACGCACATGTGCCTTTAAACTCTCCATTTTTCAAAAAGATGAGTCTTACGCTCATAAAAATGAAAAATATACCGACTAATCCTATTCCTAAAAGTACTGTTGTCATAATTTCCGAATACTTGCTGCAAATTTATACATTAAAGCCAATAGCTTTGTTGCTTCTTTCACGAAAGAATTAGTGATCCTTATCATTTTGTCAACTAAAGTCCCTTGCAAATCATATTATTATGAGTGAAGCGAAGAGTAAACCAGACCTAAACAGACCCGAAAAACTCAAAGCTTTTGATCGATTGCTAACCGTGATGGATGAGCTGAGGGAAAATTGCCCCTGGGATAAGAAACAGACGCTGGAGACCCTCAGACACCTGACCATAGAGGAGACTTATGAGCTATCAGATGCGATATTAGAAAATGACCTACCAGAGGTAAAAAAGGAATTGGGTGACATCATGCTGCACATGGTCTTCTATGCTCGGATCGCACAGGAGAAAGGTGAATTTGATGTGGCAGATGTGTTGAATGGGATCTGTGAAAAGTTGATTTATCGCCATCCTCATATATATGGGGATGTAAAAGCCGAAGATGAAGCGCAAGTCAAAGCCAACTGGGAAAAGTTGAAACTGAAAGAGAAAGGGAACAAGTCTGTATTGGGCGGAGTACCGAAATCTCTACCTGCTATGGTCAAAGCCATGCGTATCCAGGAGAAGGCCCGCGGAGTAGGTTTTGACTGGGATGATCAGGCACAGGTCTGGGACAAGGTGCAGGAAGAGCTAGCTGAGTTCAAAGAAGAAATAGAACAGAACGAAAAGGAAAAGGCCATGGATGAGTTCGGAGATGTACTCTTTTCTATGGTCAATTATGCGCGATTCGTGGGGATTGATCCTGAGGAAGCACTAGAGCGCACGAATAAGAAATTTATCAAGCGCTTTCAATATTTAGAATCCGAAAGTAAAAAAGACGGCAAGACCATGGGTGAAATGACGCTGGAGGAAATGGATCAGTATTGGGAGAAAGCTAAAGAACTATAAGAATTGAAGTAATGAAACCAAACATCAGAGTAGGATATGGGTATGATGTCCATCAACTAGCAGAGGGAGAAGAATTTTGGCTTGGAGGTATTAAGCTGGAGCATACTCATGGCGCAGTGGGACATTCGGATGCGGATGTTCTGATTCATGTGATTTGCGATGCATTGCTTGGAGCGGCCAATATGAGAGATATAGGTTATCATTTTGCCGATACCGACCCTCAGTACAAAGGGATTGATAGCAAGATTTTACTGAAGGATGTGATGAAGTTGCTTCGAGATGCAGGGTATGAGGTTGGTAATATCGACACCACTGTTTGTCTCCAGAGGCCGAAAGTCAACCCGCACATCGATAAGATGAAGACGGTTTTGGCGCAAGTGATGAACATGGATGAACATGACATTTCAATCAAGGCCACTACCACTGAAAAGCTTGGGTTTGTGGGGAAAGAAGAAGGAGTATCTGCGCATGCTACAGTTTTGATTTTCAAAAATGCCTAAGGTAGAAATATTCGAAACCAGAGACGGATCGCATTCTTTGCTATTGCCTGAGATGAATGAGACCTATCATTCGACACATGGGGCTGTCACCGAATCCCTCTATGTTTTTATAGACAAAGGGCTGAAGCATTTGCTAAAAGAACAGCCTGCACTCAAGGAAGTCAACATTCTGGAAGTGGGTTTTGGAACAGGACTGAATGCCTGGTTGACAGCCGTGGAAGCAGCTAATTTAGGAATCAAGGTCAATTTTGTGACGTTGGAGAAATTTCCTCTCGAAAAGGAAATCTGGAGTCAGCTTAATTATGCTCAGTCAGAAAGTGATCAAAAGCTATTCAAAAGTGTGCATGAGGCTAAGTGGAACTCTATGGAAAAGGTTTCTCAGAATTTTTCTATCCAAAAATTAGAGACGGACATTTTTGAATTCAAGCCGGAAGATATGTCCTTTGATTTGGTGTATTTCGATGCTTTTGCCCCCTCCAAGCAACCAGAAATGTGGCAGCCAGAGGTGCTGGAGAAAATGTATAATGCCTTAAAAAAGAGCGGTGTATTTGTGACCTATTGTGCGCAAGGGCAGTTCAAAAGAGATTTTAAATCGGCAGGTTTTGTTGCCGAAGAATTAGAAGGCCCTCCAGGTAAGAAGGAAATGACCAGAGGTAAAAAATAGTAGCCCAACCTAACCACTGGGTTTAACTAAACATCAAAGTAGTATCATGGATAGGATGATTAATTTATATTTGTCCAGATTCAATGAATACTCAATAGAATTCAATGAGGATAATCATAGCAGGAGCAGGAGATGTGGGCTTTCACTTGGCTAAACTTTTAGCCTTTGAGTCACATGACATCAACATCATAGACATGGATGACGATAGGCTCCAGTATATCTCCAATCACCTGGACGTACATACGACCAAGGGCAATTCCACCTCTTACAAAATACTGGAGGAGGCAGAGGTGTCTAAGGCAGACCTGCTGATCGCAGTGACTGAATCCGAGACCACCAATATCTCCACTTCTATTATTGGCAAGAGTTTAGGAGCGAAGAAAACGATCGCCAGAGTCAGCAATACTGAGTATATCCAAAGAAAGGATATTTTGGATTTGAAATCTGTGGGTATCGATGAAGTGATTTCACCTGAATCGCTTGCAGCCAAGGAGATCAAAAGGTTGCTGAAGGAAAATGCATTGACGGATACTTTTGATTTCGAAAAAGGGGTGCTATCGCTGGTTGGGATTTCTATAGATGAGGAGTCGGAACTAAAGGATAAAACTCTTGTAGAAACGGCTTATCTCAATCCCGATTATTCATTTATTACAGTTGCCATTCTTAGAGGGGAGGAGACGATCATTCCTCACGGTGACAACAAGTTTGAACTCAACGATCACGCCTACTTCATCTGTCAGCCCAATGGGGTAGACAGAGTATTGGACTTGGCTGGTAAGCAGCGCGAATCCATCAAGAATATCATGATTCTGGGTGGAAGTAAGATTGGCATCCAGGCTGCCAGACAGCTGAGCAAAAAATACAATATCAAACTGATCGAGCAAGATCGTGACAAATGTTTCGACCTGGCCGATTCTTTGCCTAACACCATGATCATCAATGGCGATGGTCGAGATGTGGAATTGCTGAAGGAAGAAGGAATCGACGATATGGACGCATTCATCGCTGTGACGGGAAACTCCGAAACCAATATGATTTCTTCTCTGGTAGCCAAAAACCACGGTGTGCCCAAGACTATTTCCCTGGTCGAGAACATGGACTACATCCACCTATCTCAGAACATAGGAGTGGACACCATGATCAATAAAAAATTGATTGCGGCGAGCTTTATTTTCCGCTATATCCGAAAAGGAGAAGTGGTCAATATGACTACTATTCATGGTGTGGATGCGGAGATAGTAGAGTTCGAAGTGAAAGAAGATACAAAAATCCTGGAGGCAGAGCTGAGAAATCTGGACTTCCCTCATTCGGCGATTATCGGCGGGGTAATCCGAAGAGGGCAAGGAATCACTGCCAGAGGTAATTTTACTTTCGAACCAAAAGACCGAGTTGTGGTGCTATCTAAACCTGAATGCATCAGAAAGGTAGAAAGCTTCTTCAAATGAGATTCAATTACAAAGTCATTTTAAACATTTTGGGTCTCCTGATTCTATTGAATGGAGCCTTTATGATGACTTGCGTTCCTTTCAGCCTTTATTTTGGAGGCAAAGATTTGAATGCCTTGCTGATATCAGGCGCTTCGGCCATGATCATTGGTTACATGATATTTGCCCTTACCCAAAAGAATCGTTCTAAGGATCTGAAAAAAAAGGATGGGTATCTCATCGTAACGCTCGGTTGGTTGTCCATGTCTTTATTTGGGACCTTGCCTTATATTCTTAGTGGTTCGATTCCCGATTTTACGGACGCTTTTTTTGAGACCATATCAGGTTTTACTACTACGGGCGCGACCATATTGACAGATATTGAGGGCCTTGATAAAGGAATTCTTTTTTGGAGGAGTCTGACGCAGTGGATCGGGGGTATGGGAATCATTGTGCTGGCGGTGGCGATCTTGCCACTGTTGGGTATTGGAGGTATGCAGCTGTTCGTGGCAGAGGCTCCAGGTATCTCACCAGACAAACTGAAACCGAGAATTACCGAAACGGCCAAACGGCTCTGGTTCATCTATGTGGCTTTGACCCTAGTGGAGATGATATTGTTGTGGGCAGGTGGTATGACCTTTTATGATGCCATCAACCATGCTTTGACTACAATGGCAACTGGGGGATTTTCTACTAAGAATGCCAGTATTGCCTATTACCAATCGCCTTTCATTCAGTATGTGATCATTTTCTTTATGTTTTTGGCAGGCACCAATTTTACAGTGACCTATTTTGCTTTGCATGGTCAGTTCAAGACCGTCCTCAAAAATGAAGAATTCAGATTCTATCTAATCATTACGTTTTTGGTAATGACCTTGATAAGCATTGGTGTTTATCAAACACAAGGTCAGGGACTAGAGCTTTCTATTCGTCAGGCTTTGTTTCAGGTAGTCTCCGTCATCACCACTACCGGATATGTCACGGCAGATTATACCCAGTGGCCTTATGAAGTAGTCTTACTTTTGTTTGTATTGATGTTCGTGGGAGCTAGCGCAGGTAGTACTGCAGGAGGTGTTAAAATCGTACGTCATCTTATACTGGTGAAAAACAGTATACTAGAGCTCAAAAGACAATTGCACCCTTCAGCGATTTTGCCAGTAAGGTTCAATGGAAAGGCGGTACATAAGGACATCACTTTTAACATCCTGGCCTTTATCATGATCTATATATCCATTTTCGCATTCGGGTCGATTTTGGTATCATTCATTGGAGTAGATTTTATGACCTCCATCAGTGCAGTGGCCACCTGTCTGGGTAACATTGGTCCTGGTTTAGGAAATGTTGGACCGGTAGATCATTTTGGAGAAATCCCCGTATTAGCCAAGTGGGTTTTGTCTATCCTTATGCTTTTGGGTAGGCTAGAGCTATTTACAGTACTGATTTTATTCACCCCATATTTTTGGAAAAAAGTTTAAAGAGAACACATGACATTATTTGAAATGATTATTTGGAGTCCCAGTCCTGAGATGTTTGTTATTCCAGGCCTGAATCATCCAGTAAGATGGTACGGTCTTTTGTTTGCACTTGGTTTTATTCTGGCGCAGCAAGTCATGTATTGGATCTTTAAGACTGAAGGAAAAAAGCAAAAAAATGTAGATCAGTTGACCATGTATTTGGTAATAGCTGTAGTGGTGGGAGCCCGATTGGGACACTGCTTATTTTATAATCCCGGCTATTATTTGAGCAATCCATTTGAAATTCTGAAAATATGGGAAGGTGGATTGGCTAGCCACGGTGGCGCAATAGGAATGCTGATTGCTTTATATCTCTACAGTCGAAAACATGCTGATCAGAGTTACTTGTGGATTTTGGATCGAGTGGCTATTGTGACCGTTCTAGTGGGCGCATGCATTCGTTTTGGTAATTTCATGAACTCTGAAATTATTGGCTTACCTACGGGTTCAGATTCAGGGATCGTGTTTGCCAGAAGTGCCGAAGACATGTTTACCAGTCTGGACTCAAGAATAGAAGAAGTGAGCTTTGAAAAGGGTGGTAAAATAGAAAGTACCGAAGCGGGTAAAATCCCTATGACGATTCATCTGGAATACAAAAGAACCGTGAAGTTGGATGAAGCAAATGCCAAACTGTTTTTTGAAACTACGCTCCCTCGTGCGATTGATAGATACTATGGAGTTGCTGAACATATCGCGCTACCAGCCAATCAGGCGGTGGTGTATGACACTTATGAGAGAAGAGGAGTGCAGCAGGCTGATGTAGCAGTTTTGGCCATCCCAAGGCATCCGGGGCAGCTCTATGAAGCTTTGGCCTGTGTGATTATGTTTCTTATTTTAGCCCATATCTGGTACCATCACCGTTCCCAAATCAAAACAGGGTTTTTGTTCGGAGTTTTTATGATGATGCTCTGGTCCGAACGCTTCTTTGTCGAGTTTTTCAAAGAAAATCAAGAGGCTTGGGAAGCAGATATTCCACTCAATATGGGGCAATGGCTCAGCATCCCAATGTTTATTATTGGATTGGTAGTTGTGATTAAGTGCTGGGGATTTACTCCTAAGGATAAAAAAGCAGAGTGATTACCACACTCTGCTGTTGCCGTCTTGATCTTCAAAAGCTTCTAATTCGCTCCAGATTATTTCTCTAACGGCGGCATAGTTTTCTGCTACCCGTGAGTCTATGATATCAGGAATTGTAAAATCTGCTGGAGGCATCTCTCCATACATGGCGGAGTAGGTGATCATAGCAGCCAAAAAGTAAACCGTGGGTCGTCCATGAGGCGCGTCATCTTCATACAGTATGTCGACTGGGATTTCGCTTAAGTTAGTTTCAGTCAACAAATGGCTTAGTATCGGACCTACAGGAATCATATGAATGCTTTGATTGGGTCTTGCCTCCACGAGCGCATCGTGATAGTCTAGCCACCATTGGTGGAAATCTCCGGTGGTATAAGCTTGGTAATTGGCAAATTCTGATTCAGTTGGTGGGAAAGAATTGATATACCCTGCCATATCTGGCCAATTTTCATAGATATAGATATCTAAACCCTCTTCTTGACTGGTCGTCCAATCCGTGATAGTAAGTGTCGACAATACTGGAGAAGTATCAGAAGCGTCACCGTCGTAGGTTTCCTCAGGGCCTTTGTATTGGATGAAATTGCCCGCAGTAATGAGTATCGAATTGAAGTCAACATCACTGAATTGATCGCCTGTTTCGTCACTCCAGATTGTAGGGATGATGTCAAAGCCCCATTGAGGTATTGGAGGCAGATCATCGTGCTGTGGTAAGAAGCCATATTGACCGGAAACGCCGTATTGGTAGTTGGCAGCCTCGGCTAGTAAAAACATCCAATGAGGAACGGAAGTTTCATTGCTAGGGACTGGGTTTACATTGTATTCGTGGTTGATCAGGCTGTGCCCGAAAATGTATGTTCTTAGTTCGGTTGTACGCGGAGTAGTTTCTATTTCTTCTTGAATATCTACGTCCTTAGAATTGTCCTGACAGGATACAGCTGTGATTAACAGTAATAGAAAAATAGCTCGATTCATAGTCTATTGGTTTTGTTACGCGCTATAAAACGATGGACTGCTAAATTATTGTGTGAAAAGTTCGAGTCTCATTTATTTGAAGACATATAGCACCATCATGAGATAATGAAGGATACTGCCAGCCATTACGAATAGATGCCAGATGAAATGGGCGAACTTAAGACGGTAATCAATGATGTAAAAAATAATACCAATGGTATAGCAAAAACCACCAGCAGCTAGCAGCCAAAAGGCACCATTTTCCATGGCGTTTCGAACCGTATCGTACTGAAAGACAACAATCCAGCCCATGAAGGCATAAAGCAGAGTAGATAGTAGATTGAATCTGCCTGTGAAAAATACTTTTAGTACGATCCCGATGACTGCCATACTCCATTGGATACCAAAAAACACCCAGCCAGTGACTCCCCCAATCGTAATAAGCATCACAGGTGTATAGGTACCAGCGATGAGCAGAAATATCCCACAATGATCCAGGATATTGAATACACGTTTGGCTTTTTGGTGGGTCAGGCTATGATATAGGGTAGAGAAGGTATATAATAACACCAAACTACTGCCATAAAACAACGCGCTAAACAAGCTCCAGGGCTGATCGCTCTTAGCTCCGAATACGATTAGCACTACAAATCCCCCTATGGCCGTCAATGCTGTAATGCCATGAGAAATGGCATTGGATATTTCTTCCCCTATAGTTTGGTTTTTTTCCTTTCGCTGACCCATTTGATGATCTTCATTTTGATGACAAAGATACGTTCAGCCCAGCTTAGAGGTTCTTGCTGTCAATATGATTTAATTCAGTTTTTCGAACTTTTGTCCGCAACCTTCTATGCAGAAATAATACAGCAGTAGTTGACCATCCTCCATCTTGTATTGGATTTGGAACTCTACATCATCATACAAATTGTCACATCCTTCAGGATAAAGAACTTCTAAATTTAAGTCCACCTTTCCTTCGGTGGTTTGTGGCTCATAATTGGCGAGACTACACATCGATCGGGTGGCCTTGAATGTTTTATTCTCAAAAAACTCAATCTGTAAATTTTTGTCAGTGGCTCGGAAGGTACCACTTCCATCACCAGGATCTGCGAGTTGTTCTATTAGTTTCCATTTGCCGACAAGTGGATTGTCTATGTTTTCTTCATGAATAACCTCCTGTTGCTGGCAAGAGGCAAGAAAAACC
Source organism: Reichenbachiella ulvae (assembly GCF_025833875.1). Classification (NCBI taxonomy): domain Bacteria; kingdom Pseudomonadati; phylum Bacteroidota; class Cytophagia; order Cytophagales; family Reichenbachiellaceae; genus Reichenbachiella; species Reichenbachiella ulvae. The sequence goes on along the minus strand of NZ_JAOYOD010000001.1, from coordinate 3,961,240 downwards.
AACACAATTGATAGGGATAATAGCATTTTCATCTTTATATATTTTGATTTGCTATAGTAAAGGCACTATGCAGATGTTTTTGGTTGTAACACAAATTTATTTAGCTCTAGACAAATGAAATACCTGGTGGTAATATTGATGTTTTTTTCACTAGAATCTTTGGCTCAGGATATTCTGGTGTTGAATTCTGGTGAAAGGGTGCCCTTTTTGAGAATGCAGGAATATGAGGATGTAATCAGAATTAAGGATTTTGAGGAAGGGGAATTGGTAGATTACCAGCCTGATTCGGTTTTAGGCTATGCGGAGGTGAATTCTGAGCAGGATTATTTTCTGATCTTTGATCCTGAAGACACGACGAATTACCTCTTTGTTGAGCGACTGATCGTTGGTCCTATTACGCTCTATGTTTATGAGAAAGAGGGTAATGCCTTGTTTGCCGAGAAGAATGGAGAGCTAAAAGAGGTGTATAACAAATACACGAAAGGGGAAGAGGCTCAAGATCAATTTGAGCAACTGCTGAATATGGTGTCAGATGATACTAAGGTATTCAAAGCCATGAGGTCTGCGGAATATAGACATAGACAAAAGAATATCGAACAGTTGTTAATGGCATATAACCAGCGAAACTACGAAGAGAATCCTCCAGCTGAGGACGAAATATTGGGTTCGGTATACATTTACAGGACCCGGTTTCAAAAGACCAAAGACCCTATCCATGTCACACTTTTTGGAGAGAGTGAAGAGGTATGGATAGAAGACTTTATCCATCTGCAAGTACCAGTCAACAGACCCGTGAAAATGCTCCTGTCCGATCGATACACCAGCAATGAAGTTCTACTCGCCGGTCAGCTGGGAGAGCAGTTTTACGAGGTGCTATATGATCGACGTAGGGACGGATTTATTCTGGATGATAAATCTGGTACAGAGCTTCAGTATGAGTTTTATGACATTAAAAGGAAGGTTGGGGCTAGCCTTCCTGATGAGGAATAAATAAAACCATAGATTCTTCATCAAAATACTTGCCTTTGAATTTGACAGCTTGTTTTTCCAGGGAATAGCTTTTGAAACCGAACTTTTGATAGAGGTGTCTGGCAGCCGGATTACTTGCTATGACTGTCAGGTTGATTTGCTCAAGATTAGGCAGAGCTTGAGTGCGATCTAGTACTTTTTGAATGAGTGCTGAGCCTATGCCCTGACCGCTATGCTCTCGTTGCACATACATCCTGAACAACAAGCCTTTGTGACGAAGTTTTTCTCTATTGGCACCTTCACGTTGGAAGCTCACAACTCCTGCTAGTCTGTCATTGACATATGCACCTAGCGTGAAGCTGTCTTCTCGATCGTGGGTCGGGAAATTCAGGTCTTTTTCATCAGCCGGACTGATGCGGAAGTTATCCGTTTCATCAATGAGTCCTTTGGTAAAAAAGTCCTTGTATTCATCACTGAGATAACTTTTGATTTCCTTGATACTAAAATGACTCATAATGCAGTGAGCAGGTCCTCTAGATACTTTTGATCTATTTCGTCAAATGTACCTAGTTGTTCACTATCAATATCAAGAACCGCCACAACCTGGCCATCCTTAATAACAGGCAATACGATTTCTGACCGGGAAGCCGAACTACAGGCTATGTGCCCAGGAAACTGATCGACATCTACTACCACTTGCGTCTTAGCTTCAGCCCATGCGGTACCACAGACTCCTTTTCCTTTGGAAATTCGTGTACATGCTATTGGGCCTTGGAAAGGACCTAGTACCAGCTGGTCTTCTTTGACGATATAGAATCCCACCCAGAGAAAGCCAAAAGCCTCTTTCAGTGCTGCAGAGGTATTGGCCAGGTTGGCAATCCAGTCACTTTCATCGGCTACTAATGCTTTGATTTGAGGAATGAGTGATTGATAGACCTCTTCTTTATTTGTTCCTTGTAGAATTAATTCTTCTGCCATGCTCTTATAACTTCAAACTGTCCATTTGGGTTTTCAAATATTCGCTCCCCATGTTGCGATATACCAATGTCTTGAAAAATTCTTTGTCCTCTTTAGCAATTGATCCTATGAGATCACCACCAGCGGGCATTTCATTTGGTATGGATTGAAATATTTCATCCTGAAAGGCCTCTTCTGCATCTATCACCTCCCAACCCTTGGCTTTGAAATGAGCAATCAAGTCATCCAGAAACAAGGCAGCGGCGAGATTGTGATGCAGTAGCATGGTGTGTTTGATTTTTCTTCCTTGCATAGCGGTAGCTAGCGAGTCAAAGAATTGAGCAGACTGAAAGTTGTGCAATACATAGAACTCCTGAAAGTCACTGACGTCCCTGGCACTGTCTTTTTTAAGTGCATCAACCAATCGGTCGTTGATGTACCAATCATATCCATCGGCTGTAACATAGCCATGTCGGTAATTGTGCTCTTTTAAAAATTGACGAAAGCCATCTCTTTTCTCGATGGTATTGCCTCGCCTGAGATAGGGAAAGCGAAAGTAGGGGTAGTAATTGCTATATTGACGAATGATAGAATCATTTTTTAGCATTTCAACCTTGTATTCTTCTAGTGTGATCTCCCCATCAAAATTTGGGTGTGAGTAAGTATGGTTTCCTATTTTATGTCCAGCTTTATTCCATGCTTTGAGGACTTGATCGCCTTTTTCTCCCTGTAGATTCTTTCCATTGACAAAGAAAACAGCCTTTAGGTCATGATCCTGCAAGTTGTCCAAAATCATCTGGTTCCACTCTGCTCCAGGATACCCTGGCATATCTCGGACCGATCCATCATCAAATGTGAAAGAAATAGTCGGCCTGGGATCTGCGGTTTTTGTTTGGCATCCTAAGATAAAAAGAAGGAAAAATAGTAGGATGGCCCATCCTGGTTTTGGGTATTTGTTCATGGCGCTAAATTAAGCTAAATCGGATTATTTCCTTGGATTGATGGCTGTGAATGGATTTTTATGGATCTTTAGACCATGCGGGATGTGATCATCATTGGGGGTGGATTGGCAGGATTGGTCAATGCCACATTGCTTTCACGAAGCGGGCTAGATGTACTGCTGATAGAGAAGAAAAACTACCCATTTCATCGGGTGTGTGGCGAATATATCTCCAACGAAGTGAGACCTTTTTTAGAAACCAATGCTTTGTTTCCTAAGGAATTAAATCCAGCCGAAATTAAGCACTTTAGCTTGAGTTCTATCTCTGGAAAAACAGCAGAGGCTCCTTTAGGTTTGGGTGGATTTGGAATCAGTCGATACGACCTGGATCAATTTCTCTTTGAACAAGCCAAGGAGGCTGGAGCGGAAGTTTTAACAGGTCGTAGTGTTCAATCTGTTCGCTATGAGGAAGAGGATTTTTTTGTGGCCGCAAATAAAGAGATACTAAAATCGCGATTGGTCATTGGAGCCTTTGGCAAGCGATCGGCTTTAGATCGAGAGATGGATCGTGATTTCATGAAACGGCGATCGCCTTATCTAGGGGTCAAGTACCACATCAAAACTGATTTACCCAAAAATTTGATTGCTCTCCATAATTTTAAAAACGGTTATTGCGGTTTGAGTTCAGTGGGTGGTGATACTTATAACCTATGCTATCTGAGCCATCGAGACAACCTAAAAGACCGAAGTGTTGCAGAGATGGAAGCTGAAATTTTACATCGAAACTCGCACTTGAAGGCCATCTGGGAGAATTCTGATTTCCTTTTCGATCAACCAATCGTAATCAATGAGATTTCATTCGAAAAAAAGGGCCCACTGCATGACCACATATTCATGAGTGGCGATACTGCGGGCATGATTACGCCTCTCTGCGGCAATGGCATGGCCATGGCGATTCGGTCCGCCTATTTGCTGTCAGGGCTAATTCTAGCAAATTGGAATGATGGAAAGATAAATAGAGCCCGGTTAGAGAAAGAATATGTTAAGGAATGGAATAAGGCCTTTTCACAACGTCTTTGGGTAGGGCGACAGTTTCAGAAACTCTTCGGATCAGAAATTTTGTCCGAATGGGCGGTGGGACTTGTGAAAAAACCGGCGATTGCTTCCAGATTGATAGCGGCCAGCCATGGCAAGCCTTTTTCATAAAAAAAGCCTCAGTCAGTGACTAAGGCTCTTAAATAAAGTGATATAGGAATGATTAAGCGGCTAGTTTTTCTTTTCTTTTGATTTCAGCTTCGAATGCTTCCAGTTCCTTTTGCTCCTTTTGAGCGGCTTCCTCGTCCGCTTTAGAAAATTTGATTCCGAATCCCATTAAGCTAATAGCAATCACGGCCAACCCGAAGTACATGAAACTGTTTTCTAAAGTAGCCCCAGATCTCAGTAGAAACTGAGCGTAAATCACGGCACCCACATTGCCCCCGGCTCCTACGATACCAGCTACTGCTCCAAGGGATTTTTTGTTGATGAATGGAACGACTGAATAAGTGGCTCCTTCCGCCATTTGGACGAAAAGGGAGAACAAGATCATCGTGGTGATTGCGAATCCTAGCATATCCATTCTAGAGAATAGGATCAGTGCAAAACCTTCAATGAAAAGCACGATGGTCAACCATTTGACGCGACCCGCTAATCCGCCTGTTCTAGAAAATTTATCTCCTAACCAACCTCCAGTAGATCTGGCAAACAGATTCATCAGCCCGAAAAGAGCGGCAATCATACCTGCAGTCGTTTCGTCTAGCGAAAATTTCGTTTGGTAATAGGTAGCAGCCCTTCCGTTTACAAATAGTTCAAGTCCGAAGCAGGCGCCATAGATGGCAAATAGAATCCATACCCTTCTGTCTTTGACAGCTGACATAAAAAGGCCAGATTCGCCTTCTTTCTTTTCTGGTTTTAGGCCAGTAGTTGAGGCAAAGTTTCCTTTTGGAGTGTCCTGGGTGTATTTCCAATAAAGGTAAGCGACAACCAGCATGATCGCCGCAGGGACAAACATTGCGGGTCTCCATTTTGACAGTTCTGATTCGGCAAAACCGAAGGCCAACATTCCTGAAGCAATCAAAGGCATAACAGCTTGCGTGACGCCTCCACCGAGATTCCCCCAACCTGCGGTGGTGGCGTTAGCAATTCCTACTACATTAGGTGCAAACATTTTGGTGGTGTGGTATTGTGTGATCACAAAGGATGCACCTATCACACCGATAGCCATACGAGAGATCAAATAAGTCTCCCAGTTGTAGGCCAAAGAAGATCCGGCAACTACTATGGCTCCAAATACGAGCAGATATGTATAACTCTTTCTTGGTCCTATTTTATCGCAAAGGTTGCCTATGAACAGACGTGCAACAATGGTAATCCCTACAGATGCGATGAAGGCCGTAATTTTTTGAGACTGTGTCAAGTCCATGTCTGGTCCAATGGTGGAGTTCATCAATGGAGCATGGGCAAACCAGCCAAAGAAACAAAGGAAAAATGCTAACCAGCTCAGATGAAAGGTTCGCATTTGAACCGAACTAAGGTCGAATAGATTGATTCGGGTGGCTTTTTCTAGTGATGTCGAATTGTTCTGCATAATATCAAGTCTTTTACTACTACGTAGATATGTCGTTTACTACGTAGTGATATGCAAAAGTATGATGCTATTAACTTATAAATAATGTTATATAATCATGGTAAATCAAATTTATTCCCATAAAAAAACATGCGATAAGTTGGTTAAGCAGACAAAAACCTTGTTTAGAAGCTTTTAAAGACTGTTTCTATTTGATCGGAATAAAACTACGTAGTTACCGTAGTTTTATTCCGATCAATAGGACATCATCGGTCTGCATAGTTGTACCTTGCCATTCGCTGAGGTCGGCAGTAAGGATGCGATGTTGCGCTTCGGTGTCCAGATCTTTCACTTGTTTGAGCTGTGCATTGAGGCTTTCCATTCCCAGTTCTTTGCCATTGTCATTGAGCTGTTTGGCATAACCATCAGTGTACAGATAAATCATTTCTCCTGGTAGGTACGATATGACTTCACGCTTAAATTTCACTTTGTCATCTGGAGAAGATTCTCCAATAGCCCATTTGCTTCCGGGATATTCATTTAATCCGCTAGAGCTGGTGTGAATTAAATCATTGTTAGCTCCTGAGAAGTATACTTTTTGCTTGAGTTCATCAACAATGATGACCGACACGTCCATAGTATCCTTGAGTTTGGCGCTGAGCGTGCGAGTACGTAGAGAATGATCAAACTTCTTGTCAAGCAATTTTAGGAATTTGTCTGGGTACAGCAGTTTGTTGGTGCTGAATATCTCTTTGACCAGTGACATACCTAACATGCCCAAGAAGCCTCCTGATACTCCAGTACCAGTACAATTAGAAACCAATAGGACTTTGAAACCGGAGATTTGCTTGAACCAGTAGAAATCTCCCGACACTTTTATTTTGGGTCTGAATAATAAGAAAGAGTCTTCAAATAAATCTTTTAGGGCGTTTTCATCTTCTAATACCGCAGTTTGCAGGGATCCTGCATGTTGCAATGAACCTTCGAATTCGCTTTGCTTGTTGCGTAGCTCGTCTCTTTCTGCAGTGGCTTTGTCCTTCATGGTGTCCAGCATAAGCCCAAGCTGTCTAACGGCGACAAGTGGAGGAATGACAGAGCCTACTTCATCCATGTATTTGATTCTATCTTCGGCAATGAGTTTTTTACGTCTTTCCTGACTCAGAGATAAGTATTCTGTGATGTTATAGATGTTGTATCCTTTGTCACTGATACGGATAGAAACCTGAGCGACTTTTTGATCATCTCTTTCATCTATGCCAATTTCTTGGGAGTAGTTCCCAACAAAGGCACCATTTTTTTCTTCTGTAGGAGACACTCTAAGTCCAATAGTTTTCTTGATGATAGTGAACATCACATAAGAAATACCTGTGGTGAAGATGAAGCAAGTCGCAATACCCATAAATTGGATCCCTAACTGCATCCAACGGCTATGAACAAGCAACTCTTCCTGACCGAAGAGAGCAACACATAGCGTCCCGAATATCCCGCCGATTCCATGCACTGCAATGGCGCCTACTGGATCGTCCAGTTTCCATTTTTCAGAGATGATCACATAGAAAATGTTGTGAATGACACCTGATAATAGCCCAATTAAAAGACTAGAAATTGGCGTTACCACATTGCAGCAGGCTGTAATGGCCACCAAACCGGTTAAGCTACCTCCAGCGATTTTTTCGATTACATCTGTTTTGTTCTGGAAGAAATAGGCATGAAAGAATGCAGCAAAACAAGCCGCGGCTCCTGATAGATTGGTGTTCAGGATGATTTTTACCACGTCCTCGTTGAACTCCAGGGTACTGCCTCCATTAAATCCCCACCATCCGAGCCATAGAATCATGACACCTAGGATGCTATAGGCATAATCTGAGGCCTTAGTGGGTTGCAATCTACCATAGGCATCGTAGCGACCAAGTCTGGGGCCTACCATGTAAATCCCCATGACCGCCACCCAGGCTCCCGTAGAGTGTACGACGGTCGAACCGGCAAAATCCATGAAACCCATGGCTGCAAGCCAGGGTTCATTGTCGCTAATCCAGAGGTTGCCCCAGGCCCAGTGACCAAAGACCGGATAGATAATCGTCGCAGTGATCAAGGAGACGATGAAATAGGCAACAACACCTGTTCGACCAGACATAGCTCCTGATACAATCGTGAGTGCGGTACCAGCAAAGGCCAGCTGGAAAAGGAAGAAAATCAGAATTTTACCAGAATCGAGTTTATCTCCAAAAAAATAATCTAGTCCTATAAATCCATCGGCAGAATGTCCAAACATAAAGGCAAATCCTACCAGAAAGAAGGCGATACTTCCGGCGACCCAATCCAAAAGATTTTTAGCACCAATACCTGATCTGTGCTCCTTTTTTACCAGGCCAGTTTCTAAAACCTTGAAGCCCGCCTGCATGAAAAATACCAGTGCAGCTGCAACAAGTACCCACAAATCATCAAGGTTCAGCTCCATGATTTGGGCAGTTTGGGTTAAGGTCGGATCAGGTGGGGCGGCAATTATATTGCCTAGATTAGTAATGATTTGGTTCATGAAAATGAGTCGAGTTTTGAGTGATCTACGTACTCATTTTTGGTAAATGTTGTTTAATACTTTGGCTATAGAGCTACTGTCTTCGAGACGGGAAGTTCCATAGCATGCTTTTCAATAGATTATCAATAATCGCCAATGTTAGTAAGAATGGAGTGCCAATAAAATGTAGACTTGCACGAGAAAAGCTGTTTTTACCACAGGCTTTTGTAAGTGTATATAAACAAACAGCCACCTCTGCGAGCAGTCAGGTGGCCGTTACGTACACATACTTATTTACCAATAATGGTTTCTTATAGGGCTGTTTTGATTTTGGCTAGTTCTCTTTCCAGTCCTTTGATCTTTTTTTCATATTTCTTATTCAACTGTTCGATCTGAGAATCTTTTATGATTTGATCACCAGTAGCTACTATTTTGCTGTTTTCGAGGCTTTTCACAATCATGCTTAACTGTACGTTTTCCTCTGTTAGCATTTTTATTTTTTCTTCGGCTTCCTTTATCTGGTTTTCACCTTCCTGGCTTTTGCCTATGAAAGAAATCGACTTCTGCACATAGTCGTGCAATTCTGAAATCTCGGAGTCTTTCTTTTTCGAGTTTTTGATCATCGGTCGGAAGATGAAGAATGCTTCCAGCACTATTAGTAAAAGTGCAACTGCCAATAGATAGAATTCTGAGCTTGATAGCTCCTCTACTTTTTGAGCGGCTAAGTGATCATACTCAAAAGTGATGTCGTTCATCAGTTTTAGAAAGCTGGCTTCATTACCGGAAATAATTTTTACGCTTTCAGCCAGTGTTTCCTCTTGCTCGCCCGACTGGCTCGCTGAGTATCCAAGTTTTTTTACATTTTCTACGGCTCCAATTATTGAGCTGTAAAAAGGTTCTATTTGGGTAAATAGTTTGTTTAATGTAGCTGATTGATTCATTTCAGTTACATCTAGACTTTCATTTCCATGCTTCAGTGCCTCATGTGATCTGGACCATAGATCTGCGGCATTGGTCAATTCTAATTTAGTCTCATAAAACTCTTGTCGAGTCTCACAGCTTTGAAGTTTGAGGGCTGCTTTGGTTATTTTCTGGCTAAGCATCCTCTGTCTCCCCGAGATGTTGATGATTCTAGAATCTGTTTTACTGTCGGAGATAGCTTTCTGAATCAGTATCTGACTTGTAACAATGGCGACTGTGAGAATGCCAAGGAAAATCAGATACTGCACAGACAATTTTTTCATAATCAATGGTTTAAAAAGTTCATCAAATAGCTTCTATAATCGTAGTAGTCCTCGTGTTCCAGGACATGTACACGATCTCTAGGCCGTTCGAATGGGATTCTGAGCTCATCGCCAATTTTGGCAAAAGGTCCGCTTGTCATCATGATTACGCGGTCCGCCAAAAATATGGATTCGTCTACATCGTGAGTTACCATCAGAGCGGTGATTTGCTCTTTTTGCCAAACTTCCAACAGGACGTCTTGCAGTTCACCACGAGTCAGGGAATCGAGCATACCGAAAGGCTCGTCAAGTAACAAAACTTTAGGTTTCAATGCAAACGCGCGGGCGATTCCTACACGCTGCTGCATTCCCTGAGACAGTTCTATAGCCTTCTTGTGAAGGTCATTTCCCAATCCTACTTTGTCTAGATAATAGGTGCAAATATCGACTTTTTGTTTTTTAGTTGCGTGAGGGAATACTTGTTTTACTCCAATCATTACATTTTGGAGTGCTGTAAGCCATGGAAACAAGCTAGGCGATTGAAAAACTACCGCTCTGTCTGGCCCAGCCCCACGTATTGGATCCTTGTCTACTAGTACATCTCCTCCGCTGATATCGTTCAAGCCTGCAATCATCGAAAGCAAAGTGGACTTCCCACAACCCGAATGCCCGATGATGGAGATAAATTCCCCTTTTTTTACTGTCAGTTGGAGGTCTGATAGTACCGTATAATCTCCTTTTGGAGTTGGATATATTTTGGTAATGTTATCACAGACTAGCATGTCCGGACGCTTATCAATACCCTGGCTATTGGCCTTTTTTTGTATTATTTCTTTTTCTAAAACTTCCATGTGTACGTGTCTCTGTTAAAAGTATTTTACCTTCTCTTTCGGCTTTTTCTTGCCCCATTGTAATCTGCCTGGCATGATAGGCTCTAGGTCTGGCAAGACTAAATCCTCGTGTGTTTCTTGCTTTCTAGTAGCACCTACGGCAATTAGGTATTCGATCACTTCATTCCGCAGTTTCTTGTATTCAGGGTCTTTGTTGATCTCGGTAATTACTCGAGGACGATCAAAGTTCACCTTGAATTCTGGTCCCAATGTAGCATTAGGCCCTGGAGTCAAAGGAATAATTCTATCCGCCATTACAATACCCTCGTCCACATCATTGGTAATAAGCAAACATGTTTTTTGATCCTGGCTCCAGATGTTCACGATTTCTTCCTGCAGGGTTCCTCTTGTCAAGGCATCCAATGCAGACAAAGGCTCATCCATCAGTAGCATTTCCGGATTCATGGCCAATGCTCTGGCTACAGACACCCTTTGTCTCATACCCCCGGATAGTTCTGCCGGTTTTTTGTCAATTGCATGCGAAAGGTGAACCATCTCCACATACCTTTCTATGCGTTCTTTTTTCTCTTGTTTAGAAGCTTTCGGATATACTTCATCTATCGCCAGCTTCACATTGTCTCTTACGCTGAGCCAGGGAAGGAGGGAATAGTTTTGAAAAACAACTCCTCTATCTGGTCCTGGACCTTTGATCGGTTTACCGTTGAGCAATACCTCTCCACCATCGGGGAAGTGCAGACCATTGATCAGATTGATCAATGTGGTCTTGCCACTACCCGTAAAACCCACGATGGCTACAAATTCCCCTTCTTCTACATGAAGGTTGATGTCTTTGAGCACTGGAACTTTTTCCTTGCCAGTGCCATATGACTTGCTTACATTGTTCAGTTCTAAAAATGCCATTTTTTGTTGTAGTTAATTGTGATTGAAATAATTCTAGTAGTTAATATTCAACTACTTAGGCTACTTCTGATTTGTCAAATGACACGAACTTTTGAATCGTAAGCATGATTCTGTCGAGTGCAAAACCGATGATTCCAATCACGAACATGGCTACAATAATCTTGGCATTCGAGTCATTTGCACCATTTTGGAATTCCTCCCAGACAAATGATCCCAGACCTGGACTCTGAGCCAATAGTTCGATGGCAATCAGTACCATCCAAGCTACCGAAAGCGTAATTCTCAATCCTGTGAAAATCAAAGGAAAGGATGCTGGTAGGATAACTTTAAAAATATTTTTACCAACAGATAGTCTCAATACTTTAGATACATTCATGAAATCTTTGTCCACTGTAGATACGCCCATGCTGGTGTTGACCAAAGTCGCCCACATGGCACATAGACCTACGGATATAAAGGAGATCATGAAAGATTTGTCCAAATTCGGATCAGTGATCAACGTTTTGATGATCATAAATACCAAAAGCAACCAAACTACTGGTGATACGGGCTTAAAGATTTGAATCAACCAGTTGAAGGAGGTTCTTAGCGTGGAGCTAAGCCCGATGATGATACCAATAGGAATAGCGATCAATGCAGACAAAAGGAAACCTGCAAATACTGTTTTGATACTGGTTTTGATTTGATCTACGAAAGAAGGACGACCTGTATAGGTAATAGGGTCTTCACCGTTTTCCGCTCTTTTAGCATTGATTTTTGCTGTTTTTTCTTCGAACTCATCCTTTTTCTTTGCGATGTTTCTGTGATCGTCTAGCAAAGAAAGGTAGGCGCCCCATACCTGCTTTGGAGAAGGTAAGGTGTTTGGTTGGCAGGATACATTGCCTGCTTCTATACAAGCTTCCATTTCTAAAGCTGCTGCTTCGCCCTGGTCGGTACGGGCTTTTTCAATTTTTCTACTGGCTTCCTGATTGTAGAGGTAGGTTGCACCGCTGTGCCAAATGATCAAGAATAGTCCAATTGAGAACAATGGGAATAAGGCTCTTTTGACAAAAGCTGTGGCGTTTTTCTGACGCTCCTCCGCATAAAATAGTCGAATCAATGGCTCGAGAAACCCGAGACCGATGAATCGTATGGTTTTGATGATCTTATCTTTCATTGTATTAAGTATTTAAGTACGTGTATTAAGTGTTCGTATTATTTGGGAAAGATGTCATTTCGAAACTGAGAGTCCCTTGGCATTACTGCACGCTACCTCGGGTTCCAAGCCCGAAATGACATTTTTCAATCTAGATAACTAATAATGAAGTGGATGTTTAGTCCTTGTTTCCAATCTCAAAGCTGTTGATATAACCGATTGGATCTTTTCCGTCGTAAGTGATACCATCGATGAAGTCAGCAGTAGCTGGCTTGTACCCATCTGTTTTTGGAATCTCCTCTTCTGTCAAATAGCCTTCTTCCAATAGTAGCTGAGCCGCTTTTTCCCAGACATCAGGTCTGTAGATTTCCTTGATCGTTTCTGAGTACCATTCTGCTGGCTTAGACTCTGGAATTTGTCCCCATCTTCTCATTTGAGTCAGGAACCAGGTTCCGTCAGAGTAGTATGGATAAGTCGCGTGATATCTAAAGAACACGTTGAAATCTGGCATTGAGCGCTTGTCCCCTTTTTCGAATTCGAAGGTTCCAGTCATTGAGTTGGCGATCACGACAGAGTCTGCACCTACATATTCTGGCATAGAAAGAATACCTACCGCTTCAGGTCTGTTGCCTGGCGTATCCAGCCATTTACCAGCTCTGATCAGTGCTTTTGTCACAGCAACAGCCGTATTTGGATACTTTTCTACAAAATCCTTAGTCATTACAAATACTTTCTCTGGGTTGTTTTTCCAGATGTCGTAGTTAGTGGTCACTGGCACACCGATTCCTTTGAAAACAGCTTGCTGATTCCAAGGCTCACCTACACAGTATCCGTAGATCGTACCTGCTTCTAGTGTAGCTGGCATTTGTGGTGGAGGTGTTACAGATAGTAATACATCAGCATCTACCTGTCCCTGAATGTTCTCAGCAGTGTAGAAACCTGGGTTGACACCTGCAGCTGCTAACCAGTATCTGATCTCGTAGTTGTGAGTAGAAACCGGGAATACCATACCCATTTTGAATGCATTTCCGTCTTTTTTGTACTCGTCGATTACTGGCGCCAAAGCATCCGCCTTGATTGGATGTATTGGTTTTCCGTTCTCGTCCTTTGGTACGTTTGGCTCCATTTTGCTCCAAACTTCGTTTGAAACCGTGATACCATTACCGTTCAGGTCCATAGAGAATGGAGTAACTAGTTTGGCCTGACGACCGAATCCAGCTCCTGCCGCGATTGGCTGACCTGCCAACATGTGAGAGCCGTCTAGCTGACCATCTATTACTCTATCCAACACGTTTTTCCAGTTAGACTGTGCTTCGATAGTTACGAAAAGTCCCTCATCTTCGAAATAGCCAAGCTCTTTAGCGATGGCCAGTGGGGCCATATCAGTCAGTTTGATAAAACCAAAAGTCAACTGTGGCTTTTCAATTTCTAATTGAACGGTTTGAGAGGTAGCATCGGAGAGAACCTCCGTGCTACTTTCTTCAGACTTTTTGCTTCCGCACTGGCTGAGTAAGAACATCAGCGTAGCAAATGCACAAAAGCGGACAAATAAGTTGTTAAATATCTTCTTCATATCTTAAATGATTTGATTGATTACAAAAATTTAGGTTTGAATATGAGTTGAGTCCAGATCCAGTTGTTCGTTCCGATTTCTGAACTTGTAGTGTAAGTCATTCCACTCACACCAGTTTTAGATGCAAGCATGGATTCTGTTTCGAACATGTGAGAATATCCCAGTTTCCAGGTAACTCCATCAGCTAGCTTCTTGACATAAACAAGGTCAATTTCGGTACCCAACCCTTTGTCGGCAGTACCCGTACCATCAAGTGCTGTTACATCTGATGCAGACATGAAGTAGTGTAGATGACCTAATAAGGCTCCTCCAGCTACTTTGAATTTAGTTTTTAGAAAAATATCCTGCAGACCTCCTCTGTTGCCATTTCCTACATAGAAGTAATCCATGAATCCATAAAATGCGTGGTTAGTACCAAATGCAGGAGCAAAAGCTTCTGATTTATCGGTCGTTGAAGTATCATCTCCTGATAAGTAGTCAATTCCTAAGGTGATTGGCGTAATGTCTGTTTTCAAAGTGGCAGAGACAGAGAACATCAATGCGCTTAGGTCTCTTTTTGCTGCTACTTTTCCACCTTGGTAGAAAAATTCTCCATTCAAGGTCAATTGGTCTCCAACAGGTGCTCCAACCATCAAACCGTAAGTCTGTCTGTTGTTAACTGTGTCTTGGGGTACTCCTGCAACCATGTCTTGTCTGCCTTCATTTACCAGGTAAAATGATCCAGTCAGTCCAGATTCAAATTTTTTGTTCAACCACAAGTACTCCATGTGCTTGTAGTTACCCGTAGCGTGATATGGATTAACACCAGGAGAACTGTAGTTAGTACTCACAAGTCTTACTGGCTCAGCTCCATCGGCTGGATTTTGGTTGAATGCCCCACCTACGTGAAGTTTCAAGCCATCCTTTTCGTACATGAAAAGTAAAGCGTCGTGCTGACGTCCCTGCATCGCCCATTCCAATCCACCAAAAAATCTTTGGTTGTCATAAGAGATGGTTTGGCGACCTGCTTTGATAGAAACTGCATCGGTGAAGTAGTATCTACCCCAGGCATTGTGGATAGCAGTCATTGCCGAGGAGCCTTTGTAAACCTGGCCGTCTCCGCCCCACATTCTTACATCTTGTAAGTTGAATTGAACTTCAAATTTTTCGGCCTTGTAGTTCATGTAAAGTCTCGATCTCTGCTCGATAAAAAAGGCGGGATCTTGACTGTCTAAAATTGGTCTTTTAAATCCATTTCTAAACTCAGCTCGAGCGTTGACTTCCCCAGTGATTGAAAGCTGTGCATGTGCCGTAAAGGAGGCTATGCAAAGAGCTGTTAAAAGTAGATAAAGAGTTTTCATAGTGATGATAGCGTTTTGTTTAAAATTTTCTCTTTTTGAATAAAACTACGTAGTGTTTTTGCTTTTCTAAGTAGTTACTTGAGCAAACATAGGCTGAGGTTTTTCCACGGGAAATGTGATTACGCATATGAAAAAAACTTTTATAACCATAAAACAGAATGTCAAAAAGCAGCGAAAAACGAAAAAAGCCATTATTCAAGCTTTTTTGGCTGGTTGAAGTATTCGGAGTGCGAAATCGGGAATTTTCACCCAAATAAATTTTTTTCGTTAGAATTACGTAAAAATAAGTACCACTACGTAGATAAAAAATGACTATTAAGAGCAAATTGAACACAGTGATCAGTAGCATGAGCGACTTTTCGAAACAGACGAATATGGTTGCAATCAATGCTTCGATTCACGCTGGAAGGCTGAGCCCGAGAGAGGGTGCACCCTTCCAGGTTTTGGCGAGGGAGATTCAAGAAATGAGCTCCCGATCGATGGACAAATTGGCCGAACTGGATCAGCTCATGAAGGAGGTCGGAGAGATGTCTAGATTGATCAATTATACAGGTCGGCAGAGGATGCTTTTGATGAAGCTAGTCAATGGTAAATTGATGAATGACGAGGAGCAAATGAAAGCAGCCATTTCGGCATTCGAAGAAGGCCTGGATTTCATAAAGTCGTCGGGTATTAATGATGACGAATGCAGTCACATTTTAGATTTGATTGACAAGCGTAGGGCCTCTATGATCAATGATCTGAAAATTGGCTTGCAGTCTGCACTTCATGAACAAGCCAATGAAGTAATCGAATTGATTAATTCTTTGTTGGGAAGGTACGAGGAGTTTGCTGGCCAGTAATGGGCCACCCGACGTTTTCGGGTGGCCTTAATTTGAAGGGGGTAATTTTATTAAGCGGCTAGATTGTCGAATTTTTGAGAAAGTTCTGGAGCTTTTTTGTCCGCCATATTTTGGATGACACGATGCATCCAGATTAGACAAGTAGCAGAAAGTAGGATCATCACCAACCAACAGCTCGACCACAAACCTGTCATTTCTAAAAGGTATCCGAATAGTATGGGGCATATAAATCCGCCAAGTCCACCCAAAACACCAACCATGCCTCCTACTACTCCTACTTCTTCTGGAAAATAATCCGGTATATGCTTATATACTGCGGCTTTGCCAATTCCCCAAATAGATCCTAGCAGAATAGCTAAGGAGGCGAAAATCCATATGTTGGCTTGAAAATAGATGTGTGTTTTACCCTCTGCCAGTAGTTCTTTTTTAGAAACTTCGTCTCCGACCTCTACGATAGGTTGTTGCCAGGTTTCCTTTACTGGCCAAAAATGAAATTCTTCATCCACTTGGCTCAATTCATTCGATCTGTTAGCGAATGGGTAGGTTTGGTCACCAATTTGAATCGATTGTTCTGATACTTTTGAAACTATTCCTGTCTGTTTGGCAACTATGCCTTTACCAGCAGAGTAAATGTCCATCTTAGGCAATAGTAGGGCAAAGGAAATAATAAGCGAACTACCCAAAACCCAATACATGACAGTTCGGGCACCAAATCGATCAGATAGCCATCCGCCAAATGCACGGATCACGCCAGAGGGTAAACTAAAGCAAGCTGCCAGGAGCCCTGCTGTGGCTAGATCTAATCCATATACATTGGTATAGTATGGTACCAACCACCCTGCGAATGCAACAAAACATCCGAATACTAAAAAATAATAGAGACCGAATCTCCAGACTCGTGTGTTTTTTAATGGACTTAGTTGACCTTTTAGGGTTTTTGAGCTTGATTGGGGCTTTTTGTTTTCGGCAAGAAGAAAAAATATGATTGCCATTATCACCAAAAATCCGGCGTACATCATGGGCATCAATCTCCAAGCTTCTAGTTCAAGTCGATTGTTGGTAAGGTGGAGCAGGAGGCTGGGCCCGATCATTGAGGTGATGGCAGCCCCGGCATTTCCTGCGCCAAATATTCCTAATGCAAGCCCTTGCTTTTCTTTTGGGAACCATAAAGAACTGTAAGCAATACCGACTGCAAAACTAGTACCTGCAAGTCCAAAGCCTAAACTGCAGAAGGCATATCCCCAAAAACCCGTGACCTGTGATAGGAGAAACATGGGGATAGCACAAATAATTAATAGTGAAGTGAAAACAGGTTTTCCACCAAATTTGTCGGTGAGTAAGCCTGCAGGCAGTCTGAAGATTGATCCTGTAAGTACGGGAATTCCTAAAAGCCAGCCTACTTGAACTGATGACCAGGCGAAAACCTGATTGTCCACCAAAAAAGTAACCAGCACCCCATTGAGCATCCATGCTGCAAAGCTGAAGGTAAAGGCAATGGTGTTGAGACCAAGAATTTGGTTGGATTTGAAAAGATGTGTATTAGACATAAATAAGTACGTAGTAATACGCACAAAATAAATGCGTAATTACTAGACTTAATATGTGTAATAACAGGTTAAAACATGTAATAAAACATAAAGACTAGCTATCCAGGAAGAAGTTGTGTTCAGATATTTCCTTTTTAAGCAGGTCTAAGTCTACGATTCCCAGTCGTTTACCACTTGCGCGAAGTAAATTTTCCTTCTTTAAACTGGAAATTACACGGATCACTTGCTCATCAGTAGTTCCTGCAAAATCAGCAATTTCCTTTCTCGACAATTGAATGTTTAAATAGTCATTGCTCTGACCGAATTTTCTATATATGTATAGGAATGCATCAATGACTTTTTCTCTTACTGTCATTTGAGCAAATTTTCGAACCTTCGTTTCACTTCGGTTGAGTTCTTCTGCATAGAACATCATGAAGTCATAAGTAAGGTTTGGCATTTTGTGCAGCATATCCTGTAACACTTCGTTGGTGAAATTGCAGAGTACAGTATCTTCAAGTGCCACAGCGTTAATCTGATAGGATTGACCTACCCCAAAACCCCTATGGCCAATGATTTCACCATCTTTTGCGAAACGTACGATTTGCTCTCGACCTTGGAAACCAGTCTTGGCTACCTTTACTTTCCCATTGTAGACAAAGTAAAGACCGTGTACAGGTGCGCCTTCCAAAATAAACTGCTGTCCTTTTTTGCACTGAATGGTGTGTTTTTGCACTAAGAATTCTTCTGCGCCTTCACCATAGCTATTTCGCTTGATTATACAGTCCAGGTTTTGACAGGTTTTACAAGGTTCATTTTTCATCATTATTAAATTTACGTATAACTACGTACAAATAAATATAAATACTGAATAATCTGCAACTATATGTGATGAATGAAGTGAACTTATTGCAGGAAATATTAAGTGCTTAACTCAGAAAACATCCTGTATCGCTTTGAGGGGCTATTTGTGGCTAATTTGATCTATTTTCGTTTTTATGATTGATCTACCGAAAGCGTTTCCTCAGAACAGAAGCATCAAAAACTTAAAAAAGTTTCAGTCCAATCCTCTCCTTTACATGAAAGAAGCTGCCAAATGGGGATCTCCAGTGGACTTGAATTTGCCTATGGGAGATTTTGTATTGATTTCGGATCCCGAACAGGCACAATTTATACTAGCGACTAATCATCAGAATTATAAAAAGAGCCGTGGATACAAAGAGGTCGCCAGAGTGTTGGGTCAAGGTCTATTGACTGCAGAAGGTGATTTTTGGCACAAACAGCGAAAGTTGCTGCAGCCTTCATTTCATAAGCCAGAGTTGAAAAAACTATTGCCGACCGTTTGGGAGACGACGAGGAGTTACATCGAATCTTACCAACAAGATGAAATCCGTTTGGATACCGAGATGAATGGCCTGACATTGACTGTTTTGCTCAATTCTTTGATCAAATATCAGGATGAGGAGTTGAAAAGTGCCATGAGCCGAAATATTGAGTTTGCTCAGGAATTTATTGTAGATCGCATTCGATCTCCTTTAAAATGGCCCCTTTGGCTGCCTACACCTACTCATCAGCGCTATCATCGAATGATGAAAGAAAGCAATGAGCTGATTCAAAAATGTGTTGATAGCAGAAAGGCAATTGCCGAAGAGGATGTCAATGATATTCTTTCG
Source organism: Reichenbachiella ulvae (assembly GCF_025833875.1). Lineage (NCBI taxonomy): Bacteria > Pseudomonadati > Bacteroidota > Cytophagia > Cytophagales > Reichenbachiellaceae > Reichenbachiella > Reichenbachiella ulvae. The sequence continues at coordinate 3,942,191 of NZ_JAOYOD010000001.1, read as the reverse complement.
GTGTTGATGGATCATTTGGATCCAAAAGATGAATTTGGTCAGATCAGAGATGAGCTTTTGACATTTTTGGTGGCTGGTCATGAAACCTCGGCTCTCGCGATGACATGGACCTTACATTTGTTGGCTCACTATCCTGAGGTGCAGGATAAGTTGTACCAAGAGGTGAAAGACATGGATCAATTGGAGGCCATGGACATGATGAATTTTTCTAATCTGCAATATCTGCACCGTGTGGTGATGGAATCCATGCGTTTTTATCCCCCAATATGGAACATCGTGAGGCAGGCGAAACAACCCGATGAAGTTGGGGGCGTGCGGATCGAGGTGGGTAAGCAATTGATGATTAATATTTATCAGCTCCACCATAACTCGGATTATTGGTCTGACCCAGAAACCTTTCGTCCTGAAAGATTCGAAGAAGGAGAACTCAAACACAAATTTCAGTACTTACCATTTGGAGCGGGTCCTAGATTCTGCATTGGAAACAATTTTGCCATGTTCGAGATTATGATTCTTTTGACTCAATTCGTCAAAATTTTCCGTTTTAGCCCTATTACGCCTGAAAAAGTTGAATTTAACCCATTGCTAACTCTTAGGCCTAAAGAAGAAGTTCGGGTAGTTGCCGAACGGAGATGAGAAATATACCGCTTTTGGGGTATTGTTTCTTAGTGCCACAGTTGGGACTTTTGTAAAGTATTAAAACCAACTCGAGTTATGAAAACAACAATCACCTACAAAAAAAGCAAATTGATCATTATAGCCATCTTATATTTTGTCATGATGGTATTGATTAAAACAGGTTCTACGATAGAGCTTGGTAATACACTGTGGTAATAAATACTAGAACTTATTTAGTACCTATTTTAACCTGACCAACCTAACCATAGCATTGAAGCACAATCTGGCGGTTGTATGCCTGATCGAAACCCGGTCAGGCATTTTTTATGATTTAGGTGTAATGCTGCCTTCGGTAACTAAAAAGATTTTTTTAGGTTCGAACTGATCGGTGAGTAGGCTTTCGGTTCGTTCTGCCCGGGCATCGGTGATGAAGATTTGTTTGAAGTTGTCCGAAGCGATGATTTGCAGCAGCTTTTCAATCCTGAGGTCATCCAGTTTGTCAAATATATCATCCAATAAAAGAATCGGAGTAATAGATAGGTGCTTCTTCACAAATTCGAATTGAGCGAACTTTAGAGCGATCAAAGTAGATTTTTGTTGTCCTTGAGAGCCGAATTTTTTTAGGGGTTGATCGTTGATAATCAACTGGTATTCGTCCCTGTGCACACCTACATGCGTACGAAGCATGATTCGGTCTTTTTCCAGACTGTTTTTAAATATCGATTCAAAATCCGGCTCTAAAGCTTTACTCTTATATCGAATTGTGACCATTTCCTTCTCTTCCGAAATGATGCGATAATATTTTTCGAAATAGGGTAGATAATCTTCGATCAGGCTTTTTCTTTTTTGAGCGATCCATGTACCAATCGAAATCAAATGTTGATCGTAGTTGCTCAAAAGTGTAGCGTCAAATCTTCTGGTTTCTTTGAATTGCTTGAGAAGTGCATTTCGTTGTTTGAGGTGATGATTGTATTGAATCAGTCGATTGAGGTATTCCGCATCATATTGGGATACGATGCTATCGAAGAATTTTCTTCTGATTTCGTTGCTTTCTCGAATTAACTCATCATCGTTGGGGGCGATCATTACCACAGGAAATTTCCCTATATGCTGGCTTAGTTTTTCGTATTCAGATCCATTGACCTTAAATACCTTCTTTTCTTGCTTCTTCAGACTGCAGTGTATGTGCTTGGATTTTCCGTCGATATCCATGTTTCCCTCTACTAGAAAATATGGCTGACCGTGCCGGATATTTTGACTGTCGATAGAGTTGAAAGCAGATTTAGTCAGGGAGAGATAATAGATCGCATCCAGAATATTTGTCTTTCCACTACCATTTAACCCTACGAAACAGTTGATGTGTTCGCAAAAGTTGGCCTCTTCTGCTGTGTAATTCTTAAAATTGTGGAGTTTGAGTGACTGAAGAAACATATATATTTGCTGGAGTTGCGAAAATAACTAATTTCGCACTTCGCTGAACCAGCGTTTAAGCCAAACCTTGAAAACATTGCGTATTTACGCTTTAAACCTTATTAGAAATGGCAAGTGTAAAAGATAAGAAGAATTCCAGAGCAAAATCGAAGAGTGATTTTCCAAAAGAGACATACATGGAATGGTATGAGTCCATGTTGTTGATGAGAAAGTTTGAAGAAAAAGCAGGGCAATTATATGGCCAGCAAAAAATCAAAGGGTTTTGCCATTTGTATATAGGACAAGAGGCTTGTGTAGCTGGTGCAGTATCTGCTTTGGAAAAAGGAGATAAATACATCACAGCATACCGAGATCACGCGCACCCAATGGCTTTGGGATCTGATCCTAAAGCAATCATGGCTGAGCTGTACGGTAAAGAGACAGGTATCTCAAAAGGTAAAGGAGGTTCCATGCACATGTTTGACAAGGAGAATGGATTCTTTGGAGGACATGGTATCGTAGGAGGCCAGGTGCCACTAGGAGCAGGGATTGCATTTGCTGAGCAGTATAACAATACTGGAAAACTATGTATGACCTACATGGGAGATGGTGCAGTAAGACAAGGTGCATTTCACGAGGCTTTGAACATGGCCATGACGATGAAGTTGCCAGTGATCTTCTGTATCGAGAACAACGGATATGCCATGGGTACTTCGGTAGCCAGAACATCCAACGTAACAGGTCTTGATGATCTAGGTAGCTCATACCAAATGCCTTCAGAATCTATAGATGGTATGTCTGTAATAGACGTACACCATGCTGTAGCTCGTGCTGCTAAGAGAGCAAGAGCGGGAGAAGGCCCAACTTTATTGGAGTTCAGAACTTACAGATACAAAGGACACTCTATGTCTGATCCTGCTAAGTACAGAACCAAAGAGGAAGTAGAGCAATACAAACAACGTGATCCAATCGAGCAAATCAAAGCTGAAATTTTAGATAAGAAATTGGCGACTGAAAAAGATCTGGAAGCAATAGGTAATAAGATAAAGGAGATCGTAAACGAATCAGTGAAGTTTGCTGAGGAGTCTCCATTCCCACCTGCAGAGCATGCTTACACAGATGTATATGCGGATCCATCTTATCCATTCTTAGAAGACTAATCGACCCGACAGATTATAGCTGGCTGTAAATCAAATTCTTATTAGATTTGCGGCCTTGAATTTGAAGAAGTATGACAAAAAAGAGAAAAGACGCAGAGGAGCACGGAAATGACTTACTAGAAAGTCCGGAAGCACTAGCGGAGCAAATATCCAGAACGGAGCAGTTCATTGAAAAGAACAAAACAATGGTGTCCGTAGTAGGAGCGGTATTGGCTGTAATTGTTTTAGGGTTTCTATTTGGTAGATATTATATAGAGAGCCAAAACAAAGATGCGCAAAGAGACTTGTTTCAGGCTGTTTATTATTTTGAGGCAGACAGTTTAGGTTTGGCTTTGAATGGAGATGGCAATAACTATGGCTTTCTTGAGATCATCAATAGCTACGGTATGACCGACGCGGCTAACATGGCCAATTACTATGCAGGTGCTACTTATTTGAAGTTGGGAGATTTCGACAATGCGTTGAAATATTTGAAAGCATTCAGTGCTTCTGATTATCTGATTCAGGGTAGAGCTTATGCTTTGACTGGAGATGCTTACATGGAATTGGGCGAATATGGTCAGGCTGCCAGCTATTACGAAAAGGCTGCAGGCTATAATGCCAACGACCAGTTTACTCCAGGCTACCTTGTGAAAGCTGCTATTGCTAATGAGACCAGTGGTGATACAGCTGCTGCCCTTGCCAACTACGAGACGATTGTAGATGATTACAAGGAAAGCACGGTTTATCAAGATGCCTTGAAGCATGTGACTCGTTTGAGTGGTGAAATCAACTAAGGTTGAATAAAAATATTAAAGAAGTGGAGGGATGGATTTAGGTTCATCCCTTTTTTATTGAAAAATTAAAGATCATGGCAAGTTCACAGAAAAACCTAAGTGATTACAGTAATAAAAACCTGGTAGATATCTCAGACAAGGTATTCGCTATAGTTGTTTCGGAATGGAACGAAGAGGTAACAGATTCTTTGTATAATGGCGCATTGCAAACTCTGTTGAGTCATGGTGCGAAACAGGAAAACATTGTAAAGGTAGATGTACCGGGAAGTTTTGAGTTGAGTTTAGGCGCCCAAAAGTTGGCCCAAAGAACAGATGTAGATGCAGTGATCTGCCTGGGTTGTGTGATCCAGGGAGAAACGAGGCATTTTGATTTCATCTGCGATGCAGTGGCAAAGGGAATCACAGATGTATCTCTCAAGTATGACAAGCCGGTAATTTTTGGTGTGCTAACTCCAAATACACAGAAGCAGGCCATGGACAGAGCTGGAGGAAAACATGGAAACAAGGGCGATGAGGCTGCCATAACTGCAGTCAAGATGCTCGCGCTATAATTCGTAAACAACCTTTATTACCTATTCGGCATTGATAGTTTGAAACTTAATCTTACTATCTATGCCGAATTTTTTGTGTGCTTTTTTTCTTCTAATCTCGGGTTCTCTCTATGCTCAGAGTCAAATTTCCGCCAAAGTAACCAACGGAAATGAAAGCATACCCTACGTTAATATCAACCTGCTGCATACCAATCTTAGGACCGTTTCTAATCAAAATGGTCATTTTTCATTGAGTTATACGGATGAAAATTTGGCTGATACTTTATCGATTTCCTGTGTAGGTTTCGAGCCGTATAGAAGGCCACTCAGTCAATTCTTGAAGGAAATGAAGGAAGCTAATGAACTGGTTCTGGTCCAATCCACCACGCAATTGCCAGAGTTTGTGTTTTCTGATCGACCTCTCAAGAAAAAAGTATTGGGGAGCAAGAATGCAGGTAAAATGATTCAGGTCGGATTTTCATCGGTCGGTCCGGGCGATCAGATTGGAACTATCTTTCGGGTTCGAGAGGACCTGACCTTTATCAATCAACTACACATCAAACCGACCTACGTCAACAACGATTCCTTGTTGTTCAGGCTCAATTTTTATGATATCAAAAAAGGTCTACCCAACACTAAGCATCAGGTACCATTGATTTTGTTCAACTCTTCAGAGCTCAAGGCCCACGAGGTATTTACACTTGATCTGACTGAGTATGGAATCGTAATGACTAATGATTTTTATCTTTCGATCGAATGTGTCGAAAACCTGGACGAAGATGGCCAAATAGTCTTTGCTGGAAGCTTCTCACATGGTCCAATTATTGGAAGATTGCAGGAAGATGCAGAATGGAGAAAGTTCCCAATGTTCGGAATGGGAATCTTCCTATCTGTAGAATACTAAATAATGCCCCAGTAGAAGAAGATCAACCAAACTACCACGAAAAGAGGCAGCAGAATAGGAATCGAAAATCTAATGATGTATCCAAAGAAAGAGGGCATCTTAATACCTACTTGTTCTGCTATTGATTTCACCATAAAATTTGGGCCGTTTCCAATATAGGTCATGGAACCAAAGAATACAGCCGCTACAGAAATGGCCTTTAAGGATAAAATAGAATTAACGAACTCCGAGCTTCCCTGAGAAAAGGCGATTACATCTGCCAAATTGGTAATAGAAGCGCCTTGAGATGCCATTGCGGCGGTTAAAAAGTTGATATAAGTGGGTGCATTGTCCAAAAATCCTGATAGCAAGCCTGTACCCCAATATAAAGTGTTAGGTGTAATCATCGCTGCTCCAGCGTCAGATTGTGCAAAGTTGCTTACCAATTCCAGTGCAGGCATCATGGTTCCAAAAATACCGATGAAGATAAATGCTACCTCTCTAATAGGTTCGAAATTGAATTCATTTCCATTGATAGCATCTTTATTCGCGAGTTTGTAGGATAGAAATCCCGAGCTAAGCATGATTAATTCTCTTACGAATGAGAATTTTTGCCCTTCATAGTTGATAGCAGGGACCCAATCGATCACATTAGGATCCAGAAATACTGAGCCAACAATTACGGCTAACCAAACAAAATTCTTGGTTCCAATAATGGTGAGCTTGCCCGAGGGAGTTTCCGTGTCTTCTCCAAAACTGTAATCAGACTTATTTTTTCTATCCATAAGGAAAAACACCCCTGCTAGTATCAAACTGGCAAATATCCATGGGATTAGGTTGTATTGGAGTGTCCAGAAAAACGGAACTCCTTTCAAGAACCCCAAGAAAAGTGGAGGGTCACCAATAGGAGTCAATGAACCTCCAATATTGCTCACCATAAAGATGAAAAATATGATGTGATAAGGTTTAATTCTGTTTTTGTTGAGTCGGATGAATGGTCGAATCAACAACATTGAAGCCCCTGTAGTTCCTATGATGTTGGCTACTACAGCTCCAATAAGTAGAATGAATACGTTGGTTAGTGGCTTGGCCTCCTTGTCTACCTCTATCATGATACCACCTGAGGCGATGTACAATCCACTTAGCAATGCGATAAACTGAGCATATTCTGCTAGTGCATGGACTGGGCTATGGACATTGTGAAGTACGAATAGATAGTAGGACACTACGATTGCCGCCAGGGCACATGCCACTATGGGATAGTTTTTGTGCCAAAAGTGCTCATAGAACAACGGGCCTGTTGCTATCATGAGCAGCAGAAGTACAAAAGGAATAACCGTCCAGGCAGGGGCATGATGATGCTCCTCACCGCTTTCGGTGCTTGACATTTCAATTGTTTCTCGTTCTAGGGATGTTGGGGTGGTTTCCGATGAACTGGCGTATGTCAGCTGAGCCAGATTAAGAAAAATAACTAGAAAAATAAACTTCCGCATGAGGATATAAATATCGTGGGGCAATTATATATAAATGAGTCGAACTCATCTATCCAATAATTACATTATTTGTTTCTTTTCGCAGTTTACGAGTTCTTTTTGTCGGATATAAAGATAAGAAACCCAATTTCTACTTAATGTTATTCATTCTGTATTTTTTGAATTATAAGCAGAAAAATTCACCGTAACTTCACGGCTTTCTGGAGTAAAGAAATGAAGGCTATCGCATTAGACATAGGCAACACACAGATCAAAATTGGAAAGTTTGATTCGGGTCAGATGCTTGACCTAGAAACTGTTGAGTCCCTGGTGGAAATGAAAAAAGTGGTTGATGAATTTATGCCGCTTCACATTATTTCTTCTAGTGTGGCTTATTCACCTTCAGAGCAGCAAGACTTTTTGTCTAATTATAGGGTTTTGTATTTGGATGCAAAGACACCTGTACCTGTACTCAATAAGTATGGTACTCCTCACACCTTAGGTCTGGACCGAATGGCGGCTGTAGTGGGGGCTCAGCAAATGTTTCAGGAGCGGGATTGTTTAATTATTGATGTCGGGACTTGTATCACATACGACCTTTTGGATAGTAAATCGCATTATCATGGGGGAGGTATTTCTCCCGGAGTAGAATTAAGATTCAAATCGATGAACGATTACACCAGAAATCTGCCGTTAATCACAAATTACGAGGAGGTGCCGTTGATAGGTGGCTCTACTCGAGAATCCATGATGAGTGGGGTATTTAATGGTATAGCTGCGGAAATTGATGGTATAATAGATCGTTATAGTCAAATATACCCTGATATACAGGTGATTCTGTGCGGGGGTTGGACAAAACGTTTTGAATCTAAATTAAAAGCATCCATCTTTGCATCCCCTGAATTGGTGCTGGTCGGTTTGATTAGGATTTTGGAGTACAATGAAGAGAAAAAATAGCATAGCTCTAGTAGCTGCCTTTATGATAAGTAGCTTTTGGGCTCAGGCACAAATCACGTTTTCCCCTTATTCTGTTTTTGGTATCGGAGATATTCAAAGCAGAGCTATGTCCCATCAAGGAGCTATGGGCGGAGTGGGAATTGGTACGCCTAGTTTTTATCATATCAATAGTATGAATCCTGCGCTATTGACTTATAACAGATTGACTTCATTCGAAATCGGAATCCAGGGAGAAAGCCGTACATCCGCCACCTCGATTGATTCTCAAACCAACGGTTCTGGGGGATTCAAGTATCTCAGCTTTGCATTTCCCATTATATATAATAGGATGACCACTAACATTGGGGTTCGCCCATATAGTGCAGTTAACTACAATTTTCTTTCTGAAGCATCGGTGGAAGGCAATGATCAGGTTACAGCATTGGTTGAACGTACAGGAGAAGGAGGGCTTACAGAAGTATACTGGTCCAATGGAATTAGGGCCTATAAAAACTTATCCTTTGGAGTGAGAGGGTCATTTCTTTTTGGTTTTATAGAAGATGAAAATAGAATCACCTTGACAGGAGATGATGTGACCTCTCAGGTTCCTTCTGGGATCATGCAAAAAACAAATTATAAAGGATTCACTTTGGGATTTGGTGCAGCCTATCGATTTGAAATAGGTGAGAAGAAAAATATTTCTGTGGGTGCAACCTACGATTTAGGTCAAGATTTGAAAGGAGAAAGATTGACGAGACAAGTTACCTTCATAGGAGATCGAGATTTGCCGGGTGATACTTTAGTGAATGGAAGTTATGATAGCAGTTTTGGGCTTCCAACTGAATTAGGATTAGGTATTTCGTATGAATACGAAAATCGTTTGATTGTTGGATTGGATGTAACTATTGCAGACTGGCAAGATGATGCGGCCTTTTCGGATAACAGTGCATTGGGTTTTAGAAGGACTTTATCTGCAGGGTTAGGAATAGAGATAATCCCTAAATATAATGACGTGGACAGTTATTTGAGTCGTGTCAGATACCGTGTGGGTGTGAGTTATCAGCAGCTGCCTTATGTGACGGGAAATACCAATATCGATGATATTGGCATCAATTTTGGATGGTCATTACCTGTTAAGACTGTTTCGGCTTTGAATATGACATTTAAATACGGGCAGCGAGGTACTAAGGACGATGGATTGGTTAAAGAAAATTACATCAAATTTACCTTAGGTGTTACGCTGAATGACCGCTGGTTTATCAGAAGAAAGTATAATTAATAGTCTAATAGTTGAGAAAGTGAATTGTTCATCATAATTTTTCGCTTTTTTTAGCACTTAACTATCAAAACATAAATTGGATAAAATGAAAAAGCTACTATTGATAGGGTTAGTTGTTGGTTTGAATGCAGCAGCAATCGCTCAGCCAGGATGGAACTGGCCAGAAGATGTAGATAAAGCAAAAGAGAAAAACGCACTCTATGTAGATGCTGTTAAAAGTGAGCAATATGCAACAGCAGTAGAGCCTCACAAGTGGTTACTAGAGAATTGCCCTGACCTTAACGAGTCGCTTTATATTAATGGTATCAAGATATATGAAGGATTGGCTGATGAAGAGAAAGATGCTGCCAAGCAGCTTGAGTATCAAGAGATGGCCATGAAGATGTACGATGACCGAATCAAGTATTTTGGTGATGAAGCCAATGTATTGAATAGAAAGGCCTTTAGTGCTTACAAATACTATAAAGGAAACAAAGCCAAGTATCAAGAAATGATGGATTTGTTCAAAAAAGTATTTGAACTAAATGGTACTGAAGTTCTTAACAACAACTTGGTTGGCTACATGGATGTAGTGAGAAGATATAAATTGACTGGTGGAGCAATCACTGATGAGGAGGTGATTGAGATATATGGAATGGTCTCAGATATCATCGCTGAGAAGCAAGCCAAGTCAGGCAATGATAAATATGAAAAGTATCAAGAGAATGTTGATAAACTTTTGACTGCCACGGTAGATGTCAACTGTGAGTTCATCGAAGGAAAATTGGTTCCTAAAATGAGAGAAACACAGGATGTGAAAATGGCTAAGAAAGTTTTCCAATTGATGTTATCTGCAAAATGCACTGATAGCCCAGCATTTGCCGAGGCAGGTGAGTTGGTTTACACGACTGATCCATCTTACGGTATGGCAAAAGTATTGGGGATTAAATTCGCCGCTGCTGGAGATATGGATAAGGCAACTAAATACTATGATGCTGCGATCGATATGTCAGATGATAATTTGAAGAAAGCAGAGATCTATATGAACAAGGCTCAGATGTATGCTAGTAAAGGCATGAAGCCATCAGCTAGAAGCGCTGCGAGAATGGCATTGGCCAATGATCCATCTGCTAAGGAAGCATATACTTTAATTGGTAATCTTTATTTCCAGAGCTACAATGATTGTAGAGAGGGTGTGAGCAAGGTAGATGACAGATTGGTTTTCATCGCAGCTTACAACCAGTATGCGAAAGCAGGAAATTCTGAATTGATGGCAAAGGCCAAAGAACAATTTCCTTCTATAGGAGAAATTTTCGAACTTGGATTGACTGAAGGTCAGTCTATGACTCTGGGATGTTGGATCAACGAAACGGTTGTTCTAGAAAGAAGACCGAACTAATATCTCTATATAAGAAATCAAAAAAAGCACCTTACTTTTGCGAGAAGGTGCTTTTTTTATGACAAAGCATTTCAACTGAAAATTTGATTGGTTCATTAGAATGAAACATCTTTTTCCCTTATTCATATTATTAGGTCTGTTAGCCTGTGAGGACAAAAAGGCCGTACTGGATCAAGAGCGCTATGAGGGGCCTTCTGTATCAATGGATAGCATAGATGTGATGGTATCTGATTCAGCTGTCGCTAAGATCCGTCTGGTGGCTGCCAAGCAGTTGGTCTACGAAAATGAGGATCGAGATTTTCCTGAAGGGATTTATCTGGAATTTTATGATAATGCTGGACGTCTGGCTTCCACCCTGCGAGCGAATACGGGTTACTATTTTTCTGAGGAAGATTATTATAAGGCCGAGGGAGATGTCCAAATGGTAAGTCTGGCCAAGGGTGATGATTTGCATACCGAGCTGCTCAATTGGGTACCGAAAGAAGAAAGAATTCATACGGATAAGTTTGTGACCATCCGATCCGGAGGGGAGGTACTCAAGGGAGAAGGTCTGGAAGCCAGCGAGGACTTTGATGAATACACGATCCTGAAACCAACTGGTGTCATGAATCTGGCGCCAACTAACGAAGCTAAAAGTAACTCTGGTGGATTTGACGATGATTTGGTTTTCGAGGAAGATACTACAGATTATGAGTTGCTAGAGGAAGAAGCAGAAATAGAAAAGTCAGAATAGTATGGGTGGATCGGTTTTTCAAATAGTGATATTTACATTAGCGGCTGGATTTTTTCTGATTGGCATTCACCAAACCATGCTTTATGGTGCTATGCAGTCCTATTGGATTTTTATGTTAAGCATAGGTCTTTTACTTTTATACAAATTAAAGAAGAACCCAAAGTAGTTCACATCTAATCATATATGGATACATTCCTGACAGGGGCCATCCTGACATCAATTTTCTTCTCTGCGCTGTTTTCTGGTATCGAAATAGCATTTATCACAACCGATAAGCTTCATATAGCATTGCAGGAAAAGCAGGGTGGGTTGTCAGCAAGGATTCTACACAAGTTTTCGAACAATCCTTCCAATTTCATTGCTACCACATTGATTGGTAATAACCTGACGCTTGTAGTCTATGGTATATTTATGGCGATGCTTCTGGATCCCTGGTTGGCGAGAGTGCTGCCCGAACCTTTCAACAACGATTTGGTGATTTTGCTGTCACAGACTGTAATCTCTACGATCATCGTTCTCTTTACCGCTGAGTATGTACCCAAGAGTATTTTCCTAACCAATCCTTACCGTTTTCTTTCGGTTCTATCCGTACCTATTTTGATCATTTACTACTTGCTCAGTCCGGTGGTCTTTATGGTTGTGGCTGGTAGCAAGTTTTTGTTAACCAGAGTTCTGAGGTTGGAATATTCGGATGATCGACCCGTATATGGTTTGACAGACCTGAACAACTATATCCGAAATATTATGGAGGATGATACGGAGGAAAATGATCAGGATGTCGATGCACGTTTTTTCAACAATGCCCTGGATTTTAAAACCGTTAAGGTGAGGGAGTGCATGATTCCTCGTACCGAGATCAAAGCTGTAGATGTCAGTGATACGATAGAGGAGTTAAAAGAAATGTTCATCGAAACGGGGCTTTCGAAGATCCTGGTGTATGATGAATCTATTGATGATGTGATTGGTTATTGCCATTCGCTGGCTTTGTTCAAAAAGCCACAGGATATTCCTGAAATTCTTACTAAGATCATTATAGTACCTGAAACCATGCCAGCAAATGAATTGATGATTCAATTGATTACTGAACACAAAAGTTTAGCTTTGGTGGTCGACGAGTATGGTGGTACGTCAGGGATCGTTAGTTTGGAAGATATTATCGAGGAGATTTTTGGTGAAATTCGTGATGAGCACGATGAAGAAGATTTGCTCGAGCTAAAACTCAATGATAAGGAATATGAATTCAGTGCCCGACAAGAAGTAGATTATCTTAATGATACTCATGGTTTTAACCTGCCGACAGGTGACTATGATACACTAGGAGGACTGATTTTGTCTATCAATGAGAACTTACCTGAACCCGGAGATGTGATTGAATTACCGGGATATAGCTTCGAAATTTTACTCATGGAAGAAGCTCGAATCGAAAAAATCAAATTAAGAATTTTAGATCAAGAATAGCCTCAAATACAAGGATTTAACTAAGCGCAGGAAAATTTTGATATTAACAGGAGGCTTTCTTATTTTGCGCATCTTTTTTAACATAAATAGACATGGCATTAATTAATACATTAAGGAATAAAGGGGGGAAAATAGTCGTAGGCCTTATTGGGTTTTCTATTGTCGCTTTCATTGGAGCGGATTTATTGGGACCTAATTCTCGATTATTTGGTGGAGCTGCCAATATAGGCGAGATAGCCGGACAGACTATTTCTTATCAGGACTTCTTGGACAAGCAGGAGGAGATGACTTACAATTTCCAAATGAATCAGGGAAGAAGTCCTTCAGCTTCTGAGCAGGAGTTCATCCGCAACCAAACCTGGGATGCGTTGATCAGTGAGTATGCCTTCGAAGCACAATACAATCAGTTAGGATTGGATATCTCTGCTGAAGAGATTGTAGACATGGTTCAGGGAGACAACATCAGCCCACAGATCAGACAGGCATTTACGAATCCTGAGACTGGCGTTTTCGAAAAGGAAAGAGTAATTGAGTACTTGAGAACACTTCCAGAGCAAGCACCGCAGCAGCGTGCAGCATGGTACAACTTCGAAAATAGTTTGGCACCCACTCGTCAGCGTACGAAGTACAACAATTTGATCATAAAGACTAACTATGCAACAGAAGCTGAGGCTAAGTTTGAGTATAAGTCATCTAACAATACAGCAGAAGTAAATTACATCTATGTGCCTTACTTTTCAGTATCTGATACGGCGATTGAAGTTTCTGATGCTGACTTGAAAGCATATTTCGCTGCACATAAAGATGAATACAAGGGAGAGGCTTCTAAATCATTGAAATTCGTTGTAATAGACGTGGTTCCATCTGCTACCGATACGGCAGTGGTAAAAGAAGAAATTCAAGAATTGGTGAGCCAGTTTGCTGCCGCTGAGGATGATTCTTTGTTTGCATCTATCAACTCTGACGCTACGGATGCTTTCAAAGCGTATTCGGCAGATCAATTGCCAAGCGCTGTTCAGGATGCAGCAATCGGTGATGTAGTAGGACCATTGGTAGAGAATGGTAGCTTTGTTCTTTATAAGTTGTCAGCCCTGACAGAAGGAGATGACTTCACTGCTAGAGCTAGCCACATTCTATTCAAGTTAGAGGATAAAGAAGAGGCTAATAAGGTCTTAAGACAAATCAAAAACGGTGCTGATTTTGCTGAAATGGCAAGACTGCATGGAACAGATGGTACTGCTTCTAAAGGAGGTGATCTTGGATGGTTCGGGTCTGGAAGAATGGTTCCAGAATTCGAAAAAGCAGTTTTCGATGCTACAAAAGAAGGTTTATTACCTAATCTAGTAGAAACTCAGTTTGGATACCACATCATCGATGTAACCGGTGTTAAAACCAATGAAGAGTATAAAGTAGCTAAAGTGGCTAGAGAACTATATGTAGGAGACGAAACTAGAAATGCTTTCTACAGAGATGCTGAGAAATTTGCTTTCGATACAGAGTCTTCTTCAGAATTCCAGGCCAATGCAGAGGCCGCAGGATTAGCGGTGAAATCTGCTTCTAACCTTGGACCAAATGCGAAGAGAATCCCTGGCATCAATGAGGCAAGAAACATTGTTTATTGGGCTTACAACAAGGCAAGCGTAGGGGATGTTTCTGAGGTATTCGAGATAGAAGATCAATATGTAGTTGCTACTTTGGTATCTGAGCAAGAAGAAGGTGAGGCTACTTTGGCTTCAGTAGAAGTGGAGGTTCGTAAGCAGGTTGAAAATGAGAAAAAGGCTGCGATCATTACAGAAAAATTGAACTCAATCGAAGAGGAGAACTTGGCAACTAAGTTGATCTCTTACGATGGCAATGGAGCGAAATACTATTCGATGACAGACCTGAAAATGAGCAGCAACTCATTGAAAAGTGTAGGTCTGGCGCCTAAGGCAGTTGGTTTGGCTTTCGCCATGGAGCCAGGAGAAATCACTGAGCCTTTCGCCATCGACAATGGTGTGATCCAAATGGAATTGGTGAACAAGGCAGAAGCTCCTGAAGTTTCGGACTATGAGGTCTACAGAAATCAGGTAACTTCAAAGAAACAGTCTAGATTGGCATATAGCATCGATGAGGCAGTAAGAGAGCTGGCTGAAATCGAAGATGAGAGATATAAGTTTTTCTAGGATAGAAACAAACGATAACTTTGAGTCCTGGCGATAGCCAGGACTTTTTTTATTTATATGGATTTTTCATCACAGTCATTCAAGGAAAAGTTGGAGAGTGTTCACACCTTCCCAACGCTCTACATGTTCAAGTTCATTGTTCCGCATGCCCAGCTGGATAAGGTTAAGGCCATATTGCCAAAGCATGAGATGGATCTAAAAGAATCCAAGAAGGGGACATACATTTCGGCCACTATACGTGTAATGGCCGGCAGTAGCGATCAGGTAATTGAGATCTACCAGAAGGCCAGTGAAATTGAAGGTATAGTTGCACTATAATTCAACCTGCTTCCGTTCCGTTATCGGATTATTTGATTTATCATTGAACCAGTGATACGCTCTATCTATATCGTCTCGGTATTTTTTTCTTTTGCTCTTTGTGTATTGTTCTCTTCAGAGTTGCATGCGCAGGAGGAGATCAAAAAGGAATTGCCTACCCGAAAGGTGGATAGGAAAGTGAAAGAGGATGTTCGGCGCAATCAACCTGATATTCGGGACTACAATCACATATATATCAAGGATGGAAAGAGTATGCTCTATGGTAATCGATGTGCGCTAGAAGCGACTCATCAGATGGGATTCGAATATGTGCTGGAACATAGACCAGAGCAGTCCTTCAAATCGAAATGGTATAGGTTTAAAAACAACTTTTGGGTTAAGTCCAAGCTGTGCGTAACACGAGGACCCTGGTGGAAACTCACCGTCAATAAAAGACTGAAAGAATGTGCTAAGCTCAGCGGAGATTCCAGAGGATAAAAAAAACGGGCCTAATTGCTTAGCCCCGTTTATTTCTTAAACAATTTTGGTTTACCTCTTATTTCAAAGGATTGATTCCTGTATAGTTGAAAGGCGTGATGTTTTTCATTTCCTCCTTTAGATCTTCACTAATCTCTAGCGTATCGATGAACTCTGCCAATGATTGCTGAGTCACTTCCTGATTCCCTCTTGTAAGCGCTTTGAGAGCTTCATATGGCTCAGGGTAAGCTTCGCGTCTGAGTAGGGTCTGGATCGCTTCAGAAACTACTGCCCAGTTCTGATCCAAATCAGCGTCAATGGCTGCTTGATTCAATTCCAGTTTACCCATTCCTTTCTCCAGCGATTTGAGAGCAATGAAGCCGTGTCCTACTGGCACACCGACGTTTCTCAATACAGTAGAGTCTGTCAGGTCTCTCTGAAGACGTGAGATAGGAAGTTTAGCAGACAGGTATTCAAATACCGCGTTAGCCATACCCAGGTTGCCTTCCGCATTTTCGAAATCGATAGGGTTCACCTTGTGAGGCATAGCAGACGATCCTACTTCTCCTTTTACGATTTTTTGCTTGAAGTAGCCCATAGAGATGTATTGCCAGATGTCACGTGCAAAGTCGATCAATATGGTATTGATTCTTTTCAGGTTGTCGAAAAGAGCTGCCATGTCATCGTAGTGCTCGATCTGGGTAGTTGGGTAGCTTCTTCTCAGTCCCAATGTGTTGTCCACAAAGTTGTTGGCGAATTTGATCCAGTCGATCTCTGGATAGGCGATAAAGTGAGCATTCATGTTACCAGTTGCACCACCGAACTTAGCACCATAGCGCACTGAATCCAGCATGTTTACCTGCTGTGTCAAACGCTCGTGGAATACCAAAATTTCTTTGCCCAGCATAGTCGGAGAGGCAGGCTGACCGTGCGTCTTGGCTAGCATAGGGATGTCTTTCCACTCCTCTGCCATTTCCATCAGGTTAGCTTCTATCTGATTCAAAGCTGGAATGTATTCGCTTTCTATGGCATGCTTGAGCTGCAAAGGAATCGCCGTATTGTTGATGTCCTGAGAAGTCAATCCAAAGTGGATGAATTCTTTGAATTGCTGCAGTCCTAAATTGTCGAATCTTTTCTTGATGAAGTATTCGACAGCCTTCACATCATGGTTAGTTGTTTTTTCAATGTCTTTGATCTCCTGAGCATCGGCTTCAGAAAACTCTACTACAATCTGACGTAGTTTACCGAATAGGCTGTGGTCTACACTTTCGAGCTGTGGCAGTGGGTGCTGGCAGAGGGCGATGAAATATTCTATTTCTACATGTACTCTGTATTTGATGAGTCCATACTCTGAAAAATATTCTGCTAATTCTGCAGTGTGTCTTCTGTATCTGCCGTCTACCGGCGAAATGGCTGTCAGTGCATTCAAATCCATCTTATTCTAATTTTACCTGAACGATCAGGTGTTAGTAGTTTTATGTTAATAAGAAATAGTATTGCGATTACTACTTGATTAATTAGCGAATAAAGTCAGCTACTGAAAAACCAATAACTTGAATCTATTCACCATTAACCTTGAGTTTGCCCAACAAACTCAATCCAAGTGAGGCGCAAAATTAGCCAATCTCAGCTACTAATGACTGATTCCCAGCTAACATTATTGACTAGCACTTATATTTGGGATTGATAGTTTAAACCATGAGTGAAGAAATACAAGATCCGGGTCTGGGGCTAAAGTTTGAGCGGGTAGCGAACCGGTCTATCAATAAGGATGGCTCATTCAATGTGAAGCGTGTCAATTTTGGTTATCATTTTAAGAACACCTATCAGTCTTTGATTCGGATGAACTGGTTTTTGTTTTTTGTGGTAGTTACAGTTTTTATTCTGGGGAGCAATTTACTGTTTGCGGGAGCCTATTTCTTGGCAGGGAGAGCCGAGCTGTCTGGTCTGTTTAGCCATAACGAATGGGATCATTTCTTGCAATGTGTTTATTTCTCTTTTCAGTCCTTTACTACAGTAGGCTTTGGTTCTATTTCTCCAGTGGGACACTTCAGTAGTATCGTTTCGTCGATTGAGTCGGTGTATGGATTGATTTCTTTTGCCTTCATCACGGGTTTGCTATACGGACGTTTTTCCAGACCTCAGGCGATGTTTAAATACAGCAAAAACGCTCTGATTGCTCCATACAAGGATGGAAAAAGCTTGCAGTTTCGATTTGTGAATCGACGGAGTAGCCAGATCATAGAACTGTCTGCAGATGTGATGTTGAGTTACAACAAGAAAATTGGAGGTAGCTATGCCAGAAAATTTTCCAGACTTCAATTAGAAATTGATAGTATTCTTTTCTTGCCTCTCAACTGGACGCTGGTGCATCCCATCGACGAGAAATCACCTCTTTATTCTTTGACTCAAGAGGAGCTGGTAGAAGGTGGTGCAGAAATCATGATCCTTATTAAAGGTTTTGATGACACCTTTAGTCAAATTGTTCATTCGCGATATTCATATACTTTCGACGAAGTAGTATGGGATGCCAAATTTGTAAAGCCCTATCATGTAGATGAAAATGGTGAGATGGTCCTGGATAAGGATTTGGTCGATGAGTATGAAAAAGTCTAAAAGGGATTTCTGTAATTTCGCTGTTGATTAAAACAAAATTCGCTAATATTCGAGATGCGTAGCATATTGGGACTATGGTTACTATTTGGCGTTCTATGGCCTGCTCAATCAGAGAGTTTGGATTCGCTGCTTTTGGTTTTAGATCAGGAGATTCAGGAAAGGTCCGCTTATGACTCCCAGAGAGAGCTTCGCATCAGCAGCATCAAAGGGCTATTAGATGATCCTAATCTTGATCCAAGTGAAAAATACCATGTGCAGGCGCAGCTGATTCGTGAATATGCTACCTACACTTTTGATTCAGCCCTCCACTATATCAATCAAAATATTAGCTTAGCCGAAGAGCAGGGCAATTCTGAGTTTTTGTCAGAAGCCAGATTGTATCAGGCCAAAATGCTGGCCTATTCGGGTTCTTACAAGGAAGCCTTAGATATTCTGCAATTGGTAGACAAGGAGACCTTGAAAGAAAGTACAGTTAGGATGTATTTCATGGTCTATCACAAGGTCTATGAAGATCTCCATTTTTACTCAAGAATAGAAAGCAACAATCAGAATTACCGTGTACTTCTGGATGCATACACCGATTCTTTGACCCATTATTTGAATCCAGATACTGATCTCTATTGGGATCTGATTGAGAAAGAATATCGTGACAGTCGCAAAATGGAGAAGTGTCTGGAGATCAACAAAAAGCGAATGGCACAGGCGAAAATGGCCACTCCACAGTATGCTTTGATTGCTTTTCAACGTTCCCTGATTCATGAGATCAATGGGGATATAGAGCAGCAAAAGGTTTATTTGTCCCTTTCAGCTATTTCGGATTTACGTGCTTCTATCAAGGACAATGCCTCTCTGACCCAGCTGGCTTTATTGCTTTATGAGGAGAAGGAAATCGATAGGGCCTATCGCTACATCAAAGTGTCCTTTGAGGATGCGGAGTTCTTTAATTCTCGTCTTCGGTTCATCGAGATTTCGAATATTTTTCCTTTGATCACGGCGGCCTACCAAAAGCGAATTGATAAGCAAAACGAACAACTTAGGACCAGTCTTGCATTGATTAGTTTATTGTCTCTGGGTCTTGCGATAATGGTATTCGTGACGATCCGACAAGTCAAAAAAGTGCGAAAAGGACGAAATGATCTGCGTGTGGCCAATATGAATCTCAAGGAGCTGAATGACGAAATGAAACTAGCCAATGAGAAGTTGAATGATTTAAATAATCAATTGGTTGAGTCGGACAGCATCAAAGAGCAATACATCGCCAGTTTCCTCAATATCTGTTCGGATTTCATCGATAAGCTCGACAACTATCGTCGCATGGTGAAAAAAATGATCACGAATCGCAAATACGAAGAACTCTACCAAACTACGAACTCACACGATTTGATTGATCGGGAATTGCACTTGTTCTATGAGACCTTTGACAGCACTTTTCTCAATATCTATCCGGATTTCGTACAGCAGGTCAACGGGCTCCTTTTGCCAGAGGAAAAGATTGAGCTTAAGCAAGGAGAACTCTTGAATACGGAATTAAGAATTTTTGCTCTCATTCGTTTGGGGATACAGGACAGTTCTCAAATCTCGAAGCTACTGCGCTACTCTGTCAATACGATCTATAACTATCGGGTCAAAGTCAAGAATAAGGCTGCAGGTCCTCGAGATGAATTCGAAGACCAGATCATGCAGATCAATGCAATCGCAGTCTCTAAAGACTCCCAGTCATAGTTGATTAGAAGTTTGGTTTTTGATCTCTCTTCAGAGAATTAATCCAAAATTAGATCCATTTCTATCCACTATAACTTTAAAGACATCCACTTTTCTGTACTTTAAGGTTACTTGCATTGATCAGTAAATCAAGGGGTTGAGTGTTTTTCTCGTCCACTTTGATCCACTTCTTTGCTACCCACTTTCGCAATTGCCTGCTATCATTTCTTGTTTTACAATCCCGACTTGGGAAAAGGAATCAGTTTTTACAAAGACTAAATGATTAGCATGAAACACATTGACGTTTTCAGGAAATTGGGTGTTGTATGGATGTTGGTATTATTGACCAGCACGATCACCCTGGCTCAGCAGAGCACGATTAGTGGGAAGGTATTAGACGAGTTGCAGGAGCCACTCCCTGGCGCGACAGTTCAGGTAGAAGGCACCACGGTAGGAGCCATCACGGACATCGATGGATACTTTACGATCTCACACGATTTTACCCCATCGAGCCAAATCATCATCAGCTCGCTAGGATACATCACACAAACACTAATGGTAGGTAGTCAGTCGACTTTCGAAATCAGTCTTCAGGAGGATATAGTAAGTCTTGAAGAAATCGTGGTGGTAGGATATGGTACGCAAGAGAAAAAGGATGTGACCGGTTCGATTGCAGTGGTGGGCGATGAGGATTTGAGCCAAAGACCCAATACGCAGATTGGCTCGTTGATCCAGGGAAAGGCCGCGGGCGTACAGGTGATGTCTAGTAGTGGAAAGCCCTCTCAAGGGTTGAATATCAGAATTAGAGGAACGAACTCAATCAATGCGGGTAGCGAGCCACTTTATGTAGTCGATGGAGTTCCTACGACTGATACACGCTCGATCAATCCTGCCGATGTAGAATCCATTTCTATTTTGAAGGATGCGTCTTCCGCTGCTATATATGGAGCTCAGGGCGCCAATGGAGTTGTGTTGATAACGACCAAGAAAGGCTCGACCAAACAGGCACAGATCAACTTTACTGCTTATGGGGGGTTCTCTGAAGTTTGGAATACCATACCAGTTTTGAAAAGCAGAGACTACATCGAGCTAATGCAGGAGATGGGTCAAAACACCAATTGGGCACAGTACGATGATGAGACCGATTGGCAGGACGAAGTGTTTAGAAAGGGCACTTCGCAAAACTATCAATTGTCTGTGTCCGGTATGGATGAGAAAACCAATTACTACATTTCTGGAGGCTGGACAGACCAAAAAGGAGCGATTCGAACTTCTGAAATGAATCGAACCAACTTCAAAGTGAACTTGGATCATACAGTAAATGATTGGATCAAGGTTGGAACCCGAGTAGCCTATACCATGTATTCAGATGTAGACGTTACGGATAACCAGGCCGTCAATTCAGGTGGTGTGTTGCTCGGAGCACTTTCGACTCCTCCGATCATTGGCATCTACAACGAGGACGGGACTTTTACAAGCAACCCCTTCCAAAACTGGGAGAATCCACTGGCCAGTACGGATGGCTCGGATCGTAACTACAGAAACCAAAGGTTAATTGGAAATGCTTATGCTGAGGTTTCATTCTTGAAAAACTTCACTTTCAGATCGAACATCGGTTTAGATCATAACAATGATATCTACGATTACTTTTTGAATCCCTATTTGACCAGCTATGGTCGTGCCTTGAATGGCCGAGCAGAGAATAATACCAATAAAAACCAGTACTATATTCTGGATAATACGCTGAAATTCAACAAGCAATTAGGAGAAAGTAAATTTGAAATACTGGTAGGTGCCGTTCAGCAAAAGTTCCGATGGGAAAGCAACCGAGTGGTAACGCAGAATTTCTCAAGCGATGGGATTCAAACGCCTAATGCTGGGTCAGAAATCATTGCTGCTACAGCATCAAAATCTGAAAAGGCCAATCAGTCTTATATCTCCAGAGTGCATTATGAATATGCGGACAAATACCTGATCACAGCCAATTTCAGAGCGGATGGTTCTAGTGTTTTTGGGCCGGACAACCGCTGGGGTTACTTCCCTTCAGTTTCTGCAGGATGGAGAATTTCTGAAGAAAGTTTCTTGCAGGGGATCAGTGCATTGAGTGATTTGAAATTGCGCGCTGGCTGGGGTATTGTGGGTAATGATCAGCTCAGTGGAGCGAATCAGTACTCTTACCTTGGTTTGGTAGGTGGTGGAGCCAACTATCCAATTGGTGGGATCACTCAGCCTGGAACTTACCCAGCTTCCATTAGTAACAACACCTTGAAGTGGGAAGAATCTGAGCAAATCAATTTCGGTTTGGACCTGGGACTGTGGAACAACCGAGTAGGTGTGACCATAGATGCTTATCAAAAAACTACAACGGATCTTTTGCTCAACGCACCGCTACCACGCAGCACAGGCTTTGACAATGCGATCCAAAATGTAGGAGAGCTGGAAAATAAAGGACTTGAGTTTGTGATCAGCACAGTCAATTTGGATAGTGATCTGAAATGGAATACGGATTTCAATCTTTCATTTAATAGAAACAAAGTGGTGGATATCGTAGGACAGGAGATCTACGATGGCTCGATTGCCGGTCGTGGTGAGGCGAGTTTGGTAAGAGAAGGAGAGCCATTAGGAACCTTGTATGGCTATGTCTATGGTGGAGTGGACCCTCAAACTGGTGATGCTTACTACATCGGAGCAGATGGAGAAAGTACTTTTGATCCTAGGGCTGAAGATAGAAAGATCATAGGAAATGCCAATCCCGATTTCTTCTATGGGATGACCAATACACTTTCTTACAAAGGGCTGTCGCTTTTGGTGTTCTTGCAGGGATCCTATGGCAATGACATGTTGAATGCTACTCGCATCGATACCGAGGGTATGACCGATCCAAAGAATCAATCAACGGCAGTTTTGGACAGATGGCAGCAGCCTGGTGATGTAACGGATATCCCAAGATCAAGCTGGGGGAATACGGACAATTCGAGGATTTCTACTCGCTTTATCGAGGATGCTTCTTATCTCAGAATCAAAACCATCACGCTGGGGTATGATTTGCCGCAGACGCTATTGTCTAAGGCCAATATCAAAGGGCTGAAGGTGTATGTGACAGGAGAAAACCTCTTCACCTTCACAGGATACAAAGGATTTGATCCGGAAGTTAATGCCTTTGGCTATAGCAATACCGCCCAGGGAATCGACTATGGTACCTATCCCCAAACCCGAAACTTTATCGCCGGCCTTAGCCTCACATTCTAAAATTTCAAAAGCATGAAAACGATGAATAAAAAAATCAATATTGTACTGGGTTCATTGCTGGCGTTTTGCCTGGTGGCCTGTGACGATTTTCTCGATCTCGAACCGATATCTCAAGAAACAACAGAAGTAGGCTATGACAATGCCAGCCAATTAGAGGCAGCATTGACGGGGAGTTACGAATCCTTCCAATCGGCGGAATACTATGTGTGGGATAAGATTTTATTTCAGGATGTAAGATCTGACAACCACTATGCTGGGGGAGACAATCCAGAGATCTTTCAGGTCGATTGGCTGACTATTACTCCTACCAACTCGCGCCTATTTGGCAACTGGTCCGATTTGTACAATGCCATAGCCAAAGCCAATGTGGTATTGGAGCGAGCTCCTTTGGTAGACGATCCTAAATTGACTGAAGAGAGAAGAAGTCAAATCATGGGCGAGGCTTATTTCCTACGAGCTTATCACCACTACACACTGGTGACTAGTTGGGGCGAGGTGCCCATCATGACTGCCTTTACTTCTTCCACTGACCCTGATAAAATTCGACCATCCAAGTCGAGTCAGGAGGAGGTTTACGATCAAATCATCGAAGACCTGGAAATGGCAATTGATTTGCTGCCTGACACTTATGGTTCGGATGCGAGTGTCAACAAAGCAAGAGCGACAGCAGGAGCTGCAAATGCCCTGGCGGCCAAAGCGAGTTTGCAACGTCCCAATCCAAATTACCAGGCGGCACTGGATTACTGTGTAGCAGTTGAGAAAAGTTCGGCCAATTATCAGCTGATCGACTACAACCACCTCTTCGATGGCAATCATTATAACAATGCAGAGTCGATTTTAGAGGTTCAATTCACTGGAGGTCCAGAGGGCAACTGGGGACCACAGATGCATTTACCTCCTTCTATTTCAGGAGATAGCTGGAGAAAATTTACTACTCCTTCTCATGATCTGATCGATGCTTATACAGCGGAGGGCGATGTGATCCGAAGAGATGCTACTGTGCTTTTCGAGGCTGTTGATTGGGTAGATGAGTTCTGGGGCAATGCAGTGGGAAGCACCATTCCTTTCGCTTACAAATGGAAAAATGCCAGTGGATGGGCAAGTTCGGACCGTCTGCACTTACTGCGATTGGGAGATGTGATCTTGTTGAAGGCCGAAGCATTGGTAGGCCTGAACCGACTGGGAGATGCGGCTACTGAAGTAAACAGAATTAGATCTAGAGTGAGTTTACCTGATTTGTCTGCTGCTGATCTGGCGAGCCAGGCCACGATGAGACAGGCCATCCTGGAGGAAAGAAGGCTTGAGTTGGCCCAGGAAGGACAAAGGTGGGACGATCTTGTTCGATTTGGTCAGGTAGTGTCTGTGATGAACAACCTGGTTGAGATCGATCTGAGAACGGGTCAGCCATTCGATTATAGTATGGACGAAAGTCAAATATTTCTTCCAATCCCACAAGAGGAGCTGGACAGAAATCCAAATCTGAAATAATTACTAAGCATAAAATTTATAAACGATGAAAAGACTATTTAGAAATCAGAATTATTTAATGGCACTGCTGATAGCACCCATCATGATCACTGCTTGTGGAGAAGAAAGCGATGATCCTATAGAAGCTCCACTGGCCGGGTTCGATGTGACGGTGAGCGAGGAGAACACCATGATGGTTAGTGTCAGCAATACTTCGGTCGACGGGGATACCTACAGCTGGGATTTTGGAGATGGTAGCGATCCAGTGACTACTACAGATGCATCACATACCTATACTGAAAGCGGAACTTACACCATTACTTTGACCGCTACTAATGAGGGTGGCTCTGACGATGCAACTCAACAGGTAAGTGTATCTGGATTTGGTGAGAATTTGGTTACTGCTGGAGATATGTCCGATGCTTCTGCATGGACTTCAACAGCTCTGTGGACTGCAGCGGATAACATGACTGCCCATGATTTTGTGGATGGTGCCTTTGTCTTCAAAAGCGGTACTAATGATAACGGTGATGTTTATGAATACAGCAACCACATGCTCTATCAGGAAGTAAGTCTGACTGCTGGTAGCACTTATCAATTTGAAGCTAGTCTGAGCAGCACCACCGGTTCTAATGGTACTTGGTTCGAGGTGTATTTACTTTCTGCTGAGCCAGTTGTCGAGGATGACATTCAGGGTGTACAGGTGGCATTGAAAGCCTATGGTGATGGCGAAAACTGTACAGTAGGTGAGTTCTCTGGAGATATTATGGAAGTGGCTGCTGGATGTACTGCCAATGCCTATGAAGGAATCATGGATGCCAATGGACAGTTCACAGTCACTGCTGATGATTTGAGTGAAGGTGGTAGTGTGTTCTTGCTTTTCAAAGTAGGATCCGGATGGGCTCCAGAGGGTACAGTAGCCTCTTTTGGTGACGGTATCGTGCTGGACGACATTGTAATTAAGGAAGTACTATAACTAATGTAAAATCAAAAGGAGGTGGAAGATTTTCACCTCCTGTTTTTTCAAACGGCGTGCTATGAAAAGAATTATTTTGGGCGTATGGATGTTGATGGCTTTTTTACTGGCATGTCAGGAGTCAGACGACTCGGTGGCTCCTCCCCCAAAAGTGGAACCTCCTGTGGTAGACTTACCAGAAGTAGAGACATTTATCACCAAGGCGAATGAATCCGCCAAACTACAATACTATGACTCCTACATCGGAGCTCCCGCTCAGAATCCGTCGATTGATTTGTCAATTGACTTAGCTACTACCTATCAGGAGATGGATGGCTTTGGTTTTGCCCTGACTGGCGGTAGCGCGGGTCATATTTATTACATGGGAGAGACCGAACAAAATGAATTGTTGCAGGAACTCTTCGGATCGGGAGATGGCTCAATAGGTATTTCTTATCTGCGTATCAGCGTTGGGGCATCAGATTTGGATGCTGAAGTGTTTTCTTATAATGACTTGCCGGCTGGCCAAACAGACGAGCAGCAAGAGAATTTTTCGATCGCTCACGATCAGGAGATTATAATTCCAATCTTGAAAAAGATATTGGCCATCAATCCAGACATCAAAATCATGGCAACCCCTTGGTCGCCTCCTGCATGGATGAAAACGAATGGATCAAGCGTAGGAGGAAGATTAAAAGAAGAGTACTATGATTCTTATGCGCTCTACTTGCTAAAGTATCTCCAGGCAATGGAGGCAGAAGGTATTACTATCGAGACGCTGTCCGTTCAAAATGAACCTTTGCATGAAGGCAACAACCCAAGTATGGGCATGTCAGCGGAGGAGCAAAATGCTTTTATCAAAAACAGTTTAGGTCCGCTTTTTTCAGCTAACAATATTGAGACAAAGATCATTTTGTATGATCACAATGCAGATATGGCTTCTTATCCCATTTCCATTTTGGACGATGAGGAAACCAGAAAGTATGTAGATGGATCAGGGTTTCATTTGTATGCGGGTGATATCTCTGCACTATCAAATGTCCACAATGCCCACCCGGATAAGAATGTATACTTCACCGAGCAGTGGTTTGGATCTCCGGGCAATTTCGCTGGGGATTTGAAATGGCACATCAGAGAGTTGATGATTGGCGCGACCAGAAACTGGAGCAAGAATGTAATCGAGTGGAATCTATCTTCCTCCCCAAGTTTACAACCTCACACCAATGGAGGCTGTAGTTCCTGTCTCGGAGGAATAGAAATTGATGGGAGTCAAGTGATCCGAAAGGCGGGCTATTATGTGATAGGACATGCCTCCAAATGGGTGAGGCCAGGATCGCTCCGAATCGCTTCGGACTATTCTAATAGCATTCCTAATGTTTGCTATCTCACACCAGATAATCAGATAGTCCTGCTAGCACTCAACAACACTGACAATTATCAAACATTCAATGTCACGCAGGGAGACATTTTATTTTCGGCATCACTGGATGCAGGGTCAGTTGGGACTTTCATCTGGGATCCAAATCAGGAGTAACAATGATTAAAAAAACAATGATATATGCTTTCATGGGCCTGATATTGGGTTCTTGTGCGAAGCATGACAATGGAGAAAGCACAACGGAAACTGAAGATTCGTTTCTAGCTGGTGTAGAGGTTTATATCACAGAAAGTGAAGGGGAGAGTAGGTTGACCCGTGCCGATGAGCTGATTCTCGATGAAGAAAAAGAAAGCAGGGTTAGACTTGAGATTGATCCTGCACAAAGGTTTCAGGTGATGGATGGTTTTGGTTTTGCTTTGACTGGGGGCAGTGCCAGCCACTTGAATGCCATGAGCAGCTCAGCTAGAGAAGCTTTGCTGCAAGAGCTTTTTGGGTCGGGACCAAAGGATATCGGATTGTCATACATCCGGATCAGCATAGGCGCCTCGGATCTGGATGCTGAGGTTTATTCTTACAACGATTTACCAGCAGGGGAAATTGATTTGGAACAAAACAATTTCTCTATAGATCGAGAAAAGGAAGTACTGATTCCCTTATTGAAAGAAATCAAAACCATCAATCCAGCCATCAAAATCATGGCTTCTCCCTGGTCTCCGCCTGTTTGGATGAAAAGTAACGGAGAAAGCAAGGGGGGTCAGTTGTTGGAGCAGTACTATGATACTTACGCCAGGTATTTTGTCAAGTATTTCCAGGCTATGAAGGAAGAAGGTATTGACATAGACGCGATGACTATCCAGAATGAACCCCTTCATCCCGGCAACAATCCGAGCATGAAGATGCTACCAGAGGAGCAGGCCAACTTCATCAAAAGAAGTTTAGGACCCGCTTTTGAAGCAGCTGGAATCAACACCAAAATTTTGCTCTATGATCACAATGCGGATAGGCCGGATTATCCGATTAGTATATTGGATGATCTAGAGGTAAGAAAGTATGTAGAAGGTTCGGCTTTTCATTTGTATGGCGGGAAAATTGATGCCTTGACTGAGGTGCACAATGCCCATCCGGACAAAGGCTTGTACTTCACTGAACAATGGTTTGGTGCACCTGGAAATTTTGCGGGAGATCTGATGTGGCACTTCAAAGTGCTGATGATCGGTGCGCCTCGCAATTGGAGTAAGAATGTGATAGAATGGAACCTGTCGTCGGCTCCAGATCTACAGCCCCATACAGATGGAGGGTGCACCAGATGTCTGGGAGGAATAACGATAGATGGTGATCAGGTCACGAGAAACTCTGGCTACTACTCAGTAGCACATGCCTCGAAATATGTCCCTGGTGGATCAGTAAGAATTGCCTCTACGAAAAGCGAGGAAATTCCAAATGTATGCTTTGAGACGCCTGAAGGTAGACTAGTGATGCTGGCGATCAATGAAAGTCAAGAAAGTAAGGAGATGTCTGTTAGTTCTGATGGTGGGCGGTTTGCAGTGAGGATTCCTGCCGGATCTATTGCGACCTTACTTTGGTGAAAAAATTAGTCACATCATATTCGGGAGGTTGCCTTTTGTGCACCTCCCGATATGTATTTTCTTAATAGCTGAAGCTATTCAAAAACTCGATCATCTGATCTTTGAATGATTCCTCATCACTGTAGGGGATGTACTGCTTCAGTTTTTGTTCTGCACTGACCAGCTGCTGATTGTAGTCGTTCTGTTGATTGATGAAAAGGAATTCCAATTCCGGCTTCAATTCTTTCAACACATCCACAATATCCAATACAGACATGTTTCTCTCCGATACATTGTAAGTGTCAGATGGGATTTCTTTTACCGCAATTTGCTCCAGGATATCAGCAATAGAAGAGATGTGGATGAAAGCTCTTTTCTGGTTACCACTTCCATGAATAGATAGCCTGCCATTAAAATTCGCTTCGAATACAAACTTGTTTATCACAGCATCAAAGCGCATGCTTCTGCTGTAGCCATACACGTTTCCACATCTCAGGATGATAGGGTTATGTACCTTGCTTAGTCGCTTCACATGATCTTCGCCTCTTTGTTTAGAGATGGCGTAGAAGGATGCTGGATTCACATCGTGATCTTCAGTGATAGGATCATTCGAGAAACCATATACACCCATGCTGCTCAGGTAGACGAATTTTTTCACATCGCTTTCTTCGATCGCATAGGTCAGCTCTGCTGTACCCCAGTTGTTGATTTGCTCGTAGTAGTGCAGGTTCACATTGGCGAAAGGACTGGTAGCCTTAGCAGCCAGGTGAAAAACCACATCCACACCTTTCAGTGCATTTTTCAGTTTTCTGGAATCCAACAAATCCCCTTTGATGAATTCAATCGACTCACCATGGATAAATTTATCACCTAAGAAAAGGTTGTAATTGCCGCGCATGAGGTTGTCATACACGATGATCTTTTCTATTTTCTTATTTGCACTTAGCTTTTTGATCAATCGGGTGCCGATGTATCCCGCTCCCCCTGTTACTAATACTTTCATTTAATCTTTACCAGCTAGATCTGGATTCTATTATTGGTGAGGCAGGCCGGTGGAGGCCTGCACTATTATTTACTAACTAATTCTGTGTGGAGACCACATTCTGTTTTGTTCATTCCGTACCATCTGGCTTCTCTTTCCATCATTTCCAGACTTGGCTTGCGTGTACAAGGCTCACAACCGATACT